>SHBB01000197.1 GCA_004213565.1 Sandaracinaceae bacterium
GACATCGAGGAGGGCCTGTCGGTGGTCGAGGCGTGGCGGGGCGTCGCGCTCCCCGAGCTGCGCGAGCTCCACGATCGCGCCTGCGGTCGCGTCGGCCAGGCGCTATGATCGGCCGATGTTTCGCGGCGCGTCCGATCCGGTGCGCGAGCTCGCCGTCTGCGTGTTCTCGGGCGACGAGAACACCGAGGACGACTACGCGCGGTACGTGGACTGGCTGAGCCAGCTCCTCGGCCGCTACGCCACGGCGGACAAGCCCGTGATGGTGCAGGTGGTCGACCGCGGCAACCCCGTCCCGAACGCGAAGTGGCGGGGCCGCATCGCCGACGCGGCGCGCCAGGTGCCCCCGAGCGCGCTCTACATCCTCGTGAGCGACTCGACGATCGTCCGCGGCACGGCGCGGGCGATCGGGTGGCTCGCTCCGCGCGACTACGAGATGACGGTGTGCGCGAGCTTCGACGAGGCGGTCTCGACCGCGGAGGCCTGGCGCGGCGCTCCCCTGCCCTCCCTCGTCGCGCTCCACGAGGAGGCCCGTGGCTGAGCTCCTCGTCCGGCGCGCCGTTCCCGAGGACGCCCCGACCCTCGCCCGGGTGCACGTCGCCGGTTGGTCGTGGACCTACCGCGGCGTGCTCCCCGACGGCTACCTCGACGCGCCCGAGCGGCGACCTCGCCGTGAGGCCCAGTGGCGCGAGCTGCTCGAGGACGGCCAATCCATCTTCGTCGCCAGCCGAGGCCCCGACGTGCTCGGCCTCGCGTCCGTCGGGACCAGCCGCGACGAGGACGCGAGCGACGAGGTCGGCGAGCTGTCGGCGATCTATCTCCGCGACGCGTCGCTCGCGGGCCGAGGCGTCGGCCGAGCGCTCATGGACGCGGCCCTCGACGCGCTCCGCGCCCGCTTCCGAGAGGCCACGCTCTGGGTGCTCGACACGAACGAGCGCGCCCGCCGCTTCTACGCGCGCACCGGCTGGCGCCTCGACGGCGCGACCAAGACCGAGACCGTCGCCGACACCCCGCTACCCCACGTCCGCTACCGCATCGCCCTGGGCTGAAGCCCTCGCGCCTCTCTCCCCTGCATCGGGGCGCCGTGCTACCGCTTCGCACGTGAAGCTGCGCACTTCGCTTCTCGTCTCCACCTTCCTCCTCGCTGCCACGAGCGGGACGGCGGGCGTGTGCGCGGCCGACGAGTCGGCGGTGCACGACGCGGCGCTCCGCTTCGCCGCGCAGCGCTGGCGTTGCGAGGACGGCCGCCCGACGGAGGTCCAGGTGGTGGAGACGGGGCCGGGGGAGGGCTTCGCGGGGGTTCGCACGGCGTGCCACCGCGAGCTCGACGGCGCCTACAACTACGCCGCGAGCGTGCTCCGGGTCCGCGGCCAGCGTGTGGACTTCGCGGTGATCCCCGGGCACGACGCTCGCGGGCTGTTCAACGTCGACCTCGAGGCGGGGGGCGGTGTCGTCGAGCTGGGCTTCGGGGTGCTGTACCGCGGCCTCGGCGACGCGGGCTGGCATCAGCGGTTTCGCTGGGATGGACGTGGGTTCGCGCTCCAGGAGGCGCGGTCTCGCGCGGGCGGCGGCGTCTACCCCGACCCGCTGGGTCCGTGGCCGATCGAGGGGCCGCCGTCCCGGGTCTGTCGACCGGTCCTCAGGTCCCTCCGGGGCACTCCGGCGCGAGTGCGGGTGCGCGCGATCCGGCCTGGAGGCTCGAGCGTCGCGCGCTTCGAGATCGACGAGGCAGGCTGCGACCCAGGGGGCGAGGACACGCTGCGCTGCGGCGCTGTGGAGTACGGGGCCGTGGCGCGCGGGCGCGACTGGGTGGTCCTGCGCATGGATCAGCAGGGCCAGCGCGAGGTGTTCCGCATGCCCAGGGGATGTGCGCTGTAGCGCGGTCTACCGGTAGAGCAGCTGGTCGCGGCAGCTGGGAGGCAGCGTGAAGCTGGGATCGTCGAACTCGCCGCACGTGAGCGCGCCCAGCTGAGGGAGGCACTCGTCGTAGAACGAGTCGGCGTCGCGGAGCTCCACGATCTCGGCGCACTCGACAGGGAGCAAGCGGCGGAAGTCGTCCTCGGTGGCCTGGCGATCGTAGCCACATCGCTCGGCGACGTCGCCGATGGTGGTGATCACGTCCTCGCAGGCCACCTCGCCCACGTTCTGCGAGCAGCCAGCGGCGAGCGCGAGGGAGCACGAGACGAGGAGCGCGCGCGTGAAGGGTTGCATGGCGCGAGTCGATCACGCCGGTGAGTGACTGTCAAGGAGCCTGTGCTGCTGTCAGCCTCGCGCGCGGTGGTCGGTGCTCACGTGAGCGCGAGGGTCTCGTTGATCACCCGGAAGGCGCGATCGTGGATCGCCCGGCGAGCACGCCGATGTCGAGGTCCACGCGCACCAGGCCGTTGAAGGCGCCCCGCGGGTCGCGGTGAAAGAGATCCAAGGCGCGGTGGGTCTCGGTCCCGCCGGGCGCCTCGAGGGCCTGGAAGGAGGCGGGCGCCTCGAACGCGAGCGTGTCGAGCAGCGTGTGCGGGAGATGTGCCTCGACCGTCCGGCGCTCGCTCGGGCGCGAGACCCGGAGCGCGTGCGTGTGGTCGTCGATCCAGATCTGCACGGGCCAGGATTCGGCGGGCTCGCCGCCGGGCGCGTACGCGTCGCCGATCACGACCACGTCGGCCTTCGGCTCGAACGGGGCGAGATCGCTCTCCTGCCGGACGCTCGTCTCGTCCGGCGCGCCCCAGTACTCGTCCTTCACGCTCACCGACTCCTGCTCGCACGCGATGCGAAGCGTGCGCTCGTCCTGCAGCTCGTAGGTCGCCTCGATCACCACCACGTCGTGGAGCTCGCCGGAGGGATCCCGAGACTGGAACGGCGAGTGACAGCGAATGTCCATCGCTCAGTTCAGGTGGATGAGCGAGCCGGCGACGAAGACGTCCCCGCTGGCGGTGAACTTGAACTCGGTGCCCTCGATCGAGATCTTCCCGTCCGACTGCATGAGGATGCGGGACGCGCCGCAGCGGAGCTCGAGCGAGACGCCCGCGGTGAGCGTGTGGGTGAGCCCGACCCGAACCGAGCGGTGCTTGCCGATCTGGGTCTTCTCGTCCTCGACGACGCCGGCCGTGCGGTTGGCGCCGACCATCACGCTCTCGTTCGCGCCGACCGAGCGCGAGCGGTTCGAGCCCACGTTGAGGGTCTCGTTCACGCCGACGTTCTTGGTCCGGTTCTTCGCCACCGTGACGCTCTCGTCGTTGCCGACGGTGCGGGTGCGGTTGCGCACGACGTTCTGCGTCTCGTCGTGCCGCACGTCGCGGTAGAGGTCGTTCTCGATGACCGTGTTCCAGTCCTTCTCGCCGTGGACCCAGATCTCCTCCTCGCCCTTGGAGTCGTCGAAGCGGAGCTCGTTGTATCCGTCGCCGCCGGGGTAGGAGTTGGTCTTGAAGGTGCTGACCATCTTCTTCTCGGGCAGCGGGTAGGGGACGGCGTTGTCGCCGTGGTAGACGCAGCCCGTCACGAGCGGCCGATCGAGGTCGCCGTCGATGAAGGAGACCACGACCTCCATGCCGACGCGGGGGAGCACGAAGGCGCCCCAAGCGTTGCCCGACCAGGTCTGCATGCAGCGGATCCAGCAGGTCGTCTTCTCGTTCATCTCGCCGACGCGGTCCCAGTGGAACTGCACCTTGACCCGGCCGTGCTCGTCGGTGTGGATCTCCTCGCCGGGCGGCCCGGTGACGATCGCGGTCTGGAGCCCGTGCACGCGCGGGCGCGCTCGAACGCGCTGCGGTCGGTAGGGGACGTCCGCGAGCACCACGGTCATCTCATTGTCGTAGTACTGCGCGTTGCCTGCGCCGTGTGCGAGCGCGTGCGCGCCGATGCGATGGGTGGCGCGCACGATCGCGTACTCCGCGTTGAGCGAGACCGCGACGTGGCCGTTGAGCGCGTAGCGGAGCCCGCTGCGCACCGCGCAGACCGTGCTCTTGGCGTGGAAGAGCCGCGCGTCTCGCCACTGCGCGTCGCGCCGCATCTGCTGCTGGTCCGTGACGTCGTGGGCGCGGTAGGCGAGCTGGTACTCGTGGAGGGTGAGCTGCTCGTCGTGCTGATACGACTCGCGGGTCGGGCCGAACGAGCCGCCGTCGGGGCCGTCTCCCGGGCGCTCGCCCGACGCCTCTCCCTCGATGAGCACCGACGGGTGGGTCCAGTCGAAGTGCCGCGTCTTGACCTGCGTGCCCGTCAGGCGCGTGGCCGGCTCGAAGGCGCGCACGTACTCCTGCTCGATCAGCCCGCCGCCCCCGACCGCGTCGGCGTACTCGAGGAGACCGCCCTCGATCAACGGGTGCTGCTGCGACGCGTCGAAGAGCACCAACCGCTCGGCGTCGTCGCCGGCCTCGAAGCGGTAGAGGATGCCCTCCTCTTCCATGAGCCGGTGCACGAACTCGAAGTCGCTCTCCTGGTACTGCACCGTGTACTCGCGCTTCGGGTAGGTGCGCTCGACCTCGACGACCACCTCCCGCCCGTACTCGGCGAGGGCCTCGCTCAGCACCTCCTCGAGGATGGTCGGGACGCTCTTCTCCTGGAAGATGCGCGAGTCGCGCCCGTGCCGGAGCACCGCGAGCGCCGGCTCGATCACGAGGCGCGCGCGCGGGTCCTCGTCGTGGTCGTGGCGGATGCGGACCGACGAGACGATCCCCCCGTACACGTTCTCCGTCAGACCACGTCGCAAGGTGACCGACGCCTTGCTCCCGAGGAGCTCCAGGGGGTCGATCCCGTGGAGCTCCGTCTGGATGTCGACGATCGCGACGTAGGGCTCGTTCAGGGCCGACCGCACGGTCGCCCCCTCGACGGTCCAAGGCACGCCGACGCTGGCCTCGGAGAAGAAGATGGCTTCGACTTGATTCATCGTCTTCACTGCAGACGTGGCCTGGAGCCCGTCCCTCCCACATCGCCCTACGCGACAGGCGCAGAGTCGGATCGAGCTTTTCTACCATGCCCCCGAAATCGGATGGGCCTCGGGAGACGGCGCGATCACGGGGAGCGTGGCGCGGAGCTCAGAGCCAGGCGATCGTCATGTCGTAGCGGTCCGCGTCGACCCTCACGCGGCGCTTGCCGGAGGTACGGGCTCGAGAGGTCGGTGGCGCGCTATCGGGGGGGCAGCGGAGCGAGGTCGTCCGGCACGCTCAGGTGGAAGTGGAAGCGGTGCAGGGGGTTGTGCATGCGCATCGCGTGCGAGAACGGCGTCTCGAGCCCGCGCTCGCGGTACCACTCCCGGAACGGGTGAATCAGGTCCGGGTCGTTGTAGTAGATGCGGATCCGGCCGTCGGCGCAGGTGGCGAGGATCTTCGCGAGGTCCATGACTCGGGCTCGGAGGGCGCGGACCTCGCGTCGGCTCCGGTGCGCGTAGTTGTCGGGGTAGCGCCGACCGCCTTCGTTCCGCGCGATCATCGCCTCGAGGAGGTAGAGGTCCACGTCCACCCCGCGGTCGTGGGTCTGGTGGCGCGGCCCGGGCGCGTCGAGGTCGCCGACGGTCAGGTGCTCACCCGGCCAGCGGCGCTGGTACTCGGCCGCGGCGGTCAGCACCAGCGAGACGAGCCCCGGGCGCGCCCAGCGGTGGTCATCGGTCGTGTTGCGCCAGATCTCGTAGAGCTCGCCCGGTGGGTCCGGCAGGCGCCAGCGGCACGCGGGGTAGGGCCGCCCCGCCGCGCAGCCCTCGGTCTGCTCGATCTCGAGCTGCGGCTGTCCACAGACGTAGTCCTCCGAGGCGGGCGGGCGGGCCAGCTCGCCCTGGGAGTCGTACCGCCACGCCGCGTCCACCACGCCCGCGTCTTCGGGGGCCGGAGCTCCCGCGTCGGTCGGGGTCGGCGCGGGGATCGGCGACGGCTCCTCGCGCGCCTCGCCGACGAAGTGGCCGCTGGCCGCGATCCCGATCGCGACGAGCGCGGCGATCGCGATCGGTGCGCCGACTCTCAGCCACGTGCGCCCGGACATCGCCGGGCACGTAGCGAGAGATCGTCGGACGCGCCACCCACCCGCACCGGTCCGACGATCAGGCGGACGTGTCGATCGCGAACCAGAGCACGAGCTTCGGGCTCGGGCGCGCCTTCCACATCGCGGGGCCGAGGAACAGCTCCGGGCCGACCTGGCGCAGCTCGTCGTGGATCTGGCGGATGAGCCACGGGTTCTCGGGGCGGTCGTAGTCGAGGAGGATCGCGCGCTCTCCGTCGATCTCGGAGCGCCCGAAGCGGAGGTGGAAGGGGAACTGATCGCCGAGCAGGGTGACGCGATTGATGCCGTCGCCGGTCTGCCCATCGAAGGAGCGGAAGCTCTTGCCGCGCCACGGGAATCCGTCGGCGCGGGCGAAGGCGGCCAGGGCCTCGCGGTGCTGCTCGAACGGCGGGATGACGGTGAGCATGCGGCCGCGCGGCGCGCCGTCGAGGGCGTCGAGGGTGTCGGGCACGCTGGCGTTCACGTAGCGCTCGTGCAGCTCGGCGACGGTCATCGCGGCGAGCTCGTCGACGTGCGGCGGGCGCGCGTGCGTGTCGGGCGTCCGGGTCGTGGTCGTGGCGGTCTGGCTCATGGCTCCGGCTCCTTCGGTGTCTCGTTCGCCGGATCCCCCCGGCGCACTGCGTTCCACGCGCAGCTCTCGGCTTGCGCAAAGAGCGCGTCATCGGCTTCGAGGTGGCCCAGGCGCGCCGCCTTCATCAGCCCGGAGAAGACCCCCCAGACGATCGCGGCGAGCGCCTCGGCCGGCATGGCGCGGGTGAGCTGCGCGCTCCGGCCGTGCGCGAAGAAGGCCAGCACCGGGGCGAGGGCTTGCCGCTCGCGGGCCAGGTTGTCGGCGTCGAGGTAGGGCTGGTGGTGGTGCAGCTCGAGGAAGTCGAAGACCTCGGGCCGCGCGCGGAAGTAGCCGACCATGCGGTGGAAGAACGCCCGGTGTTGCTCGCGCGGCGTCGCGTCGAAGGCGAAGTCCCGGAGCAGCGCGTCCATCAGCTCGGCCTTGCACTGGCGGTAGAGCGCGTTGACCAGCTGCTCCTTGCTCTCGAAGTGACGGTAGGGCGTGCCCGCAGCCACGCCGGCTCGCTCCGCGAGGGCGGGCATGCTCGCGCCGTGGAAGCCGCGCTCCGAGAAGAGACCGAGCGCGGCGCGGAGGATCTGCGCCCTCGTCTCCGAGCTCGCCTTCTCCACGCTCCCTTTCTCCACGCTCTTCTGCGCCGCCCGAGGCATCCACCATTGTGTGAATGATCTCTCACGAGATGTCAAGCAAGCGCAAGAGCCAGGCGGATAGACGCGAATGGGTGTTCACCGTCGCGATGCAGCTCCACACACGGCTTGCGAACGGGTAGGGTCGGGCCGTGTCGGACCTGGACCAGACCATCATCGCGCCGCCGCCCTTCATCGAAGTGGAGCTGGTCTACGAGGCCGGCCGCGCGGGGCTCACCGGCCGCGGCTGGTGCGCGCTCCAGATCTGGACGCTCAACCGCGTCTACGACGTCGACTGGGGCATGCGCTGCTTCTGCGTCACGGATCGCGCGACGGACGAGCCCATCCCCGGCCATCAGCTCCTGAACGCCAAGCTCACCGGCGGTCAGAAGCGGGACGGCCACCAGCTCGAGCTGCTCTACCCCGTGCCCGCGCCGGGGGTGGCCGCCGTGTTCGAGGTCGGCGAGGGGAAAGCGGCCGAGTACGTGACGACGAGCGAGGTCAGCCGCGTGGTGATGCGCGTCCGTGTGATCTCGGTGACGGAGGAGCTGAAAGAGCCCTCCTGGAAGGGCCTCTCGGGCTCCTTCGAGGTGCCGCCTGAGCTCGGCGGGACCCGGCCGGGGCACTCCGAGAGTTAGGGCGAAATTCCCGCCCGGCGGCGCGTTGACAGCGCACCGACCATGCATATACTCCGCCGTCCTCGCGCCGATGTAGCTCAGGTGGCTAGAGCGGGCGTTTCATACGCGCTAGGTCAGTGGTTCGACTCCACTCATCGGCACTTCTCACGGCCCGGAGCGCTCTGCTCCGGGCCTTCTCTTTCTCTGGCCTCTCTCACGTGCAGGGCGATGACGACCGCCATTCGAAGAGCGCCGTTCCGGGTGGCGCTGGCCGCGTGCATCGCCGCGGCCGCAGCGGGATCCGTCCTGTCCGTCGCCGCGCTCGCCATCGCCGGGGTGGCGGCGCTCGACCCGTGGTGGTGGGCGTCGCTCGTCGCGGCGGCGCTCGCGGGCGCCTTCGCCGCGGCCTGGGTGGTCCGGCGCGCCTTCGGCCGGCGGCTGGCGCTCCTCGCGGAGCTGCTCGATCGGCGCGTGGAGCGCTCGGGCTTCCTCGACCGCGTGCCGGATCTCGGCGACGACGAGGTGGGGCAGATCGCGCGCTCCCTCAACGCGCTGCTCGCCCGCATCACGACGCTCCAGGGCGACGTCATCGACCGTAGCCGTGAGCTCGAGGCGACCCAGCGCGCGCTCGAGCTGGCGGAGGAGCTGGCGCAGAAGCAGCGCGAGCTCGAGCAGCGCCTCCGTGAGCGCGCGCTCCTCTTCGAGGTGCTGCGGGAGAGCACGTCGAGCCACGATCTCGATCGCGTGCTGCGCATGCTGGTCGAGCGGATCGGGCCCGCGCTGCGCGCGTCTCGCCTGGCCGTGCTCCTGCGGGACGACGACGGCCGCTACGAGGTGCGGGCCGCCCACGGGTTCGAGCCGTCGCCGATCGGGGAGCGCCTGGCGCGCCCGAGCGGGGGCCCGCTCGCGATCGACCGCGGCATGATGCTCGTGCCCGACGTCTCTCGTGCGCCCGACGCGGTCGGCTTCTGGGACGCGCTGCCCGCGTCGGGATCGTTCGCCACCATCCCCATCTCGCACGGCGGAGACGAGATCGGCCTGCTCGTCATCACGCGCTCGGCCGCCGACCCGCTCGGCGACGTCGAGGCGCGCTACCTCGAGGCCGTCGCCGACCAGGCGGCGCTCGCGATCCACAACGCCCAGCTCATCGCGCGGCTCGAGGCCCTGAGCACCCACGACGAGCTGACGGGGCTGCCCAACCGGCGCCTCTTCTGGCGGCGGGTGAGCCGCGCCCTGGCCCGGGCCGAGCGCTACAGCCACTCGTTGAGCGTGCTCGCGGTCGACGTGGACCATTTCAAGAGCCTCAACGATCGTTGCGGTCACGCGGCGGGCGACGAGGCGCTCCGCGCCATCGCGGTCGCGCTCACGGACGAGATCCGCGAGGTCGACACCGCCGCGCGCGTGGGCGGCGAGGAGCTCTGGGTGCTGCTCCCGGAGACCGACGAGCAGGGCGCGGCGGAGGTGGCCGAGAAGCTCCGCGCCCGCATCGCGGCGCTCGACGTGACCGGCGCGGACGGCCAGCCGCTCGGTCACCTCTCGGTCAGCATCGGCGTGGCCACCCGGCTCCCGGGCGAGGCCGCGCGCGCGCTCCTCGATCGGGCGGACGGCGCGCTCTACGTGGCCAAGCGCGCCGGGCGCGACCGGGTCGAGTCGGTGCCGCCGGCGGCTTGAGGCTCGGCACCCGGCTACGGGATCGTCGGGAACGAGGGCGGCGGGGCCTCGGCCGCCCGCTCCAGGAGCGCGAGCAGGCCGGCGGCGAAGGCCTGCAGGACCTCGAGCGCGAGGTCGGGGTGATCTTCCCAGACGTCCACCGTCAGATCGCGCCCCATCGAGAGCGCCACGAGCCCCTCGCCCACCTCGGCCGAGTACCAGCGCGGGACCTGCCCCAGCGCGTCGAGGCCGCCCGCGAGATCTCCCGCGCCCAGCTCGAACGCGAGGCCGTCCTCGGTGCGACAGCGCAGCGTGCCGCAGACGATGGCGAGGGCGTCGTCGGCGCGGTCGCCGACCTTCCACACCACGCGGCCGGGCTCGGCGCGGATCTCCTCGGCGCCCTTGGCCAGCTCCGCCAGGCTGTCGATGCGGCCGGCGCCGAAGGCGAGGGTCCGGCGGAGGAAGAAGATGCGCTCCACCAGGTCGAGGGCCTGGGCCGGGCACTGATCCCCCGCGCTGCTGCGGGTGGGGAAGCCCGCGCTCGGCGGGAGGCGGCGCCGGAGCTCGACGTTCTCGCGCGCGAGCTCGCGGATGACGGCGAGCAGGATCGGGAAGCGATCCTCGAACAGCTCCTCCAGATCCTCGGCGTGCAGCTCGAGCACGACGGAGTCCCGGGTGGCGAGGCAGTCGTAGCCGCGCGGATCGCGCGCGAACGCCGCGAGGCCCCCGACGCCGGAGCTCTCGCGATAGAGGCCCAGGCGCTTGCCGCCGCGGCTCAGCGCGAGCTCCCCTTCGAGCACGAGCAGCACCGTCTGGATGGGCTGGCCCTCCGTGAACACCTGCTCGCCCACGCCGATGCGGCGGGGCCGGGCGATGGCGGCCAGGGTCACGAGATCGCGCGTCGGCAGCTCGCTCCAGCCCGGGAAGCTGCGCATCGCGACGAGCCGCTCCACGCGACCGACGAGGGGCTCAGGCGAGGACACCGCGCATCCCTCTCGGCGCGAGCAGCTCGAGCGCGCGCGCGACGACCTCGCGCGCGAGCCCGGTGGCGCCCTCGTTGGCGTCGCGCAGCGGCTCGGCGAGCTCCGTCAGGCCCAGCTCGCCCACGTGATGGGCGACGATCGACCTCACCGCCTGGCTCTGATCGTCGAGCATCTCGCGCAGCAGCGCCTGGTAGCCGTCCGGCAGCGGTCCCAGGCTCGTCGTCTCGCGCACCCGGCGGAGTCTGTCCTCGTCCGGCGCGTCGTCGAGCAGCGCGTCGAGGGTGGGTGAGAGGCTCAGCCAGGTCAGCGCCCCGAGTAGCTCGCGGCTCTCCGCGCGCAGCCGCCGCGAGCCGTGGCGCAGCGCGTGGGTGATCCGCCGCAGGTCCTCTCGAGGGTGTGCGAGCGCGATGAGCCGCACCGCCCGATCCAGCGCCTGCTCCTCCTTCTCGCGCAGGGCCGAGGCGAGCAGCTCGCCGCCGCGGGTCCGGAGCGACTCGTCTTCGGCGTGCGCGCGCGCGACCATCACGCGCCGGGCGAGCATCTCCGCCGCGCGCTCCAGGTTCTTGCGGACGCTCGCCTCGAGCCGCCCCTCGTCGAGCCTCAGGCTGGGGAGCTTCTCGCGCAGGGACAGCAGCCCGCGGAGGATCTTGTACCGGACCCATCCGTCGGGCTCGTGGTCGAGCCGCTCGAACAAGATCTCTGCCGCGCGCGGGGTCCCGAAGCGAGAGATGCTCCGCGGGAGGTGGCCGCGGACCTGCCGTGGGAGCGACCGATCGTCGAACGCGCGATCGAGCGCCTCGAGGGCGTCCTGCCCCAGCGCCATCAGGGCGTCCCGGCTCTCGTGGCGGGCGCCGCGCGGGCCGAGCCAGCCGATCAGGATGGGGAGCGCGTCGGGATCACGGATGCCCGCGAAGCCGCGCGCCAGCTCCCGGCGCAGCTCCGGCGTCGCGCCCCGCGTGAGCTCGTGGAGCACCGGCGCGAGGCTCCGGTCCCCCTGCAGCCGGATCGCGCGGGCGAGCGCGACCTGCACCTCGGGCTCGTGGCTCTCCACGCACTCGTCGATCTCCGCCCGCGCTTCACCGTCCGCGTCGAGGCCGCGCGCGACCAGCGCCGCGAGCACCGACGCCCGGACCGCGGGGGGGTGACCGCCCTGCAGCTCGCGGTGCAGCTCGTCCTCGCTCATCACGCCGCTGAGCGCGCGCATGGCCGCGGCACGGATCTCGTCGTCCTCGCGCTCGAGGAGACGACGCGCCACCGACATGAAGTCCGTGCGCTCGCCGTCGCCGAAGAGCTCGAGCGCGCGCAGGACCACCGCGCGCGAGGGGTGATAGAGGAGGAGCGCCGGGATGAGGCGGGTCCGCCCGTAGTCGGCGAGCACGTCGAGAGTGGCCAGCACCTCCTCGTCGCGCTCGCTGTTCAGCGACTGCATCAGCGACTCGAGCGAGCCGAGGTCCAGCTGGGGCACCTCGGCCCGCGTCTCCACCGTGCCCGCGCGGAGGTTCGCGCGGAACAGGTCCAGGTAGGAGCGGCGCAGCGTGAGGGCGAGCACCACCCAGCCGACCGCGAGCGCGCCGACCGCGATGGCCAGCTGCTCGCTCTGGAGCCCGACGAACCCGGCGCCGAGGATGGCCAGCGAGCCGAGCGCCTGGCCACCTCGCTGCCCGAGCGAGTCGATCACGGTCTTGTAGCGGTCCCGGATCTGTCGGCTGAGCGGGAGGTACAGCAGCTCGAACGCGGAGCGATGCAGGGAGTGGCGGAGCGCCCCATCCGCGCCGCGGAGCGCCATGGCGGGGTAGAGCATCGCGCCGGCCGCCCCCGCGATGAGGGCGCCGACCGCGCCCATCGCGAGCAGCGCCGGGAGCACGACGAGGGCGCGTGTGGCGCCGAGGGCGCTGAGGAGGCGCGGCGCGATCGCCAGCTGCACCACCAGCGAGACCACGTTGAGCACGAGGTAGAACTGGCTGAAGAAGGGCCCGAGCTCGGCCGTGCTCAGCTCGCGGTCGATCGTCGCCTTGAAGACGTAGTCGACCATGATCGCCGTGATGGACGTCAGGGCGACGAGGAGCAGCAGCCGGCCGACGTAGCCGCGGCGCCCGCGCACGGACTGCTCGTCCGGCTCGCTGCGCGTGGGCTCGGCCGCCACGGGCTCGGGGCTCGGGACGCAGAGCCCCGGGATGGCCGCGGTGATCGCGAGCAGGCCCGCGCCGACGAGCACCAGGCCACGCGGAGGCAGCCAGCCCTGCGCCACGCTGGCGATGGACGCGCCGGCCACCGCGCCGAGCGAGCCGCCGGCCGCGATGCGCGCGTACAGCTGCCTCGCCTCCGCGACGGTGAAGAGGTCGGCCAGCAGCCGCCAGAACTGGGCCACCGCGAACGTCGCGACCAGCCCCGTCCAGATGTAGAAGGCGTGGGCGATGAGGAACGTGTCCTCGTCGAAGCCCACCCAGAAGCAGACCGTGCCCCCGGAGGCGAAGAGCAGGGTGAAGACCGAGATGCGGCGCTTGTCGAACCGCTCGATCAGGAAGCGGTCGATCTGCGCGGCCACCCAGGCGGCGGCGGCGATGCCCAGATACGTGAACGGCAGCTGCTCGGCGGGGAGGTGGGTGAGGAAGAGCGCGTCGCGCGCGACCTCGAGGACCGTGTGCCCCGCCAGGAGCGTGAAGAGAGTCGCCGCGGCCGCCAGCGCGTGGCGGCCGTTCTCGATGCCGTGGCCCGGCGAGAGCCTCTCCAGAAAACGGCGCATGGTCCCGCCCGGAGTATGGACCGTGATGGTCCATCGCGTCGCTTCTGCGTCAGCGCCGCTCTAGAGAGGCGCTCCGCCTACCTCCCGTCGCCTGCCGTTTCCTGCGATTCCTGGACCGCGTTGCTTCCTCGGTCACGTGCTGAGAGCACGCTCCCTCGTCGCGCCTTGCCCAGAAACCGCAGGAAACGGCATGCTCGGTCCGGCAAGCGGTTCGACTCTCTGGCACCCCGTCGCGCTCTTCGGCGGCGGGGCGGAGAGTCAGCGCGGGATCAGGCGGCCAGGGCGTCGCGCGCGCAGGCCCGCGCCATCGGCGCGGCCTTGGCCTTCTCGAGGGCCTTGCGCATCTTCAGCAGCGCCTTGGCCTCGATCTGCCGGACCCGCTCGCCGCTGACCGAGAGGGCCTCGCCGATCTCGCGGAGGCTGCGACGCTCGTCGCTGAGCACGCGCTCCTTGACGATGCGGCGCTCGCGCGCGTCGAGCACCGAGAGGGCGTGCTCGGCCAGCTCCATCGCGACGCGACGGCGCTCCTCCTGGGCCGCGGCCTCCTCGGGCGTGGCGTGGTCGGCCGGATCGTGGCCCGCGCGCGGGTCGTCGACCGCGATCGGCACGTCCGGGTAGCTCAGCTCGTGCTGCACCGCGAGGACCTCCTCGACGCTCACCTCGAGCACCTCGGCGAGCTCCTCGGCGGTCACGTGGTCGCCCTTCTTCTGCTCCATCTGGCGCGCCGTCTTGCGGAGCCGCTGGCGCAGCTTGCGCATGTTGCGGGTCTTGCTCGGCGTCACCATGCGGCGGTTCGCGCGGACGTAGCGCTGCATGTAGTAGCGCACCCACCAGCGCGCGTAGGTCGAGAATCGCGTGCCGCGCTCCGGATCGAACCGGCCGGCCGCGTCGAGGAGACCCACGAAGCCTTCGTGGATCAGGTCCTCGCGCGGGGCGCCGGGGCGTCCGTAGCGCTTCGCCATCGCCGCGACGAGCGGGCGGTGGCGCACGACGAGCTCGTGCAGCGCCCTCGGGCAGCCGTTGCGCAGCCGCTCCGTCAGCGCTTGTTCTTCTTCACGGGTCAGGGCATCTCGGCGTTCGGTCATCGTCATGGGTCCCCCCCTCCGCAACCGCGATGCCAGCCGGATCGAGTGGGCGAGGCGCCCAAACGCGGCCGGATGTGCGATGGCGTTTTCCCCCGCCCGTGGCAGATCGCCACGCGCACTCCGTCGACCTTTCCTCGGCCGGTCTCGCTGCTAGCATCCGCGCGACATGCAAGCGCGCGGCGACTTCATCGACGGGAGCTTCCACGCTCCCACCGGAGACACTTTCACGAGCCACGACCCCGCCCGAGGCGGTCAGGTCGTGCTGGAGACGGCGGGCTCGCCCGAGCGCGTGGGCCAGGCCTGCGAGGCCGCGGCCGCCGCCCAGCCCGCGTGGGCCGGCCTCGACTTCGACGCCCGGCTCGCGGCGCTGATGCGCTTTCGCGCCGCCCTCGCCGAACGCGAGGATGGGCTGAGCGAGGCGATCAGCCGCGAGATGGGCAAGATCCGGAGCGA
>SHBB01000198.1 GCA_004213565.1 Sandaracinaceae bacterium
GTAGCTCGTGCCGCTGATCTTCAGCGTCAACTTCGGCTTCTTGCTCTCTCGGGGGTCCTCCACCGGCTCGAAGGCGCGCCAGAGCGCGGCGAGGTCGAGGGGGATCCCTGCGCCGACGAGGCGCGCGAGGGCCTGGTGAAGGCTCGTCACGCCGTCCTTGCGCTTGTCGTCGAGGGGCACGGTGAGGTGCGGTCGCCCTTCGAGGATCCGTCCCACCAGGCCACAGAGCACCGAGCCCGGCCCCACCTCGACGAAGGTCCGCACCCCCGCCGCGTACATGGCCTCGATCGACTCGACGAAGCGGACCGGCGAGGCGAGCTGGTTCGCGAGCAGGTCGCGGATCGCCTCCGCGTCGCGCGGGTACGGCGCGGCCTCCGTGTTGCCGAACACCGGTCGGTCGGGCGACGCGACCGCGATCCCCGCGAGCACGTCGCGGAAAGGTCCGACGGAGCCCGACACCACGCTCGAGTGGAAGGCGGTCGCGACCGGGAGACGCCGGAAGCGGAGCTTCGCCTCCGAGAGCTTGGCCTCGGTGGCTTCGATGGCCTCGGTCGGTCCGCTGAGCACGACCTGCGTCGGCCCGTTGTCGTTGGCGAGCACGACTTGGTTGGCGAGCACGACGCCGTCGTTCCACTCGGCGAGCTTCGCGCGCACGACCTCGGCCGACGCGGAGACCGCGGTCATCGCGCCGGGGGTCGACGCCGCCTCCGCCATCAGCTCGCCGCGGCGGCGCGCCACCCGGAGGGCGTCTTCGCGCGAGAGCACGCCGGCCGCGTGCAGCGCGATGATCTCGCCGAAGCTGTGGCCGGCGACCGCGCTGGGCGTGACCCCGAGAGCGTCGAGGAGCGCGAGGTGCGAGAGGCTGGTCGCTCCGATCGCGGGCTGCGCCCACTCGGTGGCCGTGAGCTTCGCGCCCTGCGCGTCCCGCGTCTCCGCGTCGAACGCGGTCTTCGGGAACACGACCTGGTGCAGCGGCTCGGAGAAGACGTCGAGGCTCGCCGCCGCGTCCCAGGGGGCGCGCGCCTCGTCCCACGTCATGGCCACCGAGGCGCCCATGTCGACGTACTGGCTGCCCTGACCCGGGAAGACGAAGCCGACCTCGCCGTCGCGCTCGCCGACGCCGAAGACCGTGCCGTTCGGGGTCCGGAAGGGCTCGCCCGCCTCGACCCGGGCCGCGGCGTCCCGGAGCTTCGCCGCGAGATCGGCCCCGTCCTCGGCGACCAGCGCGAGCCTGCACTGCGCGGGCCCAGCCTGCGCCGCGTAGCGCTCCTGGGAGTCGCGCGCGAGGAACGCGAACATGCCCTCCGCGGTCGCCTGCTCGGCCACCTGCTCGACGACCGCGCGCAGCTCGGCCGCGAGCGCCGCGGGCGTCGCGGCGCCGAACACGAAGAGCTCCGTCTCGACCGCGCGCCGCCGGAGCGCGGGCGCCGCGTCGCCCGTGTACTCCTCGAGCGCGATGTGGAAGTTGCTGCCGCCGAAGCCGAACGAGCTGACGCCCGCGCGACGCGGGTGGGCGTCTCCGCGAACCCAGGGGCGCGCGCGCGTCCCGAGGTGGAACGGGCTCTCGTCGAGCGCGAGCTTCGGGTTCGGCGCGTCGACCTTGATGGTCGGCGGGAGCACGCGATGCTGCAGCGCGAAGATCGCCTTGATGAGCCCGGCCGCGCCCGCCGCCGCCTTGGCGTGTCCGATCTGCGACTTCACCGAGCCGATCGCGCACCACTGGCGGTCTTCGCGTCCGGTCTCCTCGAAGACCGTGCGCAGCCCCTCGAACTCGGCCGCGTCGCCCGCGATGGTGCCGGTGCCGTGCGCCTCGACGAGCTCCACGCTGTCGGGTCCATAGCCCGCCGCCTCGTACGCGCGACGGATCGCCTTCGCCTGGCCCTTCGGGACGGGCGCGTAGACCGCGGCGCCCTTGCCGTCGCTGCTCGAGCCCACGCCGCGGATCACCGCGTAGATCCGGTCTCCGTCACGCTCCGCCTCGTCGAGGCGCTTGAGCGCGACCATGCCGAACCCCTCGCCCAGCATCGTGCCGTCGGCCTGATCGCTGAACGGGCGGCAGTCCCCGCTCTTGCTCAGCGCGGGCGTCTTGCTGAAGCAGAGGAACATGAAGATGTCGTTCATCGCGTCCGCGCCGCCGCAGATCACGACGTCCGACTGCCGCGTGGCGAGCTCGTTGACGGCCATCGAGAGCGCGCTGAAGGTGCTCGCGCACGCCGCGTCGGTGACGCAGTTCGTCCCGCCGAGGTTCAGGCGGTTGGCGATGCGCCCCGCGACCACGTTGCCGAGCACGCCCGGGAAGGTCGCCTCCTGCCACGGCGTGTAGTGCGCCTCGATGCGCTCGCACGCCTCCTGGACCTCGGACTCGGGCATGCCCATCTCGCGGAGCGCCTTGGTCCACACCGGCCGCTGGAGCCGGCTGTTCATCTGACCGAGCAGCTCCTGCGCGCTGGTCACGCCGAGCACCACGCTCATGCGCTCGCGGTCCTCGTAGCTGAACTGGCCGCGAGACGCGTCCTCGAGCACGCGCTGCGCGACGATGAGCGCGAGGAGCTGACAGGTGTCGGTGGCGGGCACGGTCGACGGAGGCACCCCCCACGCCATCGGGTCGAAGTCGACCTCGGGCACGAACGCGCCGCGGCGGGCGTAGGTCTTGTCCGGCGCGGTCGGGTCGGGGTCGAAGTAGTCCTCGACCAACCAGTGGGACGCGGGCACGTCCGTGATGCGGTCGGTGCCGGCGAGGATGTCCTTCCAGAAGCCCGTCGCGTCGAGCGAGCCAGGGAAGAGCGTGCTCACGCCGACGACGGCGATGGGGGGATGTCTCTCGGTCATGGTTCCTACGCGAGCGGTCGGGGCTCGAAACGAAAGGCGGCGGCCGGGATCGGCGCGCCGTAGCTGCGGAGCTGGTGGGCGCGGGTCAGCGCCGCCGCTCCCTCGAGGAGGTTCCTGGCGATCTGGACGACGGTGCGGTTCTCGGGCGCCTCGAGGAAGGAGCCGCGCACCCAGTCGTTGAACGCGCCCATCGCGGGCCCGCACCAGATCTGGTAGTCGAGGCGCCGCCGCGGCTCCCCGGTGATCGCCCAGCGGCTGGAGAGCCCCAGGTACCATCGGAACGCGAGCGCCATCTCGTGCTTCGGGTCGCGATCGGCGATCGCGTTCTGCGAAGGGTCGCGCTCGGCCCAGAAAGCGCGGGTGCTCGCGCGCACCTCGTCGAGGCTGGCGCCGAGCACCTGCGCCTCGAGCTTCGCGCGGGCGTCCGCGGGGATCGCGTCGAGGCTGGCGTGCGCGCGGTAGGCCGTGAAGAGGCGCGCCGATCGCGCGCCGAACATCGTGCCGCGCTTGAGCACCTGGACCTCGACGCCCTGCTCGAACATGTCCGCCGCCGGCGCCATCACGACGTCAGCCATGGCGGCCTCGGCGAGCATGCGCTTGCCCTCCGCGGAGAGCCCCGACTCCACGGCGCTCTGGTTCACCGAGCCCGTCAGCACGTACGCCGCGCCGAGCGAGAAGGCGGCGGCCACGGAGCGCGGCGTGCCGAGCCCGCCCGCGGCGCCGACGCGCACCGGGCGCTGGTAGCCGTGCGCCTCCACCAGCGCGTCGCGGAGCTCCGCGATCACCGGGAAGACCGCCGTGAGCGCCTGTTTGTCGGTGTGGCCGCCGGAGTCGGCCTCGACCGTGATGTCCTCCGCGACGGGGACCCGCCGCGCGAGCGCCCCCTGCTCGGCCGTCAGCTTGCCCTGCGCGACGAGCGCGTCGAGCATCGCGGCCGGCGCCGGCGAGAGGAAGTGCCTCGCGGTCTCCGGCCGGGAGATCTTCGCGAACACGTGCGTGCTCCGGCGGATCGCGCCCGCGGAGTCGGTGGAGAGCCCGGCCGCCGCGTAGCGGACGATCGCCGGCGTCAGGGCGAGGTAGGCGGCGGCCGAGACGTGCGTCACGCCGCGCCGCAGATAGAGGTCGGCCACGGCCTCCTCGAGCGCGGGCTCGTTCGGCGAGTGGATGAGGTTCATGCCCCACGCGAGGCCCGTCCCGCCGAGGGCCGCCTCGAGCCGGCCGAGCGCCTCCTCCACCCGCGAGAACGAGAGCCCCGCCGCGCCGAAGAAGCCGATCATGCCCGCGCGCGCCACCTCGATGACGAGGTCGGTGGTCGCGATCCCGTTGGCCATCGCGCCGGTGACGTAGGGGAAGCGGACGCCGTGGGTCTCGTTGAAGCTCCGGTCGCCGAGCCACTCGGGGAAGAGGCCCGGCAGGGTCGCGAGCAGCGGATAGGCGGAGTGTCCGTTGAGGAGGCGCGTGGGGACCACCTCGCCGGCGAACCCGAGGCCGACCCGCCCGTCCGCGGACTCCCGCAGGATGTGCACGGGCGCGCGGAACTCCGCGACCGCTCGTCCGAGCGACCGACGATCGAACGCCGGCGCCTGCGCGCCAGCCGTCCACATGGCGATGGGAGTGAGCACCGCGTCACCAAATAGCAAATGCGCGGGAGATCTCTGTCATCGTTCGTTCATAGGTCACAAGCGCTCGGATTTACAGGCATTTATTGGCTCCACTGGCGACTCGAATGGCCCCGGCGAGCCCTGGACGTGCGCGCGCTGCCTTTCCGTCCGCGGCGCGTGGGCCCCGAAAGGCGCACCTTTGCGCGGCCCCTCGCGACCGGTACCTTGTGTCCGGCTCTTTTCTTTCGGGGAACCAGGGATGGACAACAGCGGGATGGGGCGGCGCGCCGCGGCGCGGCGCCTCTCGATCATGGTCGCGCTCGGCTGCGCGGCCGTCGGCGGCGGTGTGACCTCACCGGGTTGCGCCGAGTTCGACACGACGCCGGTGCCGGTGACGCACGGGAGCCTGGGCGAGGAGATCGTGCAGGTCTTCTGCGAGCGCATCGCCGCGGACGCCGAGCGCGCGCGTCCGGAGGGCGAGCCGCGCGACGTCAGCGGCGCGCGCTGGAAGCCCGTCTGCGAGGGCAACGCGCCCGTGCCCGCCGACGCGCCGCCGCGGCTGGCCGCGCTGATGGAGAACCGCGCCCGCCTCGCCGAGGCGCTCGATCGCACCCTGCCCGAGGCCATGAGCGACGACCTCGGCCTCTTCATGGGTGAGCTGTTGCCCTTCTTCGACACCCCGGAGGAGCGGCTCCCGACCCAGACGCGCCGGCTCGCGGACTTTCTCGAGCGGCTCTCGCGCGACGACGAAGCCGTGGCCGCGCTCGAGCGGCTCGGCACCCGGGAGGGCTACCGCCCCCTGCGCCTCGCGCTCGGCGTGACCCGCCCCACCCTCGCCTATCCCCGCTTCGACGAGTTCGCGGAGGTGGCGCTGCGCACCTTGCTCGAGGGCTCCGCGCGCGAGGAGCTGCTCGATCTCCAGGCCGCGCTCGCGCTCGAGATGGCCACGATGGAGATCGACCCCAGCGACGACGCCTCGGACCAGACCACGCTCGCGCTGATGCGCCAGCTCATGTTCACCCAGGACGATCTCTTCGCGACCGGCGCCCCGAGCCCCGTGCTCCTGCGCGACGCGCGCGGGATCGCGCTGCCCAACCCCGCGGTGAGCCTCTCGCCCTTCGTCGACATGGACGCGGACGGCATGGCCGACGTGGACGGGCTCGGGCGCTTCGTGGACGCCTCGGGCGCCACGCTCTCGGTGCCGCCGCCCTTCCGCGTGCAGCACGAGTCGGGTGTGCCGCGAGACCCGTCTGGACGCGCGATCCGCAGCGACGGCACCCGGTACTACGCGTACATCGACGCGAGCCGAACCATGCTCGCGGGCACGACGGCGGAGCTCGCGCCGTGGTTCGACCCCGCCTCTCCCACCCTGATGCAGATGAGCCGCGGCCTCCCCGTCCTGCTGGGGCCGCCCGCGGACACGTCGTTCACCTACGGCGCGTTCACGCACCGCTACTCCGGCTTCGACACGAGCCAGGGGCCCATGTTCGACGCGGTCCACGCGATCGGCGAGCTGATGCACCGCGACGAGACCGAGGCCGCGCTCCTCGCGACCGAGGCGCTGCTGCGCGATCACGAGTCGGCCGCGGCCGGCATCGTGCGCAGCGCGCGCTTCATGGCGAACGAGAGCGACCTGCACCCCGAGGCGGTGCTGACCCAGCCCAACGTCTTCTGGGACGACCTCATCGACGTGCTCGTCCGCATGAGCCAGCGCCCCGGGATGCTCGAGGCGCTCATGCGCTCCTTCAGCGACCCGCGGAGCGAGAACGGCGGGGAGCTCTTCGGCGCGTTCATGCGGCACCGCGACCGCGTCACGTTCGATCCCCGCGACGTCAACGGGCCGCCGCTCGGCCTCCCGCTCGACGAGCCCGTGAACCGCGGCATGCCCGACTCGTTCGACAACGAGAGCATGTGGCAGCGCACCGTGGCCCTCATCGACGCGCTCAACGGCGTGCAGGTGTGCAACCGCGCGGGCGCGCGGCTCGACCTGACGGTCGCGCTCGGTCCCTTCGACTTCAACCTTCGCTATCCGCTCTTCGGCACCGCCGACGAGTGCGAGCTCATCCGCATCGAGAACGTCGCCGAGGCCTACGCGCGCGCCATCATGGGCGACTACGAGCTCGAGCTCCAGGACGGCTTCTTGCGTGCGATTGTGGACGTCGCGGGGGCGCTGCGGGTCGACGTCGACGAGGCGCTCGAGGTCTCGGCCGGCATCGACGGTCTGACGCGGAGGCCCACCCCGCAGGCGCTCAACCGGCTCGTGTTCTGGGGCCTCTCGGACGAGACCGGTCTGCGGAGCTGCACGCCGAACGCAGAGGGCGGTGACTGCAACAGCACCTTCGCGGGGCAGGTCTTCGACCCGGTGCGCGACCGGCACGGCAACCTCGTCATCGAGCGCTACCACGGGACGATCTTCGCCTGGGAGTCGCCCGGCTTCTACGAGGCGATGCAGCCGCTGGTCGAGGTCCTGCACCAGCCCGGCTACACCTACGACGCCGAGGGCAGCTACTTCTTCGGGGAGCTGCTCGGGACCCTGCACGCGCACTGGGCCTCGCCCGCCAACGACCAGTACTGCCAGGCCCCCGCCTGCGGCCCGGGCGACGCGAACTTCAGCCACGCCTCGAACGTGCGCGGCTACGAGGAGCTGGTCGCGGCCGGCTTCGAGGAGGGACAGCTCACCCAGCGGCTGCACCGGATGAACCTCGCGCTCGAGGCCATCGAGGTCGAGCCGGGCGTGGACGGGGTGGCCGCGCTCGCCGCGGCGGGCGAGGTGATGATCGATCCGCGCCGCAACGTCGGGCTGACCGACCGGTTCGGCAACGGGACCACGCGCACCAACGACGGCGCGCGCGAGCTGACGCAGACGCCCCTCTATCTTCTGCTCGACGCGCTCTCGGCCATGGACACCGCGTGGGAGCGCGAGCCCGAGCGCCGCGCGGAGTTCCTCCTCGCCCGACGCGCGATGGCGGAGCAGTTCTTCGGCACCCGCACGCTCGGCGACGGCTTCCGCCTGGAGAACCAGCGCGGTCGCGCGATCTTGCTCACCGCCCTGCCGTTCATGCGGGACCGCATCGCCGATCACCGCGCGCAGGGGGACCTGCTCGAGTGGGCGACGGGCCTCGACCAGCGCATGGAGGAGACGATGCGCGAGCCGCTCATGGCCGCGCTCGTGCGCCTCCTCGACGCCGTCAACCAGGACCCGGACGCGCGCACCGCGCTGGCGCAGCTGCTCGGCTACCTCGTCGACGAGGCGAGCGAGAACGACGCCTTCGCGTCGGTCCTCTACGGCGGCGCGGACGCGCTGATGGTGCTCGAGGACGACCGCAACATCGTCCCGCTGCTCAACGCGCTGAGCGCGGGGCTCGCCCCCAACGCGCGCGAGGTGGTCACGGGCGGCGCGTCCAGCCTCGACCTCGAGGGCAGCGCCCTCATCGACGCGCTCGACCTCGTGCAGGACATCCAGGCGGTGGACGAAGACCGCACGCTCCGGCGCATCCTGCAGAACGCGGTGTCGCTCCCAGCGGCCGGGGATCCGGTGACGCCGCTCGAGACGATCCTCGACGTCATCGCCGAGGTGAACCGCGCGGCGCCCAACGCGGGCGGCTCGCTGCGCGCCGACGACTACCGCGCCGTGTTCGGTCAGGTCACCGACTTCATGCTCGACGAAGACCACGGCCTCGAGCGCCTCAACGGCGTCGTGCAGCACCGCCGCTGCTTCCCGGAGCACGGCACGGCGTGCGGCGCGATGGGCGCGGCGATGGAGTCGACGGGTCTGTGCTACGAAGGCGCGTCGTGTCAGTGCACCGACATGGGTGGGTCGCTCCAGTGGCGCTGCGCGCGTCCCTGATCGCCGCCGCCTTCCTCGCCGCGCTGCTGCCGGCCGACCGCGCGTCGGCGGGCGGGTTCTACCTGGCGCCGCGCGGGACGGGGCCGCTCGGGCGCGGCGGCGCGATGGTGGCCGGCGCCAACGACCCGCACGCGGTCTGGTACAACCCCGCCGGCCTCGCGTGGTCCGGGGACCAGCTGATGCTGGACGCGACCCTGACCCTCTTCGAGACGACGTTCACGCGCATCGACGGCGGCGGCAACACGCTCCGCCCCGTGCGGGGTCATCACCCCTACCTCCCCATCCCGACGCTCGGCGGCTCCTTCTCGATCGACGAGCTGCCCGAGTGGACCTTCGCGCTGACGCTCCAGGCCCCCAACTCGGCCCTGATGGAGTGGCCCAACGAGCCCGACGCTCCGCAGCGCTACTCCTTGCTCTCCCTCGAGGGCAGCCTGCTGGCCACCGCCGCCGCCGCCGCCGCGTGGCGCCCGATCGAGGAGCTCTCGATCGGGCTCGCCGCCCACCTGCTCGTCGGCTCCTTCGACGCCACGGTGGCGCTCAGCGCGTGCGACGGGGTGATCTGCTCCTTCCCCGAGGATCCCGAGTACGACGGCGTCGCGAACATCGCGCTGCCCACGGTCTTCCCGCTCTTCGTGCTCGGGGCGGTCGTGCAGCCCATCGACGCGCTCAAGATCGGCTTCAGCGTCTCGACGCCGTTCAACCTCGAGGGCAGCGCGCGCCTGCGGGTCCGCCCGCCCAACGCGGCCGCCTTCCAGGGCGCGGAGGTGGTCAACCGCTCCCCCGGCTGCAACCACGAGAACGAGAGCGACCCGTGCCGGCAGAACACGCGGGCCGACACCCAGCTCGAGTTCCCGTGGGTCTTCCGCCTGGGCGTGGAAGTGACGCCCACGCCCGGCCTGCGCGTCGAGGCGGCGGCGGTGTACGAGACATGGTCGGTGCAGGACGCGGCGCGCATCGTGCCGCGGGACGTCTGGATCGAGGGGGCGCTCGGCGGCGGGCTCGAGTACGAGGTCGGGCCGCTGAGCATTCCGCGCCAGATGAACGACACCATCAGCCTCCGGCTGGGGGGTGAGCTCGACATCGACGTCGTCACGGCGCGGCTCGGCGTGAGCTACGAGAACGGGGCGTTCTCCGACGCCTACCTCACCCCGCTGACCATCGACAGCGACAAGCTCATCTTCAGCGGCGGCGCCACGGTGCGGTTCTCGGACGAGGTCGCGCTCGACGCGGTGGTCGGGTACCTCTGGATGGCGAGCCGCAGCGTGCGCAACAGCGCGGTGCCGCAGGCGAACCCGATCCGGCCGCCGGGCAGCGAGGTGGAGACGGTCTACGTCGGCAACGGGGACTACGAGATGGGGGCGCCCTTCTTCGGCCTCTCGGTGCGCTGGCGCCTCGACGCCGGGAACATCCGCGGGCCGGGCAACGAGGCGCCGGAGCCCGACACGGACGAGCGGCCCGCCGCGACCGAGCCCGCGTCCTCCGAGCCCGCACCTTCGACGGACGGATCGACACAGGACGGATCGACACCCTGGTACCTGCAAGGCCAGTCGACGTCCGCGCAGCCCGCCGTGCCCGACGACGGCGCAGACGACGCCGCGACCGAAGCCGCCCCGGAGCCGCCGGAGCCCGAGGCCGCCCCCGAGACCGCGCGTGAGCGCCGGATCCGCATTCGCCGCGAGCGAAGGCAGCGTCAGCGCGAGCGCCGGCAGCGCCGACGTCGCGCACGCTGAACCTTTCACGACGGCCGCCGTACAGGGTGGAGCCTGCCCCGCACGCGCTCGCGTCGTCGGCGCGCGGGCAGTACCTTCGAATCGACGTCGTGACCACCCACCGCCGAAACCTGCCCGTGCTCGTCGCGACGGTCGCGGTGGCGTGCGCCCTCACGGCCGCTTGGTTCTGGCTGGGTCAGGCCGAGGCCCGACAGAGCGCCGAGCGAACCGAGCGCGACGCGCGTCAGGCGTCGCTCCGGCTCTCCGACTTCGTCACCGCGCGCCTCGTCGCGGTCGAGTCCATCCGGCGCATCCGGGAGGCCGGGCTGATGGACGAAGAGGCCACCTTCGTCCGGAGCGCCACGATCGTGCAGAACGAGCTGGGCGGCTACCTCGCGATCAACTGGATCGCGCCCGACGGAACCATCGTGTGGGTGAGCCCCGCGGAGCGGAACGCGGCCGCGCGCGGCCGAAACGTATTTCGCCACCCCCAGGCCTCCCCCGCCGCTCGCGAGGCGGAGCGGACGCGGCGACCGAGCGCGACCCCGCCCATCCCGCTCTTCCAGGGCATCGCAGGCTTCGCGACCTACTACCCGGTCATCGTGGAGGGCGAGCTGATCGGGTTCGTCAACGGCGTCTTCGACATCCGCGGGCTCGTCGAGGCGAGCCTCGAGGAGGGCATCCTCGAGGCCCACGAGCTGCGCATCACCACCGACGAGGGGGCGCTGGTACACGAGACGCCCGGGTTCGAAGCCGCGTCGGCGGAGCGTCCGGTCGGCCGCGGCGACATGGACGTCGTCGGGGGGCGCTGGCAGCTCGCGCTCGTCCAGAACGACGCGACCGCGCACGTGTCGATGGCGCGCCACGTCTTCCTCGCGGTCGGGCTGCTGCTGACGCTGCTCTGCGCCGCGCTCGGCGTCCGCATCCTCTCGCGGCGAGAGCGTCAGAAGCAGCTCGAGCGCGAGCAGCGAGAGCTGGCGGAGCTGGTCGCGGCGAGCCGAGATCTCCACGCGCTGCTCGACCGCGACGGCGCCGCCATCCGGGCGAACGACGCGGCTCAGTTCTGGCTCGAAGGCAAGGCGCGGTTCGGCGACCACGTCGACGACCGGGACGCCTGGCAAGCGGCGCTCGCGGGGGCGTTCGCCGGGACGCCGCAGCGCCTGGAGCTCCGACTCGGCCCCGACGCCGCCCAATACGATGTGTCCCTTCAACCCCTCGGCGACGACAGCCGCGCGGTCGCGCTTCACGCCAAGGACGACCGGGAGCGGCGCCGCCTCGAGGACGACCTTCGCCGCGCCCAGAAGCTCGAGGCGATCGGCCGGCTCGCGGGCGGCATCGCGCACGACTTCAACAACCTCCTGACCGCGGTGACCGGCCTGGCCACCGTCGCGCGCTCGGACCCGAGGCTGCCCGAGGAGCTCGCCGAGGACATGGACGCCATCGTGGGTGCGGCCGAGCGGGGCTCGGATCTGACGCGAAAGCTGCTCGCGTTCGCCCGCACCGATCCCGCCGAGCCCGATCGCGTGGTCGACCTCGGCGAACAGATCCGAGGGCTGCGCCGCTTGCTGCGGCAGCTGGTGCGCGAGGACGTCTCGCTCAGCGTGTCGTGCCCCTCGACGCCTCTCTGGGTGAGCATCGCGCCGTCGCAGCTGGAGCAGATCGCGCTCAACCTCGTCGTCAACTCGATCGACGCCATCGAGGGGCACGGGCACGTCGACGTGCGGGTCGAGCCGGCCGGGGACGGCGTGGCCCTCATCGTCGAAGACGACGGCGCCGGCATGACCGAGGACGTGCGGGAGCGGGTCTTCGAGCCCTTCTTCACCACGAAGGCGCCGGGCAAGGGGACGGGGCTCGGGCTCGCCTCGGTCTACGGCATCGCGCGCGCGCGCGGCGGGAGCGTGACCATCGACAGCGCCCCGGGCGAGGGCACCCGGGTCCAGGTCTCGTTTCCCCGCGTCGAGGCGCCGCCCACCGTGGCCCCCACCCCGTCCATCACCCCCGAGCCGCGCGAGCATGGCGCGCTGGTGCTCCTCGCGGAGGACGAGCCCAGCGTACGCGCGACCACCAGCCGCATCCTGAGGCTCGCCGGCTTCGAGGTCCTCGAGGCGGAGAACGGGCGCGTCGCGCTCGACCTGCTCGAGCGCTCCAGCAAACCGCCGGACGTCCTCGTCAGCGACGTCATCATGCCCGAGATGCGCGGCCCCGAGCTGGCGCTGGCGGTGCGTGAGCGCTGCCCCGACATCGGGATCGTGCTCTGCAGCGGCTACGTGGGCGACGCCCTCGAGGGCCCGGAGTTCGAGACCTTGGGGGCCGAGCTGGTGGCCAAGCCCTACCGCCCGAGTGAGCTGCTCGACGCGATCGAGCGCGTCCGGCCTCCGGCCACCGGCGCGGTCGCGAGCGCCTGAGCGAGAGCCGCTCAGAACCGGCGCTGGACCTGCATCTTCTGCTTCGGCGCGAGCCCGACCGACTTCAGCGCCTTCTTCGCCATCTGCTGCAGCTCCGGCCGCACGCCCTTGCCCAGGAAGGGCGCGAGCATGTTGGCGTCGGCCTTGGCGAGCGCCCGCATCGACTGCTGCGCCAGGCCGCGCTTCTTGCTGGCGAGGTGCGTGTAGACCTGCGCCCTCAGGAGCATCGCGCCGACCTCGCCGTACTCCGGGTCGTCCGCCGGGTAGGTCTCGATCAGCTTGGCCGCCTCGTCCGCCTTGCCCGTTCGCGCGAACGCCTCCGCCGCGACCGCGGCGTACATGGCCTTGGCCTTGGCGTTCGGCTGCCGGTCGAGCCGCAGGTCGTCGGCGAGCTTGCGCGCGTCCTTGGCCCGCCCGTTCATCAGGTAGAGGAAGCCGAGGTTGGCCCGCACGTCGTCCTGCACCACGGCCGGGGCCTTGCCGAGGTCGATGTCCTCGAGGATCTTCATGGCGTCGGCGGGCCGCTCGCGCGCCACGAGCTGCGCGCGGGCGAGCGCGTTCAGGGCGTCGGAGCTGTCCCCTTGCTCCAGCTGCGCGAGGGCGCGCTTGCGGCCCTCCTCGTCGGTGGCCTGCGAGAGGATGTCGACGATGCCGCGCGACTTGCGGGTCAGGCGCCAGACGTAGATGCCGAAGCCGATGGCCGCGACGGTGAGCGCGCCGACCACGCCGATGACGACCCAGCCGAAGACCCCGTCCTCGTCGTAGCCCTGGATCATGAACGCCGTGACCCAGAGCACGACGAAGGCCACCACAATGATCGCGATGGTCCGCCACTTCAGCGTCGGCTGTTCGATGTTCTCGAAGGCCTCGCTGGCGTCCTTCGGCTTGGGGAGCTTGCCTCGTTTCGCCACGGGACCGGGTTACCCCGCGGGCAGAGGGCCGGCAAGCGGCGACAGCGTCTCCACGAGCCAGCGCGCGTCGGGCCGCCGCTTCGGGTCGACGCGGAGGCACGCCCCCACCAGCTCGTCCAGCACCTCGGGGCGTTCGGTGGACACGTGCTCGAGGATCTCCCGGGCCGCCACGCCGAAGGCGTGCACGTCCATGGGGAGGTCGGCCGGGGCCGCCGCGCGCTGCTCGGGCGCCATGTACTTCAGCGTGCCCTCGGCGGCGGCCGACGGCGCGACGTGACCCGGCTCACACGCGACGCCGAAGTCGGTCAGCACGACGCGGTCGTCCGCGCGGAGCAGCATGTTCGAGGGCTTGATGTCGCGGTGCACCACGTCCGCCGCGTGCACGTGGGCGAGCGCCTCGGCCCCCGTCAGCAGCCAGCGCAACACGCGGGCCGCGGGGAGCGCGCCCTTGTCGATCTCCTGGCGCACCGAGCCGCCGAGCACCCGCTCCATCGCGATCGCGGCCAGCGTCTCGTCGATGTCGAACACCCGCACGATGCCCGGGTGCTGCAGACGCGCGGGCGTGCGCGCCTCGACGAGCAAGCGCACCCGCTCCGATCGGCCTCGACGGTGATACACCTTCAACGCGACCTTTCGCCCGAGCGACAGGTCCTCGGCGAGGAACACGGTCCCGGCCCCCCCTCGCCCGAGCTCGCGCTCGACCCGGTACCGACCGCGGGTCAGCGCGCCGTCGGCCATCAGCGTGGCGCCGACGTCGGCCTGCTTCCGCTCCCCCTCGCGCAGGCGCCGCACCCGGGCCCGCGCGCGCGGGTAGTCGAGATCCCGGGCCATCACCCGCTCGTAGAGGGCCAGCGCCCCGGTCTCGTCGCCGCGACGCTCGGCGATCTCGGCCCCGAGCATCCACAGCTCGAGCGGCGCGTCCGTGCTGTCCAGGAACGGCGTGAGCAGCCGCCCCGCGCCCTCGTCGTCGCCGCGTGAGGCGAGCAGCTCCGCCACCCGCTGGTGGAGCACCAGCCGCTCGGGGTGATGGGCAAGCACCCGACGCACCAGATCGATGGCGCGCGCCTCCCGGCCCTGCTGCCGCAGCCGCTCGATCTGCGCGAGCACCTCCGTGTCGACCACGCGCGCCGACGGATCGTCCCCCAGGCGCTCCAGGATCAGCTCCGGGTCATCCGGGGCCCGCAGCTCGATCTCCGGCTCGGGGGGCGCGGAGTCCCGCGTCTCGGGGGGCTCGGGCTCTGGCGCTCCGCCGCCGAAGAGCCGCCTCCAGAGGCTCACGCGAGCACCTCCACCGGCCGCCCGCCCACCACGAGCCTGTCTTCGAGCAGCAGGTGGACCGGGAGTGCGCAGGTCTGCCCCTCGAGGG
>SHBB01000199.1 GCA_004213565.1 Sandaracinaceae bacterium
CGACCTCGGCCAGCCCCTCCGCGGCCGCCATGTACTGCTCCGCCAAGAGCGGCGACACGACGAGGAGGCTCGCCTCGTTGTCGAACCCGTGCACCGTGGGGTCCGGCGCGAACGGCGCGGCCTCGACGTCTCCCCAGCCGAACAGATCGCGGACCGTGTTCCGATACTCACGGTGGCTCAGCCGGCGGAGCGGGCTCGGCCCGGGGAGGGGCTCCGTGCACTCCCATTCTCCTCGCGGGAGCTCGGAATCGGGCGAGCCCGGCCCTCTCGGCAGGGGGTCGATGACGCCGGTGCAGCCGAGGAGCGCGACCACGCCGACGAGCAGAACGGGTTCCGTGCGCGTCTTCATGGGTCCCGACCACTGCAACCAGTGATCCAATGACCCCGCGGCGAATCGCCGGCGGAACGCGGCCCGCGGTTGTGCGCGAACGACACGACCCGTACCGCGGCGGTCCGTGCCGCCCGCTCACCTACTCACCCGTCTCAGCGATTCATGGCAAACCCGTCGGCCCTCGACGCGCGACTCGGCGTCACTCCTCCTCGAAGCGGTCGACGGATTCCTCGTCGTCGCTCCTTGATTCGCCCGCCGATGGCTCGCCGGGTTCTACCGGGACGAGCGAAGGGCGCGACGGGGAAACCCATCGCGCCGATCGGGCGCCCGCGGTCGATGTCGGCTCGACTCAGAGGTGCGGCTCGAGCCACGCCATCTGCGGCTGCTCCACACCGTCTCGCGGCGTGAGCAAGAGCTGGTAGCTGTCGCTCCACCACGGGCCTCCGGCCCACCACAGCCACCCGATCCACACGTCGTCGTTGTCCTCCAGGTAGCTCAGCTGGTCGTCGATGGCGGCGGCGCAGGTCGCGGTGTCCGGCCCGGCGGTCTCTCCGAGCAGGCCTCGGTAGCCATGCTCGCGGAGCCAGCCGGTGAACGCCGCCAGGCGCTCCGAGCCGATGGTCGGGCTCGTACACTCGGGGCCGCCGCCAGAGCTGTTGCGGTCCAGGTACTGATGAACCTCGAACACGAAGTTGTCCATCGGATCCTCGACGCCGACCATCACCTCGGCGTTCGGCGTGCCGTAGTAGTCGTCGTACCAGACCTGGGCCGTCGTCCACGCCACGCCGGGCACCGCGACCAGGTTCGTCGCGCCCTCGGCCCGGATGGCCGCGATCGCCGCGTTCGCGGCCGCCAGCCAGTGCTCGGCCGGGAGGTCGTGCGGTTCGTTGTTGAGCCCGAAGATGACCAGGGGGTCGTCCCCGAAGACCGCCGCGAGCCGTCCCCAGAAGTCGGCGAAGGCGTCGTAAGGGACGTTCGACGCGTCGGGCCCGAGCAGCACGCCGTCGTAGGTCGCGTAGTTGTGCGGGTTGAGGATCACGCGCGCGCCGCGGCCCGTCGCGTAGCGGACGATGCCTTCGAGGCGCGACAGCTCGGTGGCGTCGAACGGCGCGTAGAACTCGTGCTGGAGCCTCTCCCAGCGAAAGCCGATGCGGAAGGACCGCATCCCCTTGCCGAGATAGTAGTCGACCTCACCCTCGTCCGGGTAGATGTAGTCGGTCCCGTAGTTCCCCGGGAACGAGTGCTCTCCCCACTCGGCGCTGGAGAGGTTCACCCCCGTCAGCCAGGGCGTCTCGCAGTCGGTGCAGCCGCCGTCCGGGAGCCCCCCGCCGTCGGTTGGCGGCTCAGACCCGCTGTCCTCCCGGCCACCTCCCCCTGCGTCCCTCGCCGCTCCGGCGTCGCGGGGGGCGGCCGTGGCGTCGACTCCGATCTCCCCCCCGTCGGGGGTGGCCGTGGGCGCCGCGTCGCAGCCGGCGGCTCCGACGAGGAGGGCCGCGGCGACGGCGATGTAGTGCGTGGGCGTGTGGCGATTGCTGCTTCGCGAATGGCTCATCGATCCTCCGGTCGGTCGACGGCGAGACGCCTCGACCCCCGGCGGGCTCTGCAGATTGCGGGCCCGAGCCGCGCACTGGGGGCCCGCGAACCCGACCGCGCGACCGAGTGCCGTGGAGCGCCCTCCAGGTCCGCCCCCGGATCGAATCGTGTCGTGGGCGCACAGTCGCGCCGCCCGCCGCGCGCGGCCGCCGCGAAAGCGGGAGCAAGACGGCGTCCGTGGTCACGCGCCGCCGAACGGCGGAGCCTGCGAGGAGGAGGCCCCCCATGGTCGCAGGCCCCCCTTCCCTCTCGTCGGCCACCGCGGCGCCCGGCGCGCTCGCGCTGTCGGCGTGGAAGCCACGGCCGGCAACACCGGCATCGCCCTCGCGCTCGTGGCCGCGGCGCTCGGCTATCGACTGGTCTGCGTGATGCCCGAGAAGATGTCGGCCGACGAGCGGGGCGCCTTGCGTGCGCTGGGGGCCGAGCTCGTCATCACCCCGAACGCAGCGCCCCTCGAGCGAGGAGAGCATCATTGTGTGGCCGAGCGGCTGGCGCGCGAGCGCGGATACTTCCTCACCGACCAGTTCCGGAGCGCGATGAACGTGCGCGCCCACGAGGAGACCACGGCCGTCGAGATCCTCGAACAGACGGGCGGCCGCGTCGGCGCGCTCGTCGCCGGGGCGGGCACGGGCGGCACGATCAAGGGCGTCGGCCGCGCCTGCGGCGGGAGCGCCGGACCGCGCCCGTGGTGCTCGCCGATCCCCACGACTCGAGCCTCGCAGGGTGGATCGAGACCGGCCGGGTCGAGGAGGGCGGCAGCTGCGCGGTGGAAGGGATCGGCAGCGGGGATCCCCCCACGATCCTCGATCGCGATGTCATCGACGCGGCCGAGCGGGTCGGAGACGTCATGATCACCGACGCGCCGACCTTGGCCGACTCTCGCGTGCGTGAGATCCAGATCCCGCTCGAGTGGAGCGACACCGAGATCCGTGTCCTACTGCGCCAGCTTCCGAGGTACGCCATCTCCTCGAAGACGGCAGCGAGCAGTCCTTCCCGCTCTAGAGCGCAATCGAGTCTACGGCCCGCGGACGTCGACCGCGTCTTCGTCGGAGACCGTGATGCGCTCGGTGCCGACGGTGCGGCCCTCGACGAACCAGAGGATCAGGCCGACGACGCCGAGGCCGATGGCGCTGCCGAGGAACACGTCCGAGAACGCCGCGACGGTGCGGGCCTCGGCGAGATCGGTCTGCTGGCGGGACGAGGCGTCGATACCGAGGCCGATGCTCACGCCCAGCGACGCGACCGCGAGGCCCCAGGTGATCCAGGTGAAGATCCGGTCGGCGCGGATGGCGCGGTAGCGGGTCTCGGGGACGAGGTCGGCGTAGGCGGCGGTGGTCACGCCCGCCTCCACGCTGACCTCGGAGCGGAACGGCACGTAGCCCTCGCGCAAGACCGCGAGGCGGTGGCGCCCCGGCGTGACGTCGCGCGGCTGGTCCCAGGGCGTCTGGCCCGCGGACGCGCCGTCGAGCTGCACTTCGGATCCGTCACGGTTGGCGCTGAGCCGGAGGGTGCCCTCGGTGGGGGCCGACTGGGCCGCCGCGCGCGCCGCCTCCGCGCGCTCGCGGAGCGACTCGATGTGGGCCTCGACCTGCTCGCGGTCGGGAGGGTCGACGCGGTCTCGCAGGTACCGCTGGTAGTGCTCGATGGCCAGCTCGTACTCGGACAGCTCCTCGTGGGAGCGAGCGATGTTGAACCAGAGGTCGGCGCTCGGCACGAGCTGCGCGGCCACCTGGAAGCTCTGGATCGCGTCGCGATAGCGGTGCGCACGGAAGTGCTCGATGCCGGCGAGGAAGTTCTGGCGCGCCCGCTGGGTCGCCTGGAGATCTTCCGGCTGCGTGTCGTCGGCCTGCCCCTCCCCGGGCTCGGCCGGAGACGGGTCGTCCTGCGCCTGGGCGAGCCCCGCGGAGGCGCCGAACGCGAGGAGGGTCGCGGCGATCGCGACGCATCGAGCAAGCCGGGACGAGCGAGTCTTCACGTGATGAGAGGAGAATACCGGAGGCCGTGGCCGGAGGTCCACCGAAAGGCTGGTCGCAAATCCGGCGCGCGGGCTCGTGGCTGCTATGATCGCGGGCCGTGTCGCTCTGGCTTCCACCTCTGCGCGCTCCGCTTCGAGCTCGAGCGTGTCCCGGTCGCGAGCGGAGCGCCCCGCGGTGAGCGCGCGCTGGCGTGTCTGGTGCGATGAGGCGGAGCTCGCGGTCGAGTGCGCCCGCGCCGCCGAGGCGATCGGGCTCGACCTCGAGCCGTCCATCGATCCCGGCGCGGCGGAGCGATGCCGGGCCGCGACCGCGGACGGGGAGCGAGTGGCCCTGGCGCTCGCCCGACCGCCCCAGGCGGGCGCGCTGGTCGAGCTGGCCACGGCGGCCCGGCTCGCCGAGCGGGCCGTACCGGTCGCGCTGGTCACGGGCGATCCCGAGAGCGACCGCCTGCGCTGGCTGGCGGGCGACCTCGGCCTCGTCGCGGTCGGCGAGATCGAGCCCCTGCTCGCCGCGATCGCGCTGCTCGACACGCGCTCCGCGCATCCCTGGACCGCGTCCACGCGTCGCCTGACGCCGCTGGACCGCAAGCGGCTGGGGGACGACGCCATCACCACCGGCCGCGGCGGTGGCCGCCTGCTCCGCGCCGACGAGGGGCGCCTGGGCTGGGCGTCGAAGGGGACGGATCCGAGCGCGGTCCTGGGCTCGCCGCGCGCGGTGGGCGAGGCCCTCCGGGCGTGCCGCCTTCGCACGCTGGCGATGCCGCCCGCGCGGGCGGTCATGGAGGGGGTCGATCGGGCCGCGGTGCAGGAGGTGATCTTCGGACCCCCGCGCGCGCTGTCGGACCCCGCCAGCAAGGCCGCGCTCGATCCGTACTGGCTCCCGATGCCAATCGAGGAGCTGTGCACGAGCCCGTCGCGCGCCGCGAGCGAGGCGGCGCGGCTCGGCTTCCCGGTCCGGATCTCGCTCGCCAGCCCGGATCTGCGCTTGTGGGACCACCCGGATCTCGCCGTGGACGGCGTCGACAACGCGGCCCGCGTCCGCGACGTCTATCGGCAGATCATGGCGATGGCGAGCGAGCGTCAGCCCGACGCGCGGCTCCTGGGCGTCCACGTGACGGCGACCACGACATCGCAAGCGATGCTGCGGGTCGTCGCGGAGCCGCTGCCCGACGGCCTGGTGCTCGCGGAGATCGGGTTCGCCGATCCCCACGGGCGCGCGTCGGACGACCGCACCGTGACGGTGCTGCCCGCGAGCGTCGACGCGATCGAGCGCGTGCTGGGACGGCTGGCGGGCGCGCCGCTGGTGCTGGGTGGAGGGGCCGCCGCCCGTCGCGCCGCGGTGCACGCGATCTGCGACACCCTGCTCCGGCTCGCCGCCTTCGTGGACGAGCATCGCGCCGAGGTGGAGCGGGTGGAACTGAACCCGATCGCGCTCCTCCTGGACGGCGCGACCGAGGTCCGCGAGGCCTGCGTCACCGTTGGTGACGCGTTCCTACGAACGCTCGAATCGCCCCGCCCGCTCGGCGAGATGTGACGGCGACGAACGGCACGCCGTTCGTCCTCCCCGTACTCGCCTTCGAAGAGCCCTCACGCCGTCACTCGGCGGTCTCGGCTCCTACCGCGTTGTCGGTGGAGAAGCCGCGCTGGCCCTCTTCCACGACACACTCACCGCAGAGGATTCCCTCGCAATGAGCGCCGTCTTGACACGAGAACGGGATGATCTGCGCAAAGCGCGCAATGATCAGGTACACGACGAGCAGTCCGCCCACGACCACCACGCCTTTGATGGCGGGGCTCATATCTTCCCACATTGCAGTCGCCTCCTTGATGCGAGCCGGTGGCGAGAGTACGGAAGCACTTCGCGCCGGGTCAACTACTACGGCACCTTTTGCGGATTGTTGAACTCGGAGCGCACCGCGACGCCGCGAGGTCACGGAGGAGCGACGGATGAGCGGAGCGGGGGACGGCTGGATCGACAGGGCGCGGGCGGCCGCGCGCGTGGCGTTCCGCAGCGGTCTCGCGTTCGACGCGCGCCCGAGCGCGCTGGTGGAGCTGGCCCGCGTCCGGCTCGCCGGCCCCCTCGGCCTGCCCGCGCTGTTCCGCGTCCACGCCGCCTCGCGCGGGGACGAGACGGCGATCGTCTACGAGGGACGCGCCCTCTCCTGGCGCGCGCTCGACGAGCGGGTGGATCGACTGGCCGCGGGTCTGGCCGCGCGCTGCGACGTGGGCCCGGGCGACGCGGGCCTGCTCGTGCTCCACAACCGCCCCGAGGTCCTCGAGGCGCAGGGCGCGCTGGCGCGGCTCGGCGGCGCGGCGGTGAGCGTGAGCTGGCGCTCCACGGAAGAGGAGCTGAAGTACCTGGCCTCGCACTCGGGCGCGAAGGTCGTGTTCGTCGAGCCGGAGCTCGCCGATCGCGTCCGGGATCTAGGCATCGCGCCCGAGCGCGTCATCACCGTCGGGCCCGCCGAGGACGCCCCCGACGGCGTCACCGCCTACGAGCGGCTCCTGCGAGACGCGCACCCCACCCGGCGCGACGGCGAGGAGGGCTCGGTCGTCATCTACACCAGCGGGACGACGGGCAAGCCGAAGGGCGCCGTGCGCACGTTCCCCAAGGAGATGATCTGGGCGATGCTGCACGTCTTCGACGAGCTGCCCGTCCGGGTCGACGACCGCCACCTCGCGGTCTGCCCGATGTACCACTCGACCGCGTTCGGCTTCATCGGCTTCACCCTGACGCTCGGCGGCGCCGTCGTCATCGAGCGCGGCTTCGACCCGGAGCGCTTCCTGGCGCTGGTCGAGCGCGAGCGCATCACCACGACCGCGCTCGTCCCGACCATGCTGCACCGGCTCCTCGAGCTGCCCGCGTCGGTCCGCCGGCGCTACGACACACGCAGCCTGCGGGCGGTCTTCTCCGGCGGCGCGCCGCTGTCGGGGGCGCTCGCGGAGCGCGCGATCGCGGAGCTGGGCCACGTGCTCTACAACTTCTACGGCTCGACCGAGACGGGGCTCAACACGCTCGCGACGCCGGAGGAGCTGCTGCGCTCTCCCGGCACCATCGGCCACCTCATCGCCGGCAACGAGGCGCGCTTGCTCGACGACGCGGGGCGAGAGGTCGCGCCCGGGGAGACGGGCGAGCTCTACGTGAAGAACACGATGCTCGTCTCGGGCTACCACCGGGACGACGAGGCCACGCGCGCGTCGATGCGGGACGGCTTCTTCTCGGTCGGCGACCTCGCCCACGTCGACCGGCACGGCCTGTTCCACATCGACGGCCGCAAGCGCGACATGATCATCAGCGGGGGCGTCAACGTCTATCCGGCCGAGGTCGAGGAGGTGCTGCACCGGCACCCCGAGGTGGCCGAGGTCGCGGTGGTGGGCGTGCCCGACGACGAGTGGGGCGAGCGCGTGCGCGCGTGCGTCGTGCCGCGCGCCCTCCCCTTCGACGAGGCCGACTTCATCGCGTGGAGCCGCCGCCAGCTCGCCGGCCCGAAGGTCCCGCGCGAGGTGATCGTCCTGGACGAGCTGCCGAAGAACCCCACCGGCAAGGTGCTCAAGCGCGATCTGCGCGCCGCGGCCCGGGACTGAGCGCGGCTCAGGTGGGGGTCTCGACCCGGCCGCCGGGGCGCATCGCGAAGCGCTCGTGGGTGCGCGGGTGCACGGGCTCGGGGCTCGGCCAGGGCCAGCCCCCGAACTGGGTGCGCTGGTAGTCCGCGTAGGCCTGGCGGATCTCGAGCTCCGTGTTCATCACGAACGGGCCGTGGCGCGCGACGGGCTCGCCGATGGGGCGCCCCTGGAGCACGACCAGCTCGGCCGGCGTGTCGCCCGCCTCCAGCGCGAGATCGGACGCGCCGCGCACCGCCACGTGGTGCCGCGCCGGCACGTCTCGTCCCCCCACCCGCAGTCCGTCGCCGACGAAGAAGTAGAGCGCGCGTCGTACGCCATCGGGCGCGGCGGGGAGCACGGTCCGGGCGCCCGGCTCCATGGCGATCGTGAAGATGCCGACGTGGTTCTCGGCCGCCGACGCCCACGAGTGAGGCGGCGGCGCGGGCGCGGCCAGCCCCTCCATGCGGCCCGCGACCAGCGTCACGCGCGTCTCGCGACCGGCGCCGTCGCGGGTCACGCGCGCGGGGATGGTGGGCTGCCAGAGCATCGAGAAGTGCGGCTCGACCATCTTGTTGACGGCCGGCAGGTTGAGCCAGATCTGGAACAGCTCGAGGGGGTTGTCGCGGTCGGCGCGCAGCAGCGGGAACATCTCCGCGTGCTGGATGCCGCCGCCCGCCGTCAGCCACTGCACGTCCCCGCGGCCGTAGCGCGCGGTGGCGCCCATCGAGTCGGAGTGATCGAGCAGCCCGCGGCGCACGACGGTGACCGTCTCGAAGCCGCGGTGCGGGTGGCGGGGGAAGCCCGGCACGACCTCACCGTGGTACATGCGCCAGTCGAGCCGCTCGTCGAAGTCCCGGCCCATGCGGTGCCCCGCGAGCGACTCCGCCGGCCCCATGCGCGCGTCACCCCGCGGGTAGTCGTCGTCGTGGTGCATACAGAACAGGAAAGGGTCCTGCGTCTGCCAGGGCGTCGTGAGCGGCTCGACGCGGAGCACGGCGTCACGTCCCGTCGGATCGGCGGGCGGCCGCTCTCGGTTGGAGGGACGCGCCAGCCGGCCGCGCGGAGACTCCCCGTCGCAGCCGAGGGCCAGGCCCGCTCCGCCCGCCGCCAACAAGCCGATCGCGCGCCGCCGTGAGAGCTCCGAAGTCATGACGGTGGTATCGGACCGCCTCGGCCCCCCGTCAATCCAGCCGACAGGTCACGCGCTCAGGATGGGCCGGAGGTGTCGGCCGGTGTGCGACGCCTCGCACGCGGCGACCTCCTCGGGGGTGCCGCTGACCACGACCGCGCCGCCGCCGTCGCCGCCCTCCGGGCCGAGATCGATGACGTGGTCGGCGCGCCGGATCACGTCGAGGTCGTGCTCGATCACCAGCACGCTGTTGCCCTGCGCGACGAGGTCCTCGAGCGCCGCGAGCAGCACCTCGACGTCGGTGAAGTGCAAGCCCGTGGTCGGCTCGTCGAGCACGTAGAGGGTCCGCCCGGTGGCCTTGCGCGCGAGCTCCTTCGCGAGCTTCAGGCGCTGGGCCTCACCGCCGCTCAGGGTCGTCGCCGACTGGCCGAGGTGCACGTAGCCGAGCCCCACGTCGACGAGCGCCTTCAGCTTGTCGCGGATCTTCGGGATCACCTCGAGCAGCTCGAGCGCCTCCTCGACCGTCATCGCGAGCACGTCGGCGATGCTGTGACCGCGGTAGCGCACCTCGAGCGTCTCGCGGTCGTAGCGGCTCCCGCCGCACTGCTCGCAGGTGACGAAGACGTCCGGCAGGAAGCTCATCGAGACCCGCAGCACTCCGTCGCCGGAGCACGCCTCGCAGCGGCCGCCTTTGACGTTGAAGCTGAAGCGACCCGCGCCCCAGCCGCGGGCGCGCGCGTCGGGGAGCGAGGCGAAGAGCTCGCGGATCGGCCCGAAGACGCCCGAGTAGGTCGCGGGGTTGCTGCGCGGGGTGCGCCCGATCGGCGCCTGGTCGATGGCGATGACCTTGTCGAGCTGGTCGAGCCCCTCGAGCTTCGCGTCGATGGGACCGACGCTCGCGTCGTGAAGGGCCGCGCGCAGGATCGGCAGCAGCGTGTCGATCACCAGCGACGACTTGCCCGAGCCGCTCACCCCCGTGAACGCGGTCAGCACGCCGAGCGGGATCTTCACCGTGTCGCCGCGCAGGTTGTGGGTGCGCGCGGCCTTCAGGGTCAGCCACCCGCTCGCGCGGCGCCGACTCGAAGGCGTCTCCGCGATCTCGCCCCGCAGGTAGCGCCCGGTCGACGACACCTCGCTCTTCGCGATCTCGGCCGGCGTGCCCTCGGCCACGACCTCGCCGCCGAGCCGCCCCGCGCCGGGCCCCATGTCGATGACGTGGTCGGCGGCCCGGAGCGTGTCCGGGTCGTGCTCCACCACCAGCACCGTGTTCCCCGCGTCGCGCAGCCGGGTCAGGGTCTCGATGAGGCGCGCGTTGTCGCGCGGGTGGAGCCCGATCGAGGGCTCGTCGAGCACGTAGAGCACCCCGACCAGCGCGGAGCCGATCTGCGTGGCGAGCCGGATGCGCTGCGCCTCGCCGCCGCTCAGGGTCGCCGCCTTGCGCTCGAGGCTCAGGTAGCCGAGCCCGACATCGACCAGGAAGCCGAGGCGCGCCCGCACCTCCCGCACCAGCCGGTCGGCGATCTCGGCGCGCTGCCCCTCGAGCTCCAGCGCGTCGAAGAACACCCGCGCGTCGGCCACGCTCATCCCGGTGACCTCGCGGATGTTGCGCCCGCCCACCGTGACCGCGAGCGCCTCCTTGCGCAGCCGCGCGCCGCCGCACTCGGTGCACCGACGCCGCTCGACGAAGCGCCCCAGCTCCTCCTCCAGGAACTCGATCGCGCCCTCGGGGTCGGCGCCCTGCTCGCGCTTACGCTGCGCGTAGTCCTCCGCGCGCTGCTCGAGGAGCGCGAGCACGCCCTTCCAGTCCTTGGCGCCGTCGAGGATCTGCGTGCGGTGCCGCTTGCTCAGCTTCTTCCACGGCTTGTCGAGGTCGACCTTCAGCGCCGAGGTGAGCTGCCGGGTCATCGCGCGGTGATAGGGCGCCTTCGGCTTGCCCCACGGAGCGAGCGCGCCCTCCGCGATGGACAGCGAGGGATCGGGCACGACGCGCGCCGGGTCGAAGGTGCGCTCCTCGCCGAGCCCGTGACAGGTCGGGCACGCGCCCTCGATGCTGTTGAACGAGAAGGTCTGCGGGGTCAGCGCCGCGAGCACCGGGCCGTGCTCCGGGCAGGCGAGCCGCTCGCTCATCAGCAGCTCCTCGCCGCCCCGGACGACGACGCGCACGCGCCCGTCCCCGAGCGAGGTGGCCAGCTCCAGCGACTCGCTCAACCGGGTGCGCACGCCGCTCCGGATGGAGATGCGGTCCACCTGCACCTCGAGCGTGTGGTCCTCGTCCGGATCGGGCGCGAGGTCGTCGCCGAGATCGCGCACCTCGCCGTCGAGGCTGACCCGGACGAAGCCGTCCTTGCGCAGCCGATCCAGCTCGCGCGCCCAGTCGCCACCCTCCGGCCGCGCGATCGGCGCCTGGATGGTGAGCTTCGTGCCCTCCCCGAGCGCGAGCACCCGGTCGGTCATGCGAGCGATGGTGAACGCCTCGATCGGACGATCGCAGACCGGGCAGTGGGCTTGGCCCGCGCGCGCGTACAGCAGGCGGAGGTGATCGTAGATCTCGGTGACGGTGCCGACGGTGCTCCGCGGGTTCTTGCTCGCGCTCTGCTGGCGGATGGCGATGGCGGGCGAGAGCCCCTCGATCAGCTCCACGTCCGGCTTGGGCATCTGGTCGAGGAACTGCCGCGCGTAGGCGCTCAGCGACTCGACGTAACGGCGCTGCCCCTCGGCGTAGATGGTGTCGAAGGCGAGCGACGACTTGCCCGAGCCGCTCGGGCCGGTGACCACGGTCAGCCGATCGCGCGGGATGCGCACGTCGACCGAGCGGAGGTTGTGCTGCCGGGCCCCGCGCACCACGAGATCGGTCAACGCTCGCCCTCCGTCAGCGCCAGCGCCATCCGCAGCGCCGCCTCCATGCCCGCCGGGTCCGCGCGGCCGACGGCGTCGTAGGCCACCCCGTGATCGACGCTCGTGCGCACGAACGGGAGGCCCCAGGTCACGTTCACCGCCTCGCCCCAGTCGAGCAGCTTGGACGCGATCGTCGCCTGGTCGTGGAACATCGCCACCACGCCGTCGACCTCGCCCGCGCTCGCGCGCCGGAAGGCGGTCTCGGCGCCGGTCGGGCCCGACACCCGCGCGTCGGTCTCGCTCCGCGCCGCCGCGATCGCCGCCGCGATGACGTCCCGGTCCTCGGTGCCGAAGAGCCCGTCCTCGCCCGCGTGCGGGTTCAGCGCGCCGACCACGATGGACGGGCGCGCGTACCCGAGGCGCGTCAGCGCGTCCGCGAGGTGCAGGATGGCGCGCTTCACGCGCGGCACGGTGATCGCGTCCGGGACGGCGCGCAGGGACAGGTGCGTCGTAGCGAGCGCGACCCGAAGGCGCGGGCCGAGGAACATCATGGTCACGTCGTCGTCGGCGAGGCCGGCGCGGCGCGCGAGGTGCTCGGTCTGTCCCGTGAAGGCGACGCCGCTCCGCTCGATGGCGGCCTTGCTCGTGGGCGCGGTCACGATGGCGCGCCCCTCCCCCGCCAGGGCGCGGTCGATCGCCGCGTCGAGCGCCGCCAGCTGGGCGCGGCCTCCGGCGTCGGTGGGGCCCGCCGCGCTCACCACCGCCTCCGGCAGGGCGCCGGTGTCGACGATCTCGAGCCCGCTCCCCGCGAGCCGCGCGGCGTCACCGAACAGCACGCAGGGCCAGCCGCAGCCGCCGGCCGCCTTCAGGCTGATCTCGGGGCCGACGCCGGCGGGGTCGCCCGTCGGGACGAGGAGCGGCTTCTTCGCGAGGCTCACGGAGCCTTCATCTTGTAGCCGACGCCGCGCACGGTCTCGATGGGCAGCGCGTCCTTCCCGAGCTTCATGCGCAGGCGCCGGACGTGGATGTCGACGGTGCGGCTGCCGCCGTAGTAGCTGACGCCCCAGACCCGCTCGAGCAGCTGCTGGCGCGAGAAGACGCGGCCTCGGTTGCTGGCGAGGAAGCGCAGGAGCGCGAACTCCTGCTGGGTGAGCTGCACGGGCCGGCCGTCGACCTCCACCTCGTGCGCCGCGACGTCGAGGAGCACCCGCCCGACCTTGATGCGCTCCTGGCTCTCGAACTCGCTCCGCCCCCACTCGGCGCGACGGATGCGCACGTACAGCTCGACCGGCACGTAGGGGACGAGCACGACGTCGTCGAAGGCGTCCGAGGGCTTGATGCTCTGGATGGCGTTGACGGTCACCGCGAGCAGCACCGGGACGTCGACCAGCGCGCTGATCCCGCGCAGGCGCATGAGCGCGGCGCGGCCCGCGTCGACCTCGTCGATCGCCTCCACGAGCACCGCGGTGGGCGGATCTTCGACGATCTCCGGCGCGTCGAGGCGGTCCCACAGATCCGCCTTGCGAACCCGACATCCCAGCTCGCCGAGGACCTGGGCGCCGCCCTGTTCGCGTTCGACGACGTGGGGCGAGCCGACGACGAGGATCCACATGACGCGCCGCGACGTTAGTCGTGGGATCGCTCACGCGCAAACCCACTCGATGCCAGCGGGGTGTAAGTGGACCGGGCGCGCCGCGTGCTTGACCCGCCATGGCGAAAGTGGCTTCATCCACGGGCCGCGCGGCCCCGTCTTGGCTGCAGGGCAAAGAGATAGACGTTGGCTTCCAAGACCTGGAGACTCGTGGTCACCAAGATCGGCGATTCGACGCCGCTCTCGGAGGCGCGCGTCGACGCGAGCAACTGGATGACCGCGCTCACCCTCGCCCGAAACGAGATCGGCGAGAAAGGTGGCGTTCCTCCGGGGGCGAGCTGTTCCGTCGCGCCCGACGGCAAGGTGACCATCCAGGACGCGGTGGCGCGCAAGACGTACGTGCTCGCGCCCTGGGTCGAGGAGTCGCTCGCGCCGGCCTCCACGCCGCGAGGTCCGCGCGTCCCGTCGGAGCCGGTGCCGCGCCCCGGCTCCGTTCCGCCGCCGAACGCGGAGGGTCGCGTGAGCGTCCCGAAGCCGAGCGATCCGCCGCCCGCGGCCAAGGTCTCTCCCAAGCGGACCATGGCCTACGACGCCCGGGAGCTCGGCCTGGCGGCGCCCGCCAAGCCCGCCGCGTCGCCGTCCAAGAAGACCATCGCCTACGACGCCAAGCAGCTCGGCCTCTCGCCGCCCGCCCAGCCCACGCCCACCGGCGAATCAGCCTCCACCAGCGCGGCCCCCGCGAGCGGGGCTTCGACGAGCGCGGCGCCGGAGAAGGCCCGCCCGAAGCCGGTCGCCAAGAAGACCATCGCCTACGACGCCAAGGAGCTCGGGCTCACGCCTCCCTCCGCCGCGCCCACCGAGTCGGCTCCCTCCGAATCAGCGCCCTCCCAGTCAGTGCCCTCCGAGCCGCCTGCGAAGAAGGCGGCGTCGCCCGACGAGAAGAAGTCGAAGCCGATCGCCAAGAAGACGATCGCGTACGACGCGAAGGAGCTCGGGCTCGCGGCGGCCAGCCCGGCCGCCGAGGCTGCCCCTGCCCCGGATCCGGCCCAGGCGAAGCCCGCGAAGGCGCCGGTCTCCAAGCGGACGATCGCGTACGACGCCAAGGAGCTGGGCCTGGGAGGGGATCGCTCCACCGTACCCGACGCGGCCCCGCCCGAGCAGGACGCGCACGAGCAGGACGCGCACGAGGGCTGGGGGCTCCTCCACGCGCGGGACGAAGAGCCCACCAAGGAGACGCCGCTCTGCTACCGAGAGCGCACGTTCGTGGTGCCACCCGGAACCACGCCGCCCGTGGCCGAGGCGATCCTGATGGCGCGCTTCGACGAGCTGCAGCACGACCTCGCGGAGCGGCCCAAGGGCAAGCTCGTCAACATGGCGGTGTTCGATCATCGCTGGGAGGAGCGGCCCGAGCGGCCTCCCCTCGTCACGCTTCAGTGGAAAGACTGGCGCGGCGCCCCGGTGATCCGCCAGCAAGGCGCGCCGGCGGCCTCACCGTCCCAGCCCGCGCCCTCGCAGCCGCCCACCGCGCAGCCCGCGCCCTCGCAGCCCCCCGCCGCGCAGCCCGCGCCTTCGCAGCCCCCCGCCTCGCAGCC
>SHBB01000002.1 GCA_004213565.1 Sandaracinaceae bacterium
GGTGTGCCCGCGTCTCCGAGACCGGAACCCCTTCGTGCCGCAGTCGCTCGACGACGCGGTGCAGAAGATGGTGAAGCTGCGCCCCGCCGAGCGCTTCCCCGACCTGAAGTCGGCCATCGAGCGCGTCCTCAACAGCGTCGGCGGCAGCGTGGAGGCGCAGCGCGACGCCGCGCGGCTCGACCCGGAGAACCTCGACGAGGGCGTCCGCGTCGGCACCGACTACGAGGTCCGCAGCCGGCTCGGCGCGGGCGGTCTGGGCACGGTCTACCTCGCGCGCCACCTCGTCAGCGGGACCTACCGCGCGCTCAAGGTCGCGCGCCCGACGACCGAGGCCGAGGACGCGCTGCGCGCCGAGTTCGAGGTGCTCAAGGCGCTGCACAAGAAGGGCGACGCGCCGGGGATCGTCCAGCCCATCGACCTGAGCGGCCTCGTGCCGGACCGCCTCACGCTCATCCTCGAGCGCCTCGAGGGCGGCCCGCTCTCCGAGTGGCTGGCGCAGAACCTCGAGCCGGACCCGGACCAGCTCCGGCTCTACGCCGAGGACCTCTTCGGCGCGCTCATCCACCTGGAGAAGTCCGAGATCGACGGCGCGGCGGTCGTCCACAAGGACCTCAAGCCCGACAACCTCATCGTGGGCGAGCGGGGACTGACCGTCATCGACTTCTCGCTCGCCGGGACTGACCAGCCCTTCGCCGGCACCGCGCTCTACAAAGACCCCTCCCAGGCTGGCTGGTCGCGCGCCTCCGACCGCTACGGCGCAGCGCTCTGCCTGCACGAGCTCTACACGGGCCGGCACCCCTTCGGCGGCGAGGCCCCTCCCCCCGACCAGCTCCCGGACCTCGACGAAGACGACTTCGACCAGCCGGGGCTCGTCGCCTTCTTCAAGAAGGCGCTCGACCCCTCGCCGGAGCGCCGCCACCCGTCCGCCGTCGCGATGCGCGCGGCCTTCCTCGACGCGCTCGGGGTGGCCGAGGCCCCGCCGCCGACCGAGGAGAGCGCGCCGACCTCCGACGCGGCCAACCTGCCGCTGAGCGCGACCGTCCTCCACAACACGGCCGTGGCGTGCCTGCGCCGCGCAGGTGTGACCACCCAGGGCGAGCTCGTCGCGCTCTCGGAGGAGCAGGTTCAGGGCATCTCCGGGCTCGGGAAGAAGAAGGCCCGACAGGTTATCGACTTCCGTGCCTCGCTCATCGAAGCGGGCGTGCAGGCGCCCGACACGAACGCGCCGCGCCACGTGCTGTGGCCCGGGCTCGTCGGCGACCCGACGGATCTCCACGGCGCGGGCTTCCCCAAGGCCCTCGCAGAGACGCTCTCGAAGTCCGGCTACGCGACGGTCGGGCGGCTCGCTGACTCGACGAGCGAGGACCTGCGAGCCATCGACGGCGTCGGGCAAGCGGCGTTGCGCCAGGTGATCGACGCGCTCTCGGCCTTCGCGGAGCGAGGCGCGGCGCGCGGCGAGGGAGGAGAGCCGCAGACCCCCGGCGACCTCTGGTCCCGCGCGGCGGCTCCGCTGGCCCAGGCGGCCCGCGACGTGCTCCACGGGCTGTACGGCTTCGACGGCGCGCCCGAGACGCAGAAGGAGCTCGCGGAGCGGCTCGAGACCGACCAGCCCAAGGTCAGCGGCCTGCACACCGAGGCGCTCGAGACGCTCGACAAGCTCGTGCTCGACGACGTCCTGCGTCGTCTGGAGGCGCAACTCGACGCGGGCGGCGGCGTCATCGCGATGCGCGAGGCGGTGGAGGGCGTGGTCGATCTCCTCCCGGCCACTCGCGCGCTCGCCGAATCGCTCGACGACCTCGACGCCGAGACCATCCGGACCGCATCCGGCATCGTGCGCGTGCTCGTCCGCTGTCACGAGGGCCGCATGCGTCGGCGGGCGAACCTCGACGACGGCGCTCTCGAGGTCATCCACCGGCCCACGCTCTCCGGCGACGACATCGAGCGCTTCGTCGGTCGCGCCCGGCAGATCGCCTCGTGGCCTCCCACCGATCCTGAGTCCGCCCGCAAGTTCCTCGGGCGAGAGCTCCCGGGCTTCGACCAGCACCGGCACAGCCCGCCCGCGCTGGCGGAGCGCCTGCTCGGAGACGTTCGCCTCACCGACGCGGGGGAGCTCTTCGAGTCCCCGGTCGACGCGAAGGACGCGATTCAGTACGTGCTGCGGCGCCAGCGTCTGCCCATCGGCGTCGACGAGCTCGAGCGTGCGGTCAAGCGCGCGTTCGGCGGCTACGGCATGTTTCCGGAGCGCGAGCACCTGGGCGAGGTGATCGGCGCCCTCGCGCTCGGCATCCGGCTCGAGGGCGACCGCCTGGTCCCCGCGACAGGTTCTCGGTCTGGGCCGGACAAGCTCTCGAAGGATCCCCCACCTCCGGGATTTCGCGACACGTCACGCACCCCGGAGGAGGTCGCCTCCGATATGCTCCAGTCGGCCGCGAAGCGCCGGGGCTTCCGGCTGGTGGTCGCGCCCCCCGAGAGCCACCCGGAGATCGGCCGGAGCGTCGCCGCCGCGGTGGCCGGCGAGTACGTCGGCCTCGAGGATCTGCTCTTCGAGCGGATGGGCGACCGTTTCGCTGTCTTCGAGGAGGCCTCCCGCTTCGCGGCCCAGCGCCGCCTGCTCACCCGCGAGGTCGAGAAGGCGCTCGACGAGCTCGTCAAGGACCGCGGCCAGGCCGACGCGCGCATCGTGCTCGGCGACGCCGCCATCCTGCTCACCTGCGACGCCACTCACCTGGTGCGCAAGCTCTACGACAAGACGACGGGGGGCACGAAGGGCTTCTGGGCCCTCGTCATCCCCGGCGTCATTCACGAGCAGCAGCCCTGGTTCAACGAGAAGGAGCCGGTCTTCCACATCGAAGGCCAGGTCCTTCCCGTCGACCGCGCGCTGCCCGCTCCCTGATCTCGAATGGCCTGACTTCCGACGCTCTGAACGAACGACCCACCCATGGACGACAGCAAACGAAAGGCGCTCACCGACGGGCTCTCGGCCCTCTCGGTCCGGTTCGCAGCCGAGATGCGCGACCAGATGCGTGGCGTTCGCGCGGCGGACCACGCTGTCCGCGCGCGCGCGGCGGAGCTTCACGCCGACGAGAAGGTCGGCGAGGACTTCGAGGTCTGGACCGACCTGCTCAGCCGCCGCGCCGCGGTGATGTGGGTGCTCAAGAGCGTCTACGTCCGCGTGCTCGAGGACCGCGGCCTCCTGAGCCCGCGCCGCATCGTCGACGCCACCAGCCCCCAGCTCTTCGGCAAGCTCGCGCCCGACCTCGGTGACACCGCCTACCTCCGCTGGGTCTACCGCGACCTCGCACAGCCGGACGGCGGCCTCCCCGAGCTCTTCGCGCTGCAGCCGGCCGAGATCGCCACGCCGGGCGACGCGCTCAGCCGCGAGCTGCTCGACTTCTGGCGACAGCGCGACCCGGACACCGGCGAGCTGGTCTACCGCTTCGACGACGAGCGCTTCGACGGCCGCCTAATGGGCGACCTCTACCAGGACCTCGACCCGGTGGTGAAGGACCGCTTCGCGCTCCTGCAGACGCCGGACTTCATCCTCGAGTTCATCCTCGACGAGACGCTGACGCCCGCGATCGAGGAGTTCGGGGTCGACGAGGTCCGCTTGCTCGACCCGGCCTGTGGCTCGGGGCACTTCCTGCTCGAGGCATTCCGCCGGCTCGTAGCGGCGATGCGGGAAGCGCACCCAGAGCGCTCGGCCGCGGCAGTCGTGCCCGACGTGCTCTCTCGGGTCGTAGGTGTCGACCTCAACGACTACGCCTGCGGACTCGCGCGGGCGCGTCTGATCATGACCGCGCTGGAGACGCTCGGGTCAGGTGATCTGACCGACGCGAGTGCCTTGCGCCCGCAGGTCTTCTGGGCGGATGGGCTCGAGCAGGTAGAGCGTGACGCTTTGTCACAGGAGTCGCTGGCGTTCGATATCGATGGCGCCGCACCCCGGAGCTCGTTGACCCCCCTAGAGACGAGGCTCGCTCTGCGGCCGGTGCTGAAACCAGGCTTCCATGTCGTAGTAGGAAACCCCCCCTACATCAGGGAGAGTGACGAGCGACGAAAGGAGTACTCCCGCGAGAAGATCGGAAAGAAGCAGAGATACACGTCAGCGTATGGAGAGTACTCACTGGGTGCGCCCTTTGTTGAGCGAATGCACCAGCTGTCAGTGCGGGACGGATTCTACGCGGCTATCACAGCGAACTCGTTTGCGAAGAGGAAATTCGGCAAGGCATTCGTAGAGAAGTTTCTCCCGACAACTGATCTACAGGTTGCTATTGACCTTCAAGACGTGTCGCTTGAGGGTCACGGCACGCCGACATTGATTCTCATTGGTCGTCGTCGCCCCCCATCTGGCGCGTCAGTACTGTTCGTCGGTACCAAGCGTGGCGGCGCAGGCGCTATTGACGGCGCGGTGTCCGAGCTGTGGAAGTCAATCGTCACCTGCACTCGTACTCCGGGGGTGGAGGACGAGAGTTCGTTTAGTGAAGTCGTCGAGCGGGGTTCGACCACAACCCACCCGTGGACACTGTCTTCAGGAGAAGAGTCTCGAGTCCTCCGCTCACTTACGTCAGCGTCGCGTGCGTGTGTCGACGATATCGCGAAGCAGGTCGGCTTCGGTTGCATCACCAAGGACGACGAGGCGTTCTCGGTGGGAGACGCACTGCACGCGAGGCACAACACGACGTCACGACGTTTCATCACCGGCAAGGCACTTCGGAACTGGGGCTATCGGCCATCCGCACGAGCGATCTTCCCCTACAACGCTCGCGGCGAGACGCTTGCCTGGCCCCAACTGCGTGAATCGCACACTCAACTTTGGCGATACCGCAGTCAGCTCCGAGAGGGAAAAGGGCCTGGCTTCAAGACGAAAAGAGACGCGGGGCGGCTCTTCTACGAGTATGGGATGTTCTATCCGGATCGACTCTTTCCCGACCCGAAGCTCGCCTACGCCTATGTGGCCACACATACGCACTGCTCATTGGTTGAAGGCGGAGCGGTATTCAACCAGGGCGCACCACTCATCGTGATGAGCCCTACAGCGGACGTCACGGTTTACGAAGTCCTCGCTGTGCTCAACAGCAGTGTCGGCTGCTTCTTCGCGCGCCAGATCTCTCACCAGGTGGCTGCGCCCGAACCGTGGCTCTCTCGCTGCCATTTTGACGCGGGCCGCATCAAGCAGGTTCCCATCCCGAGTCAACTCGGGCAGGTCGGCGAGTTCGGGCGCCGGTTGTCCGAGCTCGCCGCACAACGTGATCGGGACTCGTGTTTGGCGTTCGTCACTAAGCATGCGCAGGAGGGCGCATCGGCGCTCCGGGGAGCGCTCGACCGTCGGCATGAGTCAGATCTCGCGAGGCTCAGACAACTAGTAGGACTCCAGGACGAACTTGACTGGCACTGCTACCAAGCATTTGGGCTTGCGGATGTCGGCGAACTGGGTTGTCCACCTGCGGTAGAAGCCATGACACCAGGGTGTCGACCCTTCGAGCAGCTCCTAGCCCCGGAAGACCCGTGGTTCGAGAAGCACGGTTGGGTTCGTCCGACCCAACCTGGAGAAATGGAGTCCGAGATCTGTGCGCTCGTGTCCACTCGGGTTGCCCTCATCGCCGACTCCCCGGCCCTGGCTCTTCTGGAGCAGCCGAGCTACAAGCGCCGCTGGTTCCGACCTGACTACACGAAGGAAGAGCGCGAAGCGATGGCGCATTGGCTCGCCGAGCGCATCGAGGAACAGGCCGAGACGCGTACGGAGCCCTTCACCGTGCGGTCCATTGCTGCAGCGCTCCAACAAGACCCTGCTATTGAGGCTGTCGCGATGCTCTTTGCGGGCGCTGGCTTCGACCTCGACCGGGTCGTGGCACAGATCCTCGACGAGGAGTCAGTCCCCAACCTCAAGAGCCACGTCTTCAAGAAGAAGGGGCTGGTCAAGCGAGCCGCGTGGGAGCGCACCTGGGAGCTCCAGCACGCCGAGGACGCGTGGGACGCGAAGAAGAAGGCGCACGACGACGCGATCGCGACCGGCGTCGACCCGCACGAAGCGCCTCCCCTTCCCGAGGGCAAGCGTCCCGAGCCCGACGTGCCGCCGAAGTACGGCAGCGGCGACTTCCTCAAGCCCACCTACTGGAAGCACCGCGGCAAGCTCGACGTCCCGAAGGAGCGCTTCATCGCCTACACCGAGGTCCCGCCCGAGCTGACCGAGCAGGGCCAGGCTCCGCTCTACGGCTGGGCCGGCTGGGACCACCTTGGCCGTGCCCAGGTCCTCCTCGCCCTCGACGAGCAGGCCGAAGAGCTCGGCGTCGAGCTCAAGGACCGCTACGGCCTCCTTTGGGGCGCGCAGTTCCTCCTGCCATACGTCCGCTGGGGCGACGACACCGCCCAGTCCGCGGCCAAGGAGTTCGCCGCCATCCTCCGCGACCTCGTCGGCGACTCGGGCGTCACCGACGAGATGCTCGCCGAGTGGACTGAGGCGCACCCGCCGCCAAAGGGAAGTCGGAAGCCGCGGAAGAAGAAGGCCGCGAAGAAGAGGCGTAGCAGCAGAAAATCTCACAAAGGGGAGACGCCTCCATGAGGTTCGAAGCCAGCCGGTACCCCATCGGCCGCATTCGGGACGTGGGTCCTGTTAGAAGGTCTTCATGACGGCGGCGCGAAAAAGAACGAAGTCCCAGAAGGGCCGGGGCGCACCTATCGCCACGCTGCGCCTCGAGCGCTTCAGCGTGTTCGACGAGGCGGAGTTCCAGTTCTGTCCAGGCATCAACGTGCTGATCGGAGAGAACGGCACTGGCAAGTCGCACGCGATGCTGGCTGCTTACTCGATTCTGCGCGCCTTCCACAAAGATGACTCTCCATCAGGTGTCTCCGCCCGCGTGCAGGAGAAACTGCGAGGGGTCTTCCAGCCCGAGGAGCGCCGGTTGGGCCGACTTGTCCGCCGTGCCCAGGGCGGAGGCGTCGCCTGGATCGCGGTCCGGAGTGGGGGCTTCGAGTGTGTGGTGCACTTCACGCACAAGGAGGCTGACCCCTTCGAGATTGCCGAAGTTCGCAAGAGCCCTACCGGCTCGTCGATCTTCATCCCGAGCCGCGAGCCGCTGTCGATGTACGAAGGCTTCATCGGTGCTTACCAGCAGTCGGAGCTCTCATTCAGTGAGGTCTACTACGACACCTGCGTGGCGCTGAACGCGCCCCTCACCCGTGGCGCGCGCAAGCGTGAGGCACAGGACCTAATCGCGCCTCTTCTCGAAGTGCTGGGAGGGGGGGTGTTCGAGAAGAAGGGACGCTTCTACGTCATGCAAGGTTCGGCGCACCTCGAGGCGCACCTGGTCTCGGAGGGGCTGCGCAAAATTGCGACGATTGCGCACCTGATCAACAACGGCAGCCTCGCCGCCAACGACCTGCTGTTCTGGGACGAGCCCGAGGCCAATCTCAACCCGGCGCTGTCGCGTGTCGTCGTCGATTTCCTGGTGGAGCTCGCCAAGCGAGGGGTGCAGGTCATCCTCGCGACCCACGACTACGCGGTGACGACCCGGCTGTCGATCCTCGCCGAGAACGGCGTCGTCCAACCCGACCTCCTCCGGTTCTTCTCGCTCGCTCGGACCAAGGGAAAGACCAGTCCGGTCGCGGTGTCCCACGCGGACACCCTCGCCGGGTTGCCGTCGAACCCCATCCTCGACGAGCACCTCGCCCTCTATGACTACGAGATCGCGGGCGGGCGGCCGTGACGTCGATTCGTGAGGATCACCTGGAGTTCGACTTCGACGCGAGCTGGGACTACGTCGAGAAGTGGGATGACTCGCCTGCCTGCCGAGACGGGATTCAGAAGGTCGGGGGGATCGATGCCCTGGACATCGTGGCTTTCTCCGAGAGCCGGCGGGAGTGCCTCCTTTTAGAGATCAAGGACTATCGAGACCAGAACGAGGCTGGCGCGGCGCCTCAGCGGCGACGGCGCGGGCGAGAGCGGCAGGAGAGTGCCTCCGCCCCTACGGCGAACCAGGTCAGCGCCCAGCTCACCGAGATGGTCGGGCAAAAGGCCGCTGGCACCGTCGCCGGCCTGGTCGGCGCCGCCAGGATGCGAGACGAGACCTTCGCCCACGCGCTCGCAGGGGCCCTTTCCACGCACCGGAGCGACGGGATCACGGTCCACGTGGTGCTCTGGGTCGAGGGTAAGCCCACCTCACAGGGCAGCTCTCCCCGAAGCAAGGTCAACCTGAGCGCGCTCACCAACGCGCTGAAGCGCAAGGTCGCGTGGCTGACGAATCATCCAGTGCACGTGCTCTCGACCGCATCGCCGCCCGACGTCGTTCCCGGTCTGAAGGTGACCGACAGACGTCCATGAGCCCTCCGTACCGAGAACGCTTGCCCGACGGCGCCAGGACACGACGATGACCCTGACCATCCACGAAGCCTTCGACCTTCCCTCGCGCGAGGACATCACGGCGCAGGAGTTCGTCGTCAAGCTCCAGACGGAGGACGACGAGGCCCGCGACCGGAAGCTCGTCGAGGACTACGTCTTCACGCCGACGGTCGAGCAGGAGCTGCCGCTCATCTTCGACGCGCTCCGCCACGTGCACGAGCGGGGCGAGGAGATGGGGCGCTTCATCCACGGCAGCTTCGGCTCGGGCAAGAGCCACTTCATGGCCCTGCTCGGGATGCTCCTGCGCAACCGCGACGTCGCCTGGAGCAAGAAGGCCGAGGTGATCGAGGCGCTGCGGCCCCACCGTGAGTGGATCGGCGACGCGAACCTCCTCGTGGTGCGGCTGCACATGCTGACGGCGGACGAAGAGGACTTCGACCGGATGGTCTACGAGGCGACCAACCACGCGCTCGACCTGCTCGGCAAGGCACCTTTCGAGTTCATGAACGTCGACGGCGTGCTCGACGAGATGCGTCGAGAGGCCGAGCAGTACGGCGACGCCTTCTGGACCCAGCTCCGCGACGCGGGCGTGCTCGCGTCCCAGGCAGCGTTCGAGATGCTCGCCGACGGAGAGCCGAAGGACCGCGAGGACCTCGCGCGGAGCTTCCTGACCTACAAGGGCCGCGATACCCGCAGCGCGGGGCTCGACCCGAACTGGGGCAACGGCCTCCAGCGGCTGACCGCGCACGTGAAGGCGCAGGGCTTCGGCGGCCTCGTCTTCCTCGTCGACGAGGTGATGCTGTGGCTGGGCGAGAAGACCGAGCCGGAGTTCAAGCGCGCGATCAACCAGCTCAACACGATGGTGGACCACGCGACAGGGCGCAGAGCGGTGCCGCTCTTCGTCTTCGTGGCGCGACAGCGAAAGCTCCGAGAGTTCTTCCCCGACTGGGCCAGCGACGACGCGATGGAGGAGCACCTCGCGCATCACAGCAAGCGCTTCGACCAGACCACGCTTCAGGACGTGGAGCTCCGACACATTTGCCGGCAGCGCGTGCTCAAGCGGCTCCCCGCGAACGAGAGCGAGATCGCGAAGGTCGTCGACAGCCTCGCGGAGCAGCACAAGAAGGTGCTGCCCGCGCTGCTCCAGAGCGCGGACATCGACTACCTGAAGGACGTCTACCCGTTCCACCCCGCGCTCATCGAGATGCTCATCGACATCTCGTCGCTCATGCAGCGCGAGCGCACCGCGCTGCGGCTCCTCTACGAGCTGCTCGTCGTGCACTACCCCGACCTGCCGCTGGGACAGTTCCTGCCCGTCGGCAGCGCGTTCGAGGCCATCTTCCCGCCCCAGGAGACGCCTCAAGGGCGCAAGAAGCTCGACGACCTCCAGAGCATCCACCGCCTCTACTACGAGCGGTTCCGGCCCGCGATGGAGCAGATGCTCGAGCTGGCCAAGACCGACGAGAGCTTCGAGTTCGACGCGGACCGCCAGCGGGTGCTCGACCAGCTCGTGAAGACCGCGCTGCTCGCCGAGGTCTCGCCGCGGCTCAAGGGCAGCGGGGGGATGACCGTCGAGCGGCTGGTGCGCCTCAACGACGCCGACGTCGACGGCCACACCGACCGCGGGCGGATGACGCAGGCGCATCAGTCGCTGGTCGAGCTCGCCCGCAAGGTCCCCGGCTCGCTCCAGGTCTCGGGCAGCGGGCGCACTGCGGTCGTCACCGTCGTGCTCCAGGGTGCGAACCTCGAGGAGTACATGGAGCGCGCGCGGGCCAAGGTCTCCGCGCACCACGTGCGGCTCAAGGTCTTCTCCGAGATCCTACGGGGCGCCCTCGGCCTGACCGGCGCGAAGTGGGAAGGGCAGAGCAGCGGGCCGGTCGAGATCGAGTGGCGCGGTACCAAGCGCAAGGGCTCGCTCGTGATCCGCAACGTGCGCGAGATGTCGAACGCGCAGTTCAAGCCGGACGAGGGAGAGCTCTTCCGGCTGGTTGTCGACTACCCGTGGGACGACCCGGGCCACACCGTCGAGGCCGACCGAGTCCGGGCCCAGCAGGTTCGCCAGCGAGAGGGCCGGGTGCCCACGGTGTGCTGGCTCCCTCGCCACATGACGAACCACGAGATCGAGGACCTCACAGACTACGCGGCCGCTCAGCATCTGTGCTCCAAGGAGGGGGCCGAGCTGCTCACCCGGCTGGCCGAACACGAGCGCACCCAGGTGCTCCGGCAAGCCGAGTCGCGCATGAGCATGATGCGAGGCCGCATCGTGGAGACGCTCTCCCGCGTCTACCGGGAGCACGGGCAGGTCTACGCGCTCTGGGGCGACATGGCCGAGCGCGCGCCCGAGCCCGAGCTCGCCGACAACCTCCGCCGGCTCGCGCAGGATCTCTTGGACCAGCGCTTCCCGCTGCACCCGATGTTCGGCAAGAGCTACTCGACCTCGAACCTGAAGAGCCTCTGCGAGTGGCTCATCGAGGCGGCGAACACGCCCGACCAGTCGGCGCCCTACGACGACGGGGTCGCCAAGGTGCTCAAGGACCTCGGCCAGCCGCTCGAGCTGCTCGACCTGGGCCAGACCAAGGGCCGGCTCCGGCAGGACACCCGCTACATCAAGGCGGTGATGGAGAAGGCCTCCGGCGAGCGCGTCGCCTGGGACGGCATCGACGAGATGCTGATGACCGAGTACGGGTTCGAGCCCTCGGTCCGGAACCTCTTCCTCCTCTACGTGGCGAGGCTGCACAGCTTTCGGATCCTCTCCGGCGACGGCACGCCCCAGCAGCTCACCCACGACGGCAAGGCGCGCGGCGGCCTCGTGCTCGAGCGGGCGCGGCTGCTGACCGTGGCCGAGTGGACGCGCGCCCGAGACCTCGGCCCCGCGCTCTTCGCCGGCCTCGACGCGCCGAGCACGAACCGGACGGTGAGCGAGCAGGACAGCTACGTCACCGCGCTCCGCGAGCGAGGCGTGGAGACGCGCAAGCATCTCCAGGCGGTGCACACCGAGACGGTCTCGATCATCGGCGAGGCGGCCGCGCCCGAGTCGAGCCGGCTGGCATTGCTGCGGGAGGCCAACACCCGGCTCGCGCCGCTCGCCAAGACGACCGACTCGCACACGGCCCTGAAGGAGCTGCTCGCCGCCTGGCCGGACGACGCGAGCGACGACCACCGCTCCGTCGTGCGCGAGGCGAACGGGCTCCGCGGCGCGGTCGAGAGCATCAACAAGGGCGGGCTCGACACCCTGCGCCAGGTGCCGGATACGAACAGCCTCGTAGGCGAGGCAAGAGAGCACATCGCGGCGCTCGTGGCGCTGCTGCGGGACGACGGCGAGCGGCTGAGCACGGACCGCATCGCGAAGTGGAACCAAGCGACGACCGCCCTCATCCAGCGCATCGTGGCGAAGGGGCACGCGACCCCGCCACCGCCGCCGCCCGGATCCGGTCCGCCGGCCCCGCCGCCGCCGCGGACTCCGCCCCCGCCGCCGCCGACCGAGAGCTTCCATCAGGCGAGCGTCGATGCCAGCAGCATGGACGCGCTCTCCGACTTCTGGCTCGAGCTCCGGAAGAAGCTCCAGAGCAAGGGCGGGCGCGTGAAGCTCCGCGTCATCGTCGAGGACGAGGGCTAGCCGGTGCACGCCGAGGTCCTGCTCAAGAAGATCCTCGACGCGGCCGGGGCGCGCGACCGCGGCTACGTGCTCACGCTCGGACGCGAAGGCCTGGGCGAGGTGCCGGACGAGCTCCGCACCGCGCACGGGACCTGGCACGTGGTGCATCCGACCTCGGAGCTCGACCTGCGGCACACGCTCTGGAAGGCGGGCGGGGGCGCCGTCGTGGCCGTGCTCCCCGAGACGCTCGCCGATGGGCTCGCGGTCGACCTCGTCCGCCGCTCCCTGTCGGGGCGGATCATCGCGCTCGAGCCGGTCGATATCCTCTCGACCGTGCTCGGCGTGCCGGTGCACGGCCTGGAGGACGACTCGATCCAGGAGCTCGCGCTGCAGCACGTGGAGCAGCTGCGGGCCGCCATCGGCCAGCGCACGCTTCCGACGGTCATCGATCGTCGGCTGCTCGACGAGCTCTTGTTGGACGTGTGCGTCGGCGCGCGCATCCGCCAAGTGGACTCCGCCGGGGTGCTACTCGCCGAGTGGCTCCGAAAGCCGCCGACCTGGAGCCCCGAGGTCACCAAGCTGGTCGAGCGGAACCTGCCTCGGCTGCTCGGGCCGGAGGGTCGCCTGCTCGCGTGGGCGCTCGAGGCGGGCGGCGAGCGCGTCCTGGAAGAGCTCGTCGTGCGCGGTCTCCTGCTCGCCATCCCCGCCGACGAGCTGCCCGCGTCGGTGTGGGGCTCCGAGCTCGACAAGGCCAAGGGCTCGCGCACCGTAGACCTGAGCGACGAGGGGGCGCTTCGAACCACCATCGCGGGCATCGCGGTGGACGCCATGGATGCGCTGGAAGCGCACGCGCACCGCTACCTCGAGGCTGCCCAGAGCATCGGCCGCAAGATCCTCACCCCGAGCGTGCTCGGCCGGAGCGTCCATCTCCCGCTCGGGCTCGAGAACCGCTGCCACGCGCTGGTCACCCGGATCCGGGAGGGCGAGAACATCGGCTCCGAAGACATCGAATGGCTGCGTCGGCATCGCTCCGCTGCCCTGATGCGGTCGGAGATCGCGCTCCTCGAAGAGATGGCGCGCCTCGCGCGTTGGCTGCACCCGGACGAGTCCCCTCCGGCCTCGACCGTGCTGGACGCCGTGCGCCAGTACCAGCGCGACGGCGCGTTCGCGGACCTCGCCGCGAGCCACCTGAGCCGGGCGCTCGGGCAGACCGGGAGCTGGCACGCGGAGGCCCGCCACCTGCTCGAGCGGTGGGAAGCGCGGCGCAACGAGATGAACGAGCGCTTCGCCTCGATGCTCGCCAAGAAGTACGTCGACACCTGGCACGCGGAGGGCGTCGTGCCGCTTCACCGTGTCTGGACCGAGGCGGTCTTCAAGGGCGAGTCCTGCCGCCGGAACGCGGGAGCGGGCGGGGTGCTGCTCGTGGTGCTCGACGGGTGCAGCTACCCGATCTTCGTCGACCTCCTCCACCAGCTGAGCGAGCGGCATCCGAGCATCGGCATGGCTCCCGTGGGCAACGGTGACGGAGAGCTGCGCGCGGAGGGCATTGCGGCCCTCGCGCCGTTGCCCAGCATCACGAGCCACGCGCGCGGCGCCATTTTCCTCGGCGAGCTCCCGCAGGATCCCTGGGCGGCCGAGCTCGCGTGGCGAGAGACCGGCGAGCGCAAGACCGACCCCGCGCGCTTTCAGCAGAACAAGGCGCTCGGGGACCGCAGTCGGCGCCTCTTCCTCAAGCGCGACCTCGACGACGGCGGTCAGGCGCTGCGCTCGGCGGTCGGCGACCCCGAGCTCGATGTTGTCGCGGTGGTATTCAACGCGGTCGATGACCTGATCAGCGGGCACGCGACCGGAGTGACCTCGCGCCTCGCGCCGTCCGAGATTCACGGGTTCCTCCCAGCGCTCGACGCTTCGTTCGCCGCGGGCCGCAGCGTGATCCTCACGGCGGACCACGGGCACACCCCGTTCCTGGGCAAGGAGCGCAACGTGGGCAAGGGCCCGGCCGCGCGCTGGGCACAGCTCGCGGACGGCGAGAAGGCGCCGGAGGGTTGGCTCGAGGTCGACGTGGAAGGGCTCGGCGGGCCGGCAGGACGCAAGGCGTTCGCGTGGAAGATGGGCTCCTACCGGGGCAAGCCGCACGTCGGCTTCCACGGCGGCTGTGGGCTCGAGGAGATGGTCGTCCCGCTCGCATGGCTGCGGCCCGGCGGCGTCGGTGCGGACCTCCCGGCGTGGTGGTACGGGAGCGAGGTGGCGGGCGACAACCTCGACTATTCCGGCATCGAGAGCCAGGCCGCCAAGAAGCCGCGTCGCACACGCAAGAAGAGCGGGGCCGTCGCGGGGCAACTCGACCTCTACGACGCGCGACGCACCACCGCCGCCATCGGGGCCAAGCTCGACCCGACGAAGCTGGGGCTCCCGGCGAAGGCGCTCGAGGCGCTGGACGACACCGCGAAGGCGACGCTCTGCGTATTGGAGGCGAACGGCAGCGCGACCTCGACCGAGCTCTCCAAGGTGCAGCAGCGGAGCGCCGCGCGCGTGAACGGCTACATGACAAAGCTCAACCGGCAGCTCTTCGCGCTCGGGGTGACCTGCTTCGACAGCGAGAAGCTGCCGACCGGCGAAGTGCAGTACAAGTGGACCGGGGGCGGCGGTGAGTGAGGTGAGCACGGCCGACGCGCAGGAGATCGTGAACGCGCTGCGCGTCGGCGCGGTACCGAACGCGGGCCTGCACCACTTCGCCACGGGGCTCGATCCGCTGATGCAGGTGGTCGAGGAGGAGCTTGCCCAGGTCGGGGGCGGCGCGGGCTGCTCGAAGTGGATCCGCGGCGCCTACGGGAGCGGCAAGACCTTCTGTACCCGGCTGCTCTGCGCCCGTGCACGGGCGCGGGGCTTCGCGACCGCCGAAGTCCAGATCAGCATCAACGACACGCCGCTGCATCACTTGGAGACCGTCTACCGGCGTCTCATCGAGCGCATCACCACCGCGGCGGACGGCTCGGGCGCGTTCCAGCCCATCGTCGACGGCTGGCTGTACGAGATCGGCGAGCAGGTCACGCGCCTCTCGGGCATCGAGGAGGACGATCCCGCCTTCGTCGCGGCGGTGCAGACGAAGCTCGAGGAGAAGCTCGCGAGCATCAGCCGGGAGAACTCCGCCTTCGCGAGCGTCCTGCGCGCGTACCACCGCGCGTCCGAGGAGGGAGAGCATCACACCGCCCAGCGCTTGCTCGCGTGGCTCGGGGGCGAGCCCGACGTGCCGCGCTCCGTGCTCACCCAGGCCGGAGTGAAGGGCAAGGTCGACGGGACGGCGGCCCTGACGTTCCTCCGCGGGCTTTTGACCCTCTTGCGTCAGTCGGACCACGCCGGCCTCGTCGTGGTGCTGGACGAAGTGGAGACCATCCAGCTCATGCAGCGCCAGACGCGGGACAAATCGCTCAACGCGCTCCGGCAGCTCGTGGACATGCTGGCCAACGGCGAGCTGCCCGGCCTGTACCTGGTGGTCACCGGTACGCCCGAGTTCTTCGACGGCTACAAGGGCCTCCGGGGCGCGCAGGCCCTGCATCAGCGTGTCGCCATTCGCTTCGACGCGAACGCCCAGCACGACAACCTCCGCGCCCCCCAAGTCCGCCTCCAGCCCTTCAGCGGCGACCGCCTGGTCGAAGTCGGGATGAAGATCCGCGGCATGTTCCCCGCCCGGAACCCCGATCGAGTCTTCTCGACGGTCGACGAGTCCTTCGTTCGTGAGCTGGTGAGCAAGGTCGTCGACGGCTTCGGCGGTCAGGTGGCAGTCACCCCGCGCTACTTCCTCCGCGAGCTCGTCGACATCATGGATCGCGTCGACCTGCACGAGACGTTCGATCCGCGGGCCACCTACGAGCTGAAGGTCGACGAGGGAATACTGGAGCCCGAGGAGCTCGCGGCCCGGCGGGGCACGCCCGTGGCTTCCGAGGTCGACCTCACGGAGGACGACCCCATTGAAGACCCAACAGCGCCGAAGAAGCGGCTCGATGGCTGACGCGGTGCTGGCCGCCCGCAGCGCCTTCGAGCGGCTGCACCCGACGCTTCGGCACGCGATCGTGCACGAGCTCGGCTGGCGCTCGCTCCGCCCGGTTCAAGACCTCGCCATCCACGCCATCCTCGACGGCAACAACGTCGTCGTCCTCGCGCCCACGGCGGGAGGCAAGACCGAAGCGAGCATCTTCCCCGTCCTGAGCGAGATTCTGAGCTCGCGGGGGGGCGACGATGACACGACCGACGAGCAGGTACGCGTCCTCTACGTCTGCCCCATCCGCGCGCTTCTGAACAACCAGGAGGACCGCCTCCACGGCTACGCAGGCATGGTCGGCCTGCGCTCCTTCAAGTGGCACGGCGACGTGGGCGCGTCGCAGAAGAAGCAGTTCAAGCGCGAGCCGACCTCGATCCTGATGATCACCCCCGAGTCGCTCGAGGTGATGCTCATGAGCGACCGCACCGACACCGCGTCGCTCTTCCGCCACCTGCACGCCGTCATCGTCGACGAGATCCACGCCTTCGCCGCGGACGACCGCGGCGCCCACCTGGTCAGTATCCTCGAGCGCCTCAACCGCTTCTGCGAGCGCGACCTCCAACGCATCGGCCTCTCGGCCACCGTCGGCAACCCCGAGAAGATCGGCGAATGGCTGCAGGGCTCGAGCCAGCGCAGCTTCGCCCTCGTCGATCCGCCCAAGCCCGCCGCCGAACGCGACATCCACGTCGAGCTCTACGACGACCTCGACGACGCTGCGCGGGAGGCCGGAAGACAGGGCTCGGGCAACAAGAGCCTCGTCTTCGTGGAGAGCCGCGCCGAGGCCGAGCGCACGGCCGCCGCGATGTCGGGCCCCGGCGTGGCCGCCCCGCTCCAGCGCGAGCTCCAGGTCTTCGTCCATCACAGCGCTGTCAGCCGAGGCGACCGCCAGCTCGCCGAACAGCAGTTCACCACCGGCGAGAACACCGCCATCGTCTGCACCTCCACCATGGAGCTCGGCATCGACGTCGGCGACCTCGACCTCGTCATGCAGCTCAACGCGCCCAGCAGCGTCGCGAGCCTCCTGCAGCGCATGGGGCGAACCGGTCGTCGCCCGGGCACCCGCTCGAACTACGGCTTCTTCTGCCTGAACGCCGAGACCCTGCTCCAGGCTATCGCGTTGGTGAGGCTCATGAACCGCGGCTGGGTCGAAGACGTCGAGCCCGTGGCTTCCGCCGCCCACATCCTCGCCCATCAGATCCTCGCCCTGTCCTTGCAGAGCGGCGGCGTCTCCCGCCACCGCGTCCTCGAGCAGGTCGCCCCTGCCTACGCTTTCCGCGACATCAGCTCCGACGACGCGCAGCTCCTCATCGACACCATGCTCGAGCGGAGGATCCTCTACGAGTCCGGCGGCCTCCTCTCCCTCGGCGACGAAGGCGAGCGCCGCTACGGCCGCCGCAACTTCTTCGAGCTCTACGCCGTCTTCAGCGCCCCGACCGTCATGCGCGTCCTCTACCGCCGCACCGAGGTCGGCACCGTCCAGTCCATCTTCGTCCGCTCCTGCCTCGACCAGGACGACGGCCTCCTCTTCCGCCTCGGCGGCCGCAGCTGGGCGGTCACCCACGTCGACTTCGAGAAGTCGATCGTCCAGGTCGTGAAGGCCGAGCGAGGCCGCGTCCCCAGCTGGCTCGGCTACCCCGCCATGCTCAGCTTCGAGATCTGCCAGGAGATGAAGCGCACCCTCGCGGACGACGACGTGCCGCCGTGGGTCGGACAGAGCGGCACCCGAGAGCTTCGTCTACTGCGCAGGTCCTACGAGGGTCTCGTCGAAGAAGGCGTGGCGCCCATCGAGGTCGCGAGCGGCAGCCACCAGTGGCACACCTTCGCCGGCGGGAGCATCAACCGCCTGCTCGCTTCGGCGATGGAGGATCTCGGCGCCGGGAAGTGGACCGCCGGGAACCTCACGCTGAAGACCACCAAGCCCGTGGCGACCGCCGTGGTGAGCGATGCTCTTCGGCGACTGGGCGACCACGACTGGGACCAGCAAGCGCGCCGGTTGGTCGCCCGCTCATCGCACATCCAAGTGAGCAAGTTTCAGCCTTGTCTTCCGGAGGAGCTGGAGACGAGGCTGATGGTGGAACGGCTGACGGACCGGCGGGGGGCCGCGCGGTTCATCGGGCGGCACGGCGTGCCTGTGTCCCGGTGAGAGGGAGCACATGCGTATCGAGCGAGCAACCGAGCCGGCCATCTCCACACGGGAAGCGGCGACCCTACAAGGGATTCCGACATGAACACCCAACTTCGCAAGTCTGAGTCCCTTCTCACCGCCCACCTGCACGAGCGTGAGGGATGGGACGCCAACGAAGCCACGATGGTCGCGCAAGTGCTGGCGCAGATCCTCGGGCGAGTCCGACCGCCCGTAGATCTAGTGGCCGAGACTGAGTTGAAAGTGAGGCTCGGCCGGGGGATCTTCTGCATCGACACGGCGAAGGGGAAGGAGAAGCAGCCAAGGGGGCGTGCGGACTTCGTCCTGCGCGACCCTGAGACCGGACGTGTGCTGATCGTCGTGGAGGCGAAGCCACCCGGAGAGTCGCTCTCCGATGACGATGGCGAACAGCTCGGCAGCTACATGGGGGCCGTCCGGCCGCTCGCTCCGTACGGAATTCTCACGAACGGGCAGGAGGTGAGGGTCTACACGTGGCAAGACGGCATGCCTCTTCCAACCCCGGGCGCAGACGAGCTCACGACGTCGATCGAGATTGGGCTCAACGAGGCCACCGAGCAAGAAGCTGTGCAGCGCCTCCTCTCATTCTCTTCGATCTATCGTGATCAGGTGCTCACCGAGATGAGCCGAGGCCAGCTCGCTCAGGTCTCACCGCCTTCGCGCAGTCCGCGCCGTCTCGTCGCCGAGTTGGCTGGCCTCATCGAAGTTGAGCCGCGCGGGATCCACTTTGTGACGTCGCCACCACGCTGCGGGAAGACCCGCGTGCTTCGTGACCTGGCCGAAGTGTTGAAACAATCCCCGCTCCTCTTTGCTCCGTCGACGGATAGTTCCCGACCGCTCAGTGACGCATTGCAGGACTTCGATCTGAAACTCCGGCAAGGCGAATCGCCCGTTGTCTCCTTCCTCCGCGCACGCGACGAGGACCAGCCACCCCTGGTGGTCCTCGTCGACGTAGTCGCCGCCTCGCTCGAACTCTCGAGCACGCTGGCGTGGCTCGCAGCGTCCTCCGACATCGCTGTGCACGCGGTCGTCGTCGGTTCCAACGAGGTGCTCCGAGGACTCCTTTATCACGACGACTTCAGGCCGCGGTTCGACGACGCCCAGCCGGTCTCGATCTATGAACTCGGTGCATTCGCGGACGAGGAACTGCAGGCGATCTTCCCCGACTTCCAGCCCGCACTTCTGGCGCGCCCGTTCTGGCGCCTGGTGCGATGGCCGGGGCTCTACACGGCGCACGAGGGGCGGGCGGTAATGGACGTCGACCTCAGCCGGGCGCTTGCGCGTTGGTTCAGGGAACTCCCAGACAAAATCCTCCAAGCGCTCCAGGAACTCGGTCGGGCACTGGCCGAGAATCCGGACGGTGGCCTCGACCGGATCCCCCCCGGCGTCACGAAGGAGTCTACCAGTGCGCTGCTGGGATACGGTCTGGCGGTATGGGTCCCAACGCGGGCGACACGCATCGCCCGTTTGGCTTGCGTCGAGATCGGGCTGTATGCCCTACTCTCCCATGTCTTCGAGATCGACGAGGTGACGCCACCCCGCGCCGTGCTTCAGCGCGTCGTGGATCGCGGACGACCGGAGACAGAGGCCGAGACCACGGCGCTCATTGCGCTTCTCCCATTCTTCCTCGAGATGCCCGAGCCCGCGAATCCTGCGGCGAGAATCGCCCATCGGATGGTGCTGCTCGCATTCGCGTCGTATGCGCTCGATGGGCTCGGCCGGCGGAAGCGCTACGCCGAACTGGGCGATGATGTAAGGGCGCTTGTCCGCCCGTCCCACCGGTTCGCGATGGCGGATGAATGGGAGACGATGCATCGGGGCTTGCTTCGCGTGCGCGAGCTCCTAGGAATGATGCCGGACTTTCGCGAGTTAGAGGAGGCCCTCGGCGCGCGGATTCGCCGCTTCGGCGATCGGAGCCGCGAGCTCGCCCGGCTGCGCCTTAGCGCCGAGACTCTGGTCGAACGGCGCACGCTCGAGCGCCTTGCAGCGGGCACCCTGCTCGACGTGCTCGACCTCGTCGCGTCCGGAGATCTGAGTTGGCTCGCGAGCGTTCCCAGCGAGGACGAGATCGACGCCGTCGCTGACGCGGTCCGCGAGCAGATCCCGGGGTGTTCGAGCCAAGGCCTCCCTATCGAGGCAACTAGAGAGCGGCTCAATCGAAGAATCACCCGGAACGCCCCTGAAGATGTCGTCGCCCTTGTTCGAGCGGCGAACAGCGTTCGAGAGCCGCTCGCCTTTACGCCGCATCGACAGTGGCTCGTCGAGCTAGCCGTCAACGCCTACGAGAGAGGCCAGTGGCTGCCGCTCGCCGACCTCTTCGCGTACTGGCGGCAGGTCCCACCGTGGATGCAACCGCAGCTGCTCGAAGCTGTCGCGTCTCAGGGAAGCACGATCGGCTTCATGCACGTCTTTTTAAACGGCCTGCAATCCGAGTTTACGAGCATGGATGGCCAGTATCGATCGCGCGTCTTGGAACGCTTGATCGAGGTCCTGGGGGAGGAACCGTCGCTGGCCGTCGCGGTAAGCGCGCAGTTCTTGGATGAGCTGCAAGAAGAAGGCGATCCCGAGCCGCTCGAGCGGCTCAGGAGGTGTCTCAGCAGGTCGCCTGCCGCTCCGGCGCGGGCCCGGGCACTGGCCTTCAGGCCCGCGGGAGGCCCTCAGGAGCGGGTCGACGCGCTTGTCGAGCTGCTCTACGGGCTGGAGCAGCCGGACCTATGGTCGGTCCTGACCTCCGATGTAGCGCCGAAGTTCGCCGCAGACGCCGAGGGGCTTGTGCTGCGACTTCGCGCGGACGCGGATGGGGACGGCCCCAACGCCCGTAAAGCGGCTCTTGCGCTCGAACTGGCCTCCCTGCTGTGCTGGTCCGACGCGCCCGTGGTGCCGAGCACGCTGCGCCCCCGTGGCTGGCCCCAGCTCGCGGGCTGCGCGCGCGAGCTGGCCGCGCACTCGGAGCTGAGCTGGCGATGGGGCGATCTGAGCTGGGACGACGAGGGTTGCAAAGCCTGCGCGAAGGCGCTCGTTTCCGCTCTCATCCAGACCGGCCACCACCATGAGCTGGAGCGAACACTCCGCGCAGCCCTACTCAACGTGCACGAGTCACCCCTGAATCGCTGGCTTGTCTTCTACGCGACGGAGCATCGAGCCGACGCGCCCCAAGGCTGGAGCGAGCGGGTGCTTCGACGCCTCGTTCTGAGCGGGTTCGACCTCTGGATCCAACCGGTCGGGCACCCGGCGATGCCGATGCTCAGCACTGTCATTGAGCGACACCTGCGCGGTGTGGGCGAGGACCGGCGCGATGAACTCTGCGCCGAGCTCGCGCTGTTCATTCTCGCGCGATGGCATCGCATCGAACAGCTCCCGCTCGCCGAGTACACGGCTAACCAGGTTCTCGGGACAAAGGTTCTGGGGCGCATGGTGTTCGGCGCAGTAATCTCAACCCTCGGCAAGGGTCGCGGCCTAAGGAACGCCCTCAACTTCCTCACGCTCGCAGCCGGAACCTTGACGGAAGCGGCGCGCGTGACGGCGCGAGAGGCCATCTCTGCCTACCTCGCTGGTCACTCCGAGGCTAGACCGCAAGATGCCCTCGACGAGGAATGGACCGAGCTGCTCCGGCTCCTGGGTGGAGAGGTTGGCGAAGCGATGCCGGACGCGGCGCGAGTGGACCCGCAGTCCGTCCTCGATGCCGTGGAGCGCATTGTCGAGGTCGTCCCCAAGCTTCCAGAGATTGAGCCCGCCTGGTCAGGTCGTGGCAGAGAGCGGTCGATGCTCTCGCCCCAAGCCGGCGGATTCCGCCGGTGGGGGCTGGGCGATTTCGCCGATAGCCTGCGTGGCTGATGGCGGGCCGGATGCGGCGCAGCCCGACGCGTGCCCAGGGGTCGACAGTCCCGCATCGATGGTGCGTTGAGTCGGGAGCTGAGGCGTCATGACGTTCCATCCGATTCAGCGGCGCTTTCTCGCCGAAGACCTCGTCCGGGTGCGCCCAGCGGACGAGCAACGTCGCTACGTCGCCTCCCAGCGGTCCGGTCGCATCGACCCGAACCCGCACCAGATCGAAGCGGTCATCTTCGCGCTCAAGCGCATCCCCGAAGGCGGCTGCATCCTCGCGGACGAGGTTGGCCTCGGGAAGACCATCGAGGCGGGCCTGGTGATCGCGCAGCTACTCGCCGAGGGCGCGGAGCGAATCCTGCTCATCACCCCGAAGGCGCTCCTCGGGCAGTGGCGCCAGGAGCTCTTCACGCTCTTCTCCATCACGGCGACCGAATACGAGCCCGGCGTCGACCTGGCCGTCCCCGGGGTGTTTCTGGTCACCCGGGACTTCGCCGGAGGGGAGAAGGGGACCGACGTGCTCGGCGGCGTGCCGCCCTTCGATCTGTGCGTCATCGACGAGGCGCACGAGATCTTCGCGGGGATCTACAAGCGCTTCGATCGCTACGGCGCGTACCTCCCCGACTCGGACAAGGCGAAGATGGCCGGGCGCGTCCGGTCGTTGCTCCTCGAGACGCCCGTACTGTTGCTCACCGCGACGCCGATCCAGAACTCCCTCACCGAGCTCTGGGGGCTGGTGCAGTTCGTCGAGCCGACCGGGACGCTGCTCGGCAACTTGGCCACGTTTCGCGAGATGTTCACGGCCGGCGACGACCGTCGTCTGGCCGACGGGCAGGAGCGGGAGCTCCAGAAGCGAGTCGCCGAGATCTGTCAACGCACCCTTCGGCGGCAGGCGCAGGAGTTCATGAAGCGGCCCTTCGTCGAGCGACGCACGCGACGTTTCGACTACCCGATGAGCGTCGAGGAGCGCGCGCTCTACGAGGACGTGACGGCGTACCTGCTACAGCCAGGCATCTGCGCGTTCCGGGGCAACCAGCGTCGACTCCTGCTCATCGGGTTTCACCGTCGGATGGCGTCCTCGGTGCCCGCCCTCGCGGCGAGCCTCGAGAGGGTCGCGGAGCGCCTGGAGAAGATGCTCACCGATGCGGGGGCCCTCGACGACGAGGCCACCGCTGCCGCGATGCTCGACGACCTCGAAGAGGACGAGATTCCCGACGAAGAGGACATCGACGAGAGCCAGCTTCCGCCGCCCGAGGTGATCGAGGCGGAGCTCCAGCGCGTCCGCCGGTTCGTCGAGCGTGCTCGGAGCTTGCCCTCGGATGCCAAGGCGCAGGCGCTGGTTCGGGCGGTTCGTACGGTCCTCGAGCGGGCGGAGCGTGGCGAGGGCGACGGGAAGGTCGTGGTCTTCACCGAGTCCATCACGACCCAGAACTACTTGCGCGAGGTTCTGCGCGAGAGCGGGCTGGTCGACGACGAAGAGATCACTCTGTTCCGCGGGCAGAACGACGGACCTCGACCGATGCAGGCGCTCGAGCGATGGCGCGAGGAGGAGATGGCGCACCTCCCCAAGACCGCCCACCCGACGAGAGAGATCGCCACCCGGCTAGCGCTCGTCCACGAGTTCAGGACCCGGGGAAAGGTGTTCGTCTCGACCGAGGCCGGGGCCAAGGGCCTGAACCTCCAGTTCGCCGGGACACTGATCAACTACGACCTGCCTTGGAACCCGCAGCGCATCGAGCAGCGCATCGGCCGGATCCATCGCTACGGCCAGACGAAGGACGTGCTGGTCATCAACTTCGCGGCCGAGGACAACGAGGCACAGAAGCTGACGCTCGAGATCCTGACGCAGAAGCTCGATCTCTTCGGGACCGTGCTCGGGGCGTCCGACGAGGTGCTCCACGAGCCGACCAGCGATGCGCCGGAGACGATCGCGGGCGCGCTGGGGGCGGAGTTCGAGACCCGGCTGCGGCGCATCTACCAGAACGCGCGAAGCCAGGAGGAGATCGAGAAGGAGCTCGTCGCGCTGCGCGAGACGATGGCGGAGGAGCGCGCCCGGTTCGAGGAGACCCACGAGCGGACTGCCGGGCTCATCGAGAGCCGCTTCGACGACCGGGTAAAGCAGGTGTTCCACCGGATCCAGGACGTGCTCCCCGGGGAGCTCGCGGCCTTCGACCGGCACCTGGAGCGAGTCGTGACCGCTTACCTGGACGCCATCGGAGCTACCTACACCCGGGAGGAGGTCGAGAACGGGGCACGCCTTCGCGTCGACGCGTCGGAACGCCTTCCCGATGACCTTCGAACGGGCTTCGTAGCTCACCTGGGCGATGCCCGCGGCGCCGAGGACATCGAGCCCCTACATCTCGGCCACCCACTGCTTCGCGCTGCACTCGATGAGGCACGGTCGTCGAGCGCCGAGCCCTTCACGGTTCGACTGCAAGCGCCTGACGGCCTCGAAGCTGGAGCGCGTGGCCGACTGCGTCTCCTCAAGGTCCGGTATGCCGGGTACGAGGCGTTGGAGGAGTTGGTGCCCGTCGGCCTGCTCGAGGGGAGCTCGGATCCGATGGAGCCAGCCGAAGCGGACTCTCTGCTGCACGCGGCGGCGACCGACGCGCCCGGGCTCGTCGTCGAGATCGAGGATGACGACCTCGACGACGCGGTCGAGGAGGTCTTGTTCGTCGCCGAGGAGGCCGTGTCTTCCCGAGAGCAAGAGCGTTTCTCCAGGGCGGTGCAGCAGATCGAGACCTCGATGGAAGACCGTGTACTCCTCCTCGAGCGCCAGCGTGCCGATGCGGTAGGCCGGCTCGCCGACGCCGAGAGCAAGCGGGACGCAGCCGTCGGCGCGGACGCGCGGACCAAGGCCGAGAAGGCGTTGGAGCGTCGAGAGACCACGCTCGAGAAGATCAACGCCGAGCTCGAGCGCCTGCGACAGCGGGACGACGAGGAGTACACGCGCTGGATGAAGCGGGCTCACGAGCGACGGTCGCGCCCTCCTGTAGTGGAGACCTTGCTCGAGATCCGATTCGAGTTGGTGGGAGCCGATGAGTGAAGACGACTGGGGGGAGGACGAGGTGGCGCTAAAGGTGTTGCACACCGCCGATTGGCACCTCGGGAAGAGGTTCGTGAACTTCGCCGACGCCGACCGTCCGAAGCTGACGCGGGCCCGCCTCGACGTGATCGACCGGATCCTGAACGTCGCGGAGCAGAGCACCGTGGATGCCGTGCTCTGCGCCGGTGACCTCTTCGACGAGCCGCATCCGGACGCGATGTGGTGGGAAGGCCTCGCCGAGAAGCTGTCGAAGCGGAAGTGGCAGGGCCGCCCGGTTGTCCTGTTGCCCGGTAACCATGACCCGCTCACCGAGACGTCGGTCTATCACCCCTCGCATCGCTTCCGGACGTTGCTGCCGGACTGGGTCCACGTGGTGGATCGCGACGACTTCGAGCTGCCGCTCGGCGAGGACGCTGTGCTCGTGTCGCGGCCTTGCCGTCGGCAGTCGGGGCAGGACGACAACGCGATGCTGCTGCCGGAGAGGGACGCCGGGGACGAGCGCATTCGCATCGGCATGGTGCACGGCTCGACGTTCGACATGCCGGGGCATCAGACCAACTTCCCCATCTCCAAGGAGGCCGCGGTCGACCGAGGCCTCGACTACCTCGCGATCGGCGACACGCATGCGTGGAAGGAGTACCCGCCGTCCAACGCGCCGACCGTGTATCCGAGTGCGCCAGAGCAGACCACGTTCCGAGAGGCCGACACCGGCAACGTGGCCCTCGTCTTCTTTCGAAGGCACGGCCGCAAGCCGATCATCCGCAAGGAGCGCGTCGCGCAGTGGGAGTGGCGGGTCGAGACGGTCCGAGACCTGGAGTCCCTCCGAGCCCTGCTGGAGGAGCGGGACCTTCGACAGACCGTCATGCGGCTGAAGGTGGAGCTGCGTGCGACACCGAGAGAGTACGAAGAGGTCGAGCGGATCCTCGAGGAGCTGCAGGGGACGCCCGCCAAGCACGGCCGCGTCGGCGTCATGCGGATCGAGCGCGATGGACTGGAGCTGGACACTCGCGACATCGAACAGGTCTTCGAGGGCTTGCCCGCCGTGCTCGCGGCAGCGGCACTAGCGCTCAAGGAAGAGGAGGGGCGCGACCCAGAAACGGCGCAGCGCGCGCTCTTTCACTTGTACCGGCTGAGCCGAGGCGGGGGGCTGAGCCGATGAAGCTGCTTCGCGTCGACATCGAGCACTTCGCGTGTATCCGCAAGGCGTCGGTCGAGTTCGGGCCGGGTCTCAACGTTCTCTACGGACCGAACGACCTGGGCAAGTCCACGCTGGCACGGGCAGTCCGCGCCGCGCTCCTCGTTCAGCACACGAGCTCCGTCGGGAACCAATTCATCGAGTGGGATAGCGACGAGAACCCGAGCGTGAAGGTGACGCTGGAACTGCCGGACCGGCGCATCTGGAGGGTCGAGAAGCGGTTCGGCAGCAGCGGCAACTCCGCCGTCCTCCGGGAGTCGACCGACGGCGCCACGTTCAGCCCGTACAAGAAGGCGCGCGAAGTCGATGACGAGGTTCGGAGCAAGCTCGGCTGGGGAATCGCGTCACCTGCGACGAAGGGTGCGCCGAAGGGACTGCCGACCAGCTTCCTCGCGACGGTCCTCCTCGGGGAGCAGACGGATGTGGCTGGCGTGCTGCGGCAGACGCTCGAGGCCGACAGCGACGAGTCCGGCCGCGCGCGTCTCACGAGCGCTCTCGCCGCGTTCGCGCAGGATCCGCTCTTCAAGGCGATCCTCGAGGAGGCGCAGGGCAAAGTCGACATCGCCTTCACCGCCAAAGGCGCGAAGAAGCGGGGCAAGACGTCTCCCTTCCGTGAGGTCACCGACGAGGTGAAGCGCGTGAAGGAGGAGCTCGAACAGCTCGCCAAGCGCGTCGACGACAGCGAGAACGCCAGGCGCGAGCTCGAGGCGTGCAATGCGGAGCTCCTGCAGCGGCGGGAGGCGGTCGAGACCGCCGTCGAGGCTCGCGACGCGCTGCGTCTGGCGGAGGCGCAGCTCGAGGCTCGGCGAAAGGTCGAAGAGGAGCTGGCCGGCGCCCGGACGACGCTCGAAGAGCAGCAGGGCGAGGTCCGGTCGCTCGAGGAGCGTCAGGAGCAGCTCGCCGAGATGAGCAAGCGCGTCGTCGAAGCCGAGAAGGAGCACGCGGCAGCGGCGGCGCAGAAGGAGAGGCTCGTCGCGCAGGAGAAGGCGGCGGAGGACGCTGTGCGTCGCGCGAAGAGTGACGAGGCAGAGCGGGCACGCCAGCTTCGGCGTGGAGAGCTCGAGAAGAGCGGGCTCGAGCTCGACTCGCAGGCGAAGGCCCTCTCCGATGAGCGGGCGGCCGCCGCCAAGGGCCGCTCCCTCCGCGCCGATCTCGTCAAAGCCACGCAGCGCGCGGTGGAGCTCTCCGGGCTCGTGCGGGAGAGCCGTTCTGCCGTCGACGCAGCGGAGGCCGAGGCTGAGGAGGCGGAGCGTCAGCTGGAGCTCGTCGATGTCGCGGCCCGGCTGAGTCAGAAGCGGAAGCTCGAGGCGTCCGTCGAGCAGCTCGACCAGGTGCGGACCGAGGTGGAAGCGGACCGCTCGAGGGCGGAGGAGCACCGCGCGCGCAGCAAGGAGCTGCTGGACGGCATCCCAATGAATCTCCCCGACGCGACGGGCCTCGCCTCGCTGCGAGAGCTGGCCCATGAGCTCGAGGTGGCTGACGCCCGACTCGGGGGCGGCCTCGCTGTCGTCGTCGAGCGCCTCGCCGCGGTCGACGTCCGCGGCAGCGCAGACGGTTCGGACATCAGCGCTCCGGCCGAAGGGGCAGTCTCCTTCGAGGTCACCCGCAGCTTCGTGCTGCAGATCGGCGACGTCGCCAAGGTCTCCGTGACGGCGGGGGAGCGCGAGGCGCGCGAGCACGAGGCCGCCCTCAGGAAGCGGTGGGATGCGGAGGTCGCTCCCGTCCTCGCGCAATCCGGTGCCGCAGACCTCGCGACGCTGGCGGCTCGCGTCGAGCAGGCGGAGTCGGTGCGCAAGGAGGCCGCTGAGGCGGCGGCCACCGCGACATCCCTCGAAGAACGCGCCGCCACCCGCGAGGAGCAACTGGGGAAGCTCGAATCGCTGCGAGAGGAGATCCAGGCGACGGATCGGGAGCTGGGGGGCAGGCCTGTCGATGACGCCGCCAAGCTGCTCGACGGCCTCGAGGGGCGCTCGCTGGACGCGCATCGGGCCGATCTGAAGAAGAAGCACTCAGCGGCGCAGGACACGCGCGACGCGGCGCAAGCCGCGCTCCGCGGAGCCGAGACCGAGAGCGAGGTGCTGGCCGAGCGGACGAGCACGACTGAGAAGGCCATTGCCGAGCTCGGAGTCAGCGAGCCCGAGTCCGGTTGGGACGCCGTCGACGTCGAGCTGTCGGAGCGCGCCGCGAAGATCGAATCCGCCCGAGAGCAGATCACGACGGAGCTCGCCAGCCTCGCTGCGGAGCAGGACGCGGAGCTCGCCACCGCCGAGTCTGCGCTCGCGAAGGTCAAGCTGGAGCTGACTGCCGTGGAGTCGACGCTCACTGCGGCGCGGGAGTTGGTCGATACCCTTCGCGGGCAGGCGAGCCGTCTCGAAGGAGAGATCCAGACCCGGCAAGTAGCAGTTGCCAAGCTCGACGTCGAGGCGTCCACGAAGTGCGTCGAGGAAATCTCCCAGCGCCTCCAGGAACTACCGGCCCCGGCGCACGCGGTGACCTGCGACGAGCTACGCGCTGCCGAGCGCCGTGTGGAGGAGGCAAAGTCCGCTCACGACCGAGCGAAGGACTCGGTACGCAAAGCCGAGGGTGCACTTCAGACCGTCGGTGGCCAGGTCGTCATGGAGCAACAGGACGTAGCCAAGGACGCCCTCCGCCAGGCCGAGCAGAAGGAGCGTGAGGTCGAGCTCGACTACGACGCCTGGCGGCTCCTGGTCGACAAGCTCCGCGAAGCGGAGAACACGGAAGGACAGCATCTCGGCGAGGCGCTCAGCCAGCCCGTCACCGAACGCTTCGCCGAGCTCACGGCCAACCGCTACGGCAAGCTGGAGGTCGCGCCGAATCTCCAGGCGGAGGGGCTGCGAGTGGCTGGCATCCTGAGGGACGTCGGTGCGCTCTCGGTGGGTACGCAGGAGCAGCTCGCGACGTTGCTTCGCCTGACGATCGCCGAACAGCTCGGGAACATGTTGTTGCTCGACGACCACCTGACGCAGACCGATCCGGAGAGAGGCGCCTGGTTCCGGGACTTGCTGCGCCAGCACGCGTCGAAGACCCAGGTGATCGTGCTGACCTGTCGCCCCGAGCACTACCTCGTCGCGGGCGACCTTCCCGAGGATGGGGAAGCGAGCGTGAGCAGGGCCGGCGGCCTCGTCCGGGCTACCGACCTCTCGCTGCTGCTAGAGCGCGGAGGTAGCAGCAGAGAGACGGCAGCGTCGTGACCGGCCCGGACTCGACGCGAGTCGCGGGAGCCGGCGGAACCGTCGCCGAGCGGCTCGCCGTCAGAGGCCGGTCTCGACCATGGCCTGCACGAGCCGAGCGGCCTTCGTGACGCGATCCTCCGCGTCGACCGGCCGCCCCTCGTGGCTCGTCTGCTCCACGCGGAGGATCCAGTCGCTGACATCGTGCTCCCCGCAGACCCGGTCGAAGCCACGACGATGTTCCTCATCGGGCGGCGCGCGAAGCAGGAAGCCCTCGTCGACGCAACGGAGCGCGGCGCCGCTCCGGGCGAGGGGGAGCCAGCGCTCGCGGTTGGGGTAGCCGGTGAAGGTCTTGTCCTCGATGGCGTCGCCCACTCCGCTCTCGCGGTGCACCGCCAGCAGAAACGGGTCGCGGTAGTTGCTGTTTAGACGGTGCTTGTGGAGCATGCACAGCCGGTAGCCCATGGTCGGCTCCTCGCTGACGTAGAGGCCCGAGCGTCCCTCGCGCATCGCGTCGTACTTCACGAGGTAGTAGCGCCAGTCCAGCCGGCGCTCCGCCTCGCGCTCGGCCAACCAGCGCTGGACGAGCTGGTCTAGTTCGGACGCGAGGTCCTCTGCGTCTGCAGCGTGGTCGAGCAAGCGCGCGAGCGACCGACGCGTCTCGGCCAGCTGAGGTCGGTTCGCGCCGGTCAGGACCACGGTCCACGGCTCGGCCGCCGCGCCTGAGCCAAACCGGAAGCTGCTCCGGCCCAAGCTTCGCGAGTAGTCGCCGAAGGTCAGCAGGGCGGCGGTGACGCGCGGCCAGTGCTCCTTCGAGAAGACCCTCGCGAACGCCTCCGCGTGGCGCGGTAGCGTCTCGGGGTCGAGCTCGAAGGCCGCCAGGTTGCCCTTGAGCAGCTCGTGATCCTCCAGCGCATGCAGCGCGTCTCGCACCTCGGGGTGCTGGCGGAGCAGCTCGGCCTTCGCCTCCTCTTCGGCAGCCTGCGCCTTGTTGAGCGCGGAGACCTCGCCGACCGCGCCTCGCTCGATGAGCGCGTCGACGTCCTCGATGAGCTGCGGCATCCGGTCGAGGCGAATCTCGTTGCTCGAGGCCTCGAGGAGGTTCCGCAGCACGCGAGCCCGCGCGGTGAAGCTCGGGGTCTTCGCGATGAGGTGGCGGAGGGTCGCGGCGAGCAGGAGCGTCGTCGGCAGATTGAAGCGGCGGCCCTGGCCTCGCGCCTCCCCGTAGACTCGGCAGCAGAGGCCGAAGAGGTCGACGCCGCCGTCGTCCGGGAGGTTGAAGAGGCGAACCGTCTCGGCCCGGGCGTCCAGGCTGAAGTGCTCGGCAAAGAACGCGGCGGTGTCGACGCGCTCCCAGACGTCGAAGCACGCGAAGAGGTGGTCGAGTTGGGCTAGGGCGTCGTCCGCCTCGGCGCCGTAGACGCGGTGCGCGAGCGTCTCGACGTCGGAGGCCGTCGTGGGCCGCCCGCGGCGCCACTCGGCCAGCTCGGTCACGAAGTGGAGATAGCGCATGAGCTCGTCGTCGATGAGCTGGTCTTCGCCGCGATGGGGCCAGAAGACGTCGGACCAGGGGCCGTCGATCCGGTGGGCGAGCTCCTTCGCTCGCTTGGGGGCGGTGCGCGAGACCGTGCGCTCGAAGAGCGCCTTGAAGTTCTCGAACGGGGTCAGCGGCTTCCCCCGCGAGTTCATCTTGATGTAGAGGTCCTCGTGGGTCCCTGGCTCCTCCATCGGCAGGAGGTGGAAGGTGACGGTCGAGGCCGCGCCCCGGGTCAGCCCGCTCAAGGCCGCGTCGACGTCGGCGCCGTCGAAGCGCTTCTGGATGGCGTCGAGCATCACCAGCATGGACTGGATCGTCGCGTCCTGACGCCAGGTGTGGAGAAACCACGCCTGGTCTTCCATCCACGCCGAGAGGCGCTCCGAGGCGGGCGGTGGCGCGCAGTCGCCGAGCCGTTCGCAGAACAGGCGCGCGGTCGGCCGCACCGCGTACCCGAACGCGCTCCTGTCCGGCAGCTCGTGCGCCCGCCGCGCGCGGTGGGCGAGGTACCAGTGGAGAAGAAAGAGGGTGGTCAGCCGCTGCTGACCGTCTAGAGGGCGCAGCGTCCCGTCGATCACGTCGCCGTAGACGAAGTCGAGGTGCAGCGGCTCCCCGCCGATGACCGCAGCGTGGATGGCGTCGAGGAACGATTGGCGCACTCGCGCGACGCGCGGCCCGGGCCGCCCCTGCGCGTAGTCGCGCTGGATGAGGGGGATCTCGACGCGCTCGACGCGCACGCCTTCGACCTCGAGGCCGAAGAGCCCGAGGTAGGAGGTGACCACGCTCCTCACGACTCCGCCTCCGCGAGCAGATACGGCGCGAGCACGCCGCGCTCGGGGTCGAGCAGCGCGTCGAGGTACGCCTCTCGATCTTGGCTGCTCCAGAAGTGGAGCTGCTGCGCCCCCGCGTCCGTGTAGTACTTGAGGAAGACCCGGCGCGTGCACTCCGGCAGGTAGGCGCCCTGCCGGTCGAGCTCGAGGATCCTCCTCCGCTTCACCTCGAACACCGCGTTGTTGAGCGCCGCGTTGGCGCTGGCGTCCAGGAGCGCCAGGTTCGCGATGGAGTGCACGCCGTGGAGCGAGGTCTCCGCTTCGGCCTCTCCGAACATCGCCTCGACCTCGCTGGCCAGCGCGTGGAACTGCTCCCGCGTGATCTTCCCCCCGACCGAGCGCAGCTTCGCGACGAGCGCGTCGCGGGATGGCACGTCGGCCACCGGCAGCTCCCGGAGCGCCTCAGCGTGCTGCTGCAGCCACTCCAGCCACTGCTCGACGCGCACCAGCGCCTCGGCGTTCTGCGCGTGGATGTGCTCGAGGGACCAGCTCCCCGCGCGATGCATGTGGAAGGAGTACCGCCCGGACGAGTGCTCCATGCGAGTGACCGTCTCGACGTTCGCCAGCAGTAGGAGCCGCTCGAGCTTCTTGGCGTGCCGCTCGTAGCTCAGCTCCAAGACCCCGCTCGGGGCGAGCCCGATCGAGCGCCGGATCAGCTCGGTCAGGTGTGCGTCGAGAGCGCTCTTGGTGCGCGTCTCGGCGTCCCGGAGCAGCTGGTCCAGGCGCACTCCCGTCGACACGAGGTAGCCGATCTTGTGGAACGTCGCGCGATCCTCGAACCACCCCACGACGCGCGCGTGCAGGTCGACCACCCGATCCCAGACCGCCTTCCAACCGTCGGGCCCGGCCTCGATCCTTGCGCGGAGGACATCGAACGTACGGAAGAGCGGCCGCTTGCCCGGCTCGGGCGGCGCTTCCACGTCGGCGAGGGCGTCGAGTAGCAGCGAGATGCGCGTCGGTGCCTCGTCGGGCGGGGTCTCCGAGACGAACGCCCAGAGCTCCGGGCGCCGCAGGTCGCGCTCGATCCAGTCCCACTGCGCCGCGACCTCGTGGGCCCGGTCGCCCCGGGAGCCGTCTCCACGCGCGCGGGCGAGGAGGAGCGCCTTCACCAGCTCCGCGTCGGTGAGAGGGATGCGGCCCACGTTCAGCCGCGTGAAGAGCGCGATCGGCTCGACCTCGGTCGGCGTCTCGTACCAGATGACCCGCACCTTCTCGTAGAGGTGACCCCACAGCTTGTCGGCCCGGAACTGGCGCGCCCGCGGATCGAGCGCCTCGAACCAGTCGGCGATGCAGCGATACGCGCCGTGCAGGTGGAAAAAGTCGATGTTCTCCTCCGCGCGCGCCGGATCCGGGTTCTCGAGGAACGCGGCGCTCTGCTCGCGGGTCTCGTAGCGGATCGAGTAGCCGGGCGGGACGTTCTTGAGCCCGGCCCGCTGCATGTAGAGGAAGAGGAGGTACAGCGTGGTCAGCCGCTGCTGGCCGTCCACGAGCTCCCACTCACCCGCAGTGGGCCGCCGAACCACCACCGGCTGCAGGCTGTACGGCTGCTCCGCCTCGACCGCCTCCCAGAGGTCCTCGAGCAGCCGGCCGACCTCGTGCGGCCCCCAGCGGTACCCGCGCTGGTAGCTCGCCACGAAGAACTGCCCCTCGATGCGGCCTACCTCCCGCATCACGAGGGTCGCATCCTCCATCTGGCCCGCGCTCATCACCCTGCTCCCGGCTGCGACCAACACACCGTGCGGTCTCGAACCCGGACACGCTATCATCGCAGCGCGGTCCCAGATCAAGACCCGGTGTCCCCATGGCCTCCGTCTCCGACGAGTTCTCGCTGGCGGCAGGCGGGGGCTGCCATGAAGGGGACGACGGCAGAACCAGGCGGCGAAGCGCGGGACCGACGATGGCCCCTGCGCCTTTGGTCGCCGCTCGGCGAGCGTGTCGTTGTTTGACGGAGGCCACGATGGCATCCCGGTCGACGCGCTCGAGGCTTGCGGCGAGAAGGCTCAGCGGATCGAGCCGTACCTCTCCAGGGCCTCCGCAGCGGCCCGGCGCGCTGCCTGCGGCACGCGCCCGGACTCCTTCTCCACCGCGCGCAGCGCCCAAGCGGCCGCGATCTGTACCTTGGTCGTCTTCGTCTTCCCGGGGATGGGTTTCACGTGTTGAGCGAAGAGGCCGACCGCGCGATCCAGCGGCGCGGACCAGGCGTCTTGGCCTCGGCGCACCGCCATGACCTGCCCCTTGACGGCGCGGATGGCGGTCTCGACTGGGCCCGGCTTGGCGGACTCCATCACCTCACAGAGTGGCTCGACCAGGGGCGCGATGGGGAGTCTCAGCTTGCCCGTCATCTGTGCAGCCAGGTCGAGCGCCTCAGCGCGGAGCGCCGTCGATCCCCTCAGAGCTTCGCGCAGGACCACGAGGTGCTCGTCCTGGTCGCCCAGTACGGCGGTTCGCCTGCCCCCCGGGCGAGTGTCCATGATCAGGCCCCGAACGTGGCTCGAGAGCGCCTCGAGCAGAGCGAGCCGTACGACCTGGTCGGCGCCCTTGTAGGCCTGGCCGAAGGCACCGTCGCCGCCGGCGAGGAGGATACGGCCGACGAGAAACCCCGCGTTCGAGCGCTCGACCTTGTCCTTCGCGCTCAACCGTGACTGGGCGTCGCGCAGGACCTCCTCGCGGTCGACGGCGCCGGCTTCCCATGCGTACCAGAGCCAGCCCGCTGCGGTTCGCCCGGGGTTCTTGCGCGACCAGCCCCGCCCGCTCGCCTTCACGCCGAGGAGCGGCCAGAAGATCTGGGGATTCGGTGCCTTCTCCGCGAGTAGGAATCTCTGCGCTCGCCGATTGATATGGGTCACGCTCCTGCTCAGCAGGTCCAGGTTCTCCAGCGTCGGATCGGAGAAGAACGGCTCGAACATCGCCAAACCCTCGGCGGATACCTGGTCGCGGCTCGTCACGGGGGGGCGCGCCTTATCCGCGGGGAGCGCCAGGGCGAGCGCGACCGGCCCGAAGGCGTGCAGGCTGTCCTGCGGGCCGTTCAGGATGCGCTTCTCCACCTTGGCAATCGGGAAGAAGTACCGGTCTCGTATCCGCAGAACCGCCTCGATGTCGGGTCCGCGTCCCATCGCCGCGACGCCCTTCGCCTCAGCCGCGGCGGCCTCGTAGCTCAGCCAGCGCGCTTCGTTCGGCGCGCTGCGCCGAAGCGTCTCGCCGAAGTAGGCACCCCAGCGCTCAACCTGGGCTCGCGGCGCCCCCTTGCCGTTGACGGCGACCAGTCCGTCGAGCGTCTTCAGCGCCCCCATCGAGAAATCCAACTCAGCGTGATCGCTGACGAGGTCGTTCGCGAGAGCATGCATGCGTTCGTCGACGGTGGGGGCTCGTTCGTCCTGGTTCATCCGCTCGTCCTTCTCCAGGATACGCCTTGACCGCGCGCTCGGGCACGACGGTTCGTGCGGCTTCTACTATCGCGAGGTGGACCGAAACCGCGCGGAGCGTGCACGCTTCATCGGCGATGGCTTGTTGGTTCTGGCCGGAGATGAACCACGCCTCGGAGATCGGCACCGAGGCAGTACATTGCACGCTTACCTGCTAGCAGCGGAGCGTCTCGGACCCTACTTGGCGGAGCCGCCGCTGACCTTCTTGGGCCGATTCATCGAGCACTCCGACCCAGAGCCCCGACGGTTCGCTTGGGTTGGTCGGGCGTTTCTGCGGGTAGACTGCCATCCATGAGCCGAAAGGCGAGTAGGTGCTCGGCACCACTGCTTCTGATTCTCGCTGTTGCTGGGTGCGACTGCGGGTCGCCAGAGCCGGAGGTGAGCCGACCGTCGAGCGAAGGCTCGGCAGGTGCTTCGTCTGGAGATGGCACCGAAGCGCCCCACGAGGCAGCCCCCGTTTCCCCGCGGCTGCGCTGGCCTCACAACGGAGCGGAGACCGGGAGCCCGCACGCGCCGCAGCCAGACGATGTGCACTCCTCGTCGCTCCGACCGCGGTTCCTCTGGAACCCGGTGGAGACGGCGAGCCGCTACGAGATCGAGGTCGACGACGAATGCGTCACGGCCGAGAGGGCCACGTGCGCGTTCGGCTCAGCGGAAGTGCAGGAGGCTCTCCCCAGCGACCGAACCATTCGCGCTCCAAGCCCCCGACCCGCTCGACCCCGACGTGCGCGTAGCGCCCGACGCTCACCCCGCCGGGGATGGACCGATGCCCGCGATCGACTTCCACGCCCGCCGGAGCTGAGATGTTTCGGCCGGCCGCGGATCCCCAGGGCATGCCGTCGGTGTCGCCAACGTCGCTGGCGATCGCCAAGGCGACCCTCCTCGATTCGGGTGGCTGGATCTCGACACAGCGGGTTGTGAGTCCCTCGCTCCTCGTGGCAGGCTCAGCCGCCTGTGGGGGGGCGGTGGCTGCGGAGGACCATCTCGAGCTTGTCCCGGAGCGGTGGTTCTTCGCTTCGAATCCGGATCGCACGCTCATGCGCGCGGTCTTGGGCGGCACCTTCTATGTCGACCCCGCCGGCTGGAGCCACGATCTCGCCGCGCGACTGCTCGACGCCTTCGTCAGCCGCGTTGGAGAGCTTCCCTACTTCACGACGAGCCGCGCGAGCCGCTGGATGGTCGCGGACGAGCACACCCGGGTCGCCGACCTGATGCGGGGCGCCGACTTCGCACTCACGGCCGTGACACCCGATCTGTTGGAGCTCCAAGTCGCCGACGACCCCGACGCGCCCGCGACCGGGTTTCGCTGCCTCGAGCCTGGGCGTTCCGACATCCCCGGGTTCGTCCAGATCACGCTGCCGCTCGACGCCGACGCCGCGGTCTTGCTGGATCTGGCTCGCGTGATCGTGGCCGAAGCACCGGTCGTCGGTGGCTCCGCGGGCTACACGTTCCGCTGGGCGCCGATGGTCGGCGGGAACGCGTTCGACGAGATGTACCGGGTCACGCGACGCTTCCTCGGCTTCGATCTCCAAGTCCCAGAGCTCTGGGCGCCGCTCGCCAGGCGCCACGCGACCACGAGCTGGCTCACCGCCGTCTCTCACCATCACCCCGACCGCGTCGGGTGCCTCGAGGGGCTCGAGCGGGAGGCCGAGGTCCACCTCGAGCCCAACCGGTCGTGTGTGCTCGTAAGAGCCGGCGAGCGCCCCGGCCTCGGAGACGTGAACTCCATGCAGTGGCCCGAGGCCATGGCCCGCGCGGCTGCCTGGATGGCTCCGCTCCTGCCGAAGGAGTTTCCCGCGCCTCCGGGGCTCTTCTCGGAGGAGGGCGCGGCCGATCGATGGGCGCGTCGCCTCTTCGAAGTGGATGGTTGGCGATGACGACGCCCGCACCGCACACGCCGGTCAACTTCCTCAAGGCGGGAGGCATGGGTGGGTTCTCGGCGAAGTGCATCCAGCTCCTGGCCGAGTGCGGATATCACCCCGACGACTTCGGCAACCACGCGTACGTTCAGGACCGGCTCAAGCAGGCGCGCCAGAAGCGCAAAGAGTATCTGGAGCAGTGCAAGCAGGACGGGGTTCGCCCGAGCCCGAACGGTCCCGACCCGCACACGGCGTTCCTCGCGCGCTGTCAGTCCGGGCACCTCACCCAGGATGCGTTGATGCGTGGGAAGGGCAGCCGTGGCGACTGCTGTGCCAACCACTCGCCGCCCGGAAGCGACACGCGGGGCTACCACACGGACGCGGCTCCGTGCATGCCGATGGCGACCTACGGACCGACCGGACAAAAATCGATCGGCTCGGACCACTGGGCCGTCGGCCGCAACGAGTCGGCGCAGCACGCGGGCACCACGCCTGCGTCGAGCGGGCTGTCTTCGGGGTCGCCGGTCAGCTCCACGCAGCTCGGCGCGATGAGCCAGGAGAACACCGCCATCGTCACACCCAACCCGCCGAGGAGCTCGCACCCGACTCACGATGCGGCCCTGAAGAGCGCCAAGTGGGACAAGAACAAGCAAGCCCAGGCGGCGCAGCGGAAGGGCGGTATCGCCCTCCGGAAGCAGGCGCGATCCGCGGCGCTCGTGGAGGACGCCGCGGCGGCCGAGGCAGGCGAGGCGCAGGGCGCGGCGGGAGACTCCGCGGCGTTCGACGGCAACACGGCGGCCGAGTGCATCGAGGCGTTCCGGAGCGCCGCGATGGAGAAGATGCAGCAGGACGCCGTCACGAACTACGGCGAGAACTACGAGTCCGCGCGCGACGAGGCTCAGGCCGCGAAGGCGCAGGCAGACCAGGCGCTGGCCGATGCCGAGGCAGCGCGACCGAAGGCCGACATCGAGCAGGCCCGCCGAGACGCGGTCTCGAGCGACCCTCCGGATTGGGATGCGTATCGAGCTGCGAACGCAGAGCTCGGAGAACGGCGGGGCCTCGAGCGGAACGCCGCGCGAGCCGACCAGGAGGTCAGGAACGTGGACTGCCTCCATGCGCAGGCGCGGTCTCTCGCCGGCCAGCCGCCGCCGCCGCCCAACGAATCGTTCACGGCCCCAAGCCCCTTGAACCTCCCCGGCTTCACAGGACAGATCCCCTGATGCGAGACCAGTTGCCTCCCATCCCGCTCCAGCCTCACGACGAGGCCGTGCTACCGCTGCGCGGGCAGCTCTTCCGTCCTACTGCGCCTGGTCTGAAGGACCCGAGGTACGCGGGGCGAGCGATCCCCGCGGAGGTGATGCCGCACGTGAAGGGACGCACCGCCGTCTTCCCCACGCCACGGGACGGGCATCTCCTCTACCTTCCGAAGAAGGGCAAAGCCGAGCAGTACGAGGTCGGCTTTCTGGCGGATGGCGCGAAGAAGGTCGAGAAGCTGAAGGCGGGCCTCTCGTGGTCTCCCTTTCCGCACGCCTGGTCTCCGGACGGCGCTCACCTGCTCGTTTGTGCGAAGCACGAGCTGTTCGGGGTCCGGTTTCCAGCTATGGACACGCGCAAGATTGATGGGCGCAGCGCGGGGCAGCGGTTCGCAGCGGTGGACGCTGCGGGGCAGCTCTACGCCACGGAGGACTCAGAGCACTTCACGGTGCGCGCCCTCGAAGACGACCGCGTTCTCCTGCAGGAGCGTGGCGCGGAGGGGCGGGTCGCCTTCCTCGAAGACGGGCGCTTCCTGCTTCAGTCCTCGCTGGGTGTGACTCGCCTCTACGCCGTCCGAGGGCTCGAGCTGAAGCTCGTCGCCGGCCTCAGCGAGCTGACGATGGGGTGCTGGGAGGAAGGCGGGCAGACCTTCGTCAATCTCTCGGTGGACGAGCTGACGGGGCGTAGGGAGGTCGCCGACCTCGTGCGCACGTGCGCCGTTGGAGATCTCGACGCCCTCTATCCCGAGGGGTGGAGCTGAGCCGTGTTCGAAGCGCTCGACCAGGCGGAAGATGACTTCCTCACCGTGCATGGCTTCGTCGCGTTCGCGGGGCGATCCATGCACGACGGCTGGGCGCTGACGCGTCGCTTCGATCCGGAGGTCGGGGACGCCGCCCACGAGTGTGAGTCATGGGTCGTCCGCTACGTCCCCGAGCCAACCGGGATTCTCGGCACGCGTGTGGAGCTCCGGCATGGAGGGGCCACCTTCCTGAGCGGCCTTTGGATGGACGCAGGCGGCGACGCCTGGATCGGCAGCCCCGAGGGAGTCGTCGTCGTGCCGCTCGTGGGCGCGAGTGTCCGACGGCATGCCTTGCCCGCACCCATCGTGGGTGTTCACGGGGTGGCCGAGGAGCTGGTGTTCGCCTGGAGCGAGCCCGGAGCGCGGGTCTTCCGATACGACGGCGCCGACTGGAACGAGGTCGAGTGCCCAGGCCAGCCCCTGCGCATGGCCGGAACGTCGCCGGACGCGCTGTTCGCGGTCGGATATGACGGCTTCATCGCCTGGTGGAACGGGAGCCGGTTCGTACCGATCGGGAACGCGGGCACGGCGACGGTCTCCGGCATCGCCGTCGCGCCGGACTCACGAGCCTGGGCCACCACGCTGTCGGGAGAGCTCTACGAGGTCTCGCCCAACGGGACCCGACTGCGCGCCAGACACGACGGCCCGATCCTCGACGTCGCCGTGTTCGCGGGTGAGCCCGTACTCGCCGGCGGCGACCTCGGGCTTCTAGGTCCGCAGCCGAACTCCCTCGACCTGCCGCCCATCACCGAGCCCTTCTTCGCGGAGGCGTTCGGACGCCCGGTGCCGAGTGACCGCCTGATAGTCGTGTGCGGAAGCGGGGTCGCCGAGACCGCTGACATGGTGAGCTTCGACGTCCTGCCGGATCTTCACCTCTACGAGGCGCGCAACGCGAACCCGCCGCTCTGGCGATAGACGAACGCCCGCTCGCGCAGGCGAAGTAGGCTTGTGTGGAGAGGGCGCCGGTTTCGACGTGAGCGAGGGAGTGCTCGGTTGTGATAGTCACGCCCCCGGAGGGAGAGCATGCAAACTGCCCTACGGCGCCTGAGTCTGGCTGGGATGATCTGGGGCCTGAGCGCATGCAGTGGCTGCGGTGCGGCGACGTCTACTGCGGAGCACAGGCATGTTCCGGCGGAGTCGGCCAACGTAGGTGAGGCCTCAGAGTGCCGAAGCCCCGGCCGACAAGTCGTCGACCTGCCACCGGTCGTCGACGTCGAGTTGGGCTTCGCGCATGCCTGCGCACGGGCGGAGGACGGACGGGTGTGGTGCTGGGGGCTCAACCGCGACGGGGAGCTCGGCGACGGCACGCGAGCCGATCGACTTCGACCTGTGCGCGTCCGGGAGTTGCCCCCATCTGTGGGGGTGGCGCTGGGAGTGGGTCACTCTTGTTCGGTCTCCCGCGAGGGGGAGGTGCACTGCTGGGGCGCCGACCACGCGGAGCAGCTGGGAGATGGACCGCACTCCTGGGACGACCCAGACAGGGTGCCGGCCTCCTCGGTGCCCGTGCGAGTCGCGATCGCGTCGGTGCAGGCGATCGCCAGCTCAGCCGCTGCCCTTCACACCTGCGCCCTGCATCGGGACGGGGGCGTCTCGTGCTGGGGTAGCGCAGGGCGCGGGCAAGTGGGCCCGGTGGAAGGGAGGTCGCTGGCGACGCCGGTTCCGGTGGCTGTGCCGCCGATGCGCGACGTCGTGGTGGGCCAGTCCCACACCTGCGCGCTAGCGCGGGACGGTGGCGCCTACTGCTGGGGAGCCGCCCGGTCGCTGAGGCCGGAGGAAGGGGTGAATGCGCGCCTCGCTCCCGAGCTGGTCGCGCTGGAACGTGCACCCGAGCAGATCGTCGCGGGCCCGTCGGGCGCCTGCGCGGTATTCACGGACCGGAGCGAGTCTTGCTGGGGTGCGCCCCTGGGTTGGCTTCCCGGCCGGCTGGCGGAGGGTTGCGAGGGACTCGTGCTGGCAGGCGAGGCTGCCTGTGCTCGATGCGACGACCGCGTGGAGTGCCAGGGGATCGACGCCTACGGCGTCGTCGCTGGCGGCCTCGAGCTGGAGTCGACGGCCGGTTGCCTGAACACCGGGCCGACTGTCGACCTTGCGTGCGGTGCATACTCTTGCTGCGTCGTCACCACTGAAGGCGCCGTTCACTGCTGGGGCGACAACCGAGGTGGTCAGCTGGGGCTGGGGTACGCATCACCCGACGTTTACGACGAGGCAGGCGATCCGGTCAGGTAATCTCCCGGAGGTAGGCCTCGTTGGCCATCCTTTCGTGAAGCTCGCCTCCTAGTGAGTAGGTACGCAAGTGCCGCCACACGTCGCGATTCTCCTGCGTGACCTCAGAGCTCAGCAGCGGACTCACGCGCGCCCATCGAGAACTCGGACGCGATGGCGCCGTGCGCTCAGCACACCCGCATCCCGGCACACCACCGGCCATGCACGGTTGCCTTCCGCTCGCTCGGGTCCGGAGGGAGTGTGGCACAGGGACAGTCCTATTCTTTGATAGGTAAGGGCTTTAGTTGTGGACGCAGAGGTTCGTAGCTAGGGCCGAGCAGCTGGCTAGAGGCTTGCGCACACACACCATCCATAAAACCCGAGAATCCGACACCAACACTTCGGACGCCGAGAGCATTCTCTCCTACCACATAGACACCAGGATCGTCGGACTTGCTAGCACCATCCCAAGCAAACCTATGCCCATTAAATGAGATCCCAAACATGATGAAGCGCTCTGCCAAACTCACACTGCCATCAGGATCCAGCTCCGCGATTCCAGCATCGATATCTGATAGCATCGCTTTGCGCTGACTTTGCCCGACGACAATATTATCCGGAACACTTTCGGTCGGCACGAAGACATAGATCAATCCAGAGAGGACGGCGCGGCCCCACCTCGATACGTACTCGACGTAGGAGTCGGGAAGGCTGAAGCCTAGACAAGACTCTGCCCATAGAACATCGGCCTCGGCCGGCACACAGACCGGCGCCCCGTCAATAGAAAGTGCCACTTCTGTCACGAGCGCCTCCGTTGCAACTCAATAGAGCTATACACAGCACGGCCAGTTCTGCCTGAGACCGTTCGGGATTAGCGAGTCCACAAGGGTCCGACCCTGATTGTCGACGGCGAACATGCGTACGTGCGTGGGCACGAGGCCGTGCCCATCGTACACCGGGCGCACCTCCATTAGCACCCGGCCATCGGATGTCGACGGCCAAGACCCGGTGTCCCCATGGCCTCCTTCTCCGACGAGTTCCCATTCGCGTTCCACGTATTCCCGCTGACGGCGGCGCGCGGGATCCTGTCGACTCGCGCGCTCCTGTCGAAAGCCGCGCTCGGCGGTCGCGGTGAGGCGCGGCGTACGACGCGAGACGTCGACCGCGTCCTCGGCTTCGCCGACTTCGTCCACTTCTACCTGCCCTCCGGCTCCGCGCGCTTCGAGGACCTGCCGATCCTCGGCGCGCAGCTCGCGCCGGCGAAGCGGCCTCCGGTGCCGCACGCCGTTGTCGTCATCGACACGGCTCGGTTCGACGACGCCGAGTGCACGGTCTGCAACTGGAACATCGCAGTCAGTCGGCCTGGGGTTCCCGGGGAGTGCAAAGGAGGCAACTGGACGCGGGGAACTCGACCCGAGCGCATCGCCGAGGTGTGGGACGCCTTCCGCGCGTCGCGACCGTCCGTGAAGCGCGCCCGTGGGTTCTGGGGAGAGCCGAGAGTACCGATCCTATCCGGTGAGAAGCTCGCCGAGCACTGGCGGCTCATGCGCGGCAAGAGGCGGAGCCGCGAGCTCTTGCTCCGTGGGCGCGTCGACCTTGGCGCTGCCGCCACGATCCACGCGTTCTCCGACGCTGACCGGCGATCGTTAATGCATGTTGAGGGGATAGGCGGCGTGCGTATCGAGCGCTCCGAGTTCGATGGCTACACCCAAGCCCCCGACCCGCTCGACCCCGACGTGCGCGCTGCGCTCGACGCCCACCTCGCCGGGGATGGACCGATGCCCGCGCTCGACTTCGACGCCCGCCGGAGCTGAGCTGGCTCCTCACAGCCCGTTCGCTTCGAGTTCGGTCACAGGCGCAGCCATCCTGACCAATGGAGTACGAACTCAGCGGTGCCTCGCTCTGCTCGATCCGCAGGGCACGAACAACGGGTGCAACCCGCGCTGACTGTGGGTCCGCTACGCTCCACGGCTTGCAGCAGCAGGCGACGTCACGGGCCATGGGCCCGGGAGGGACGAGATGATGGACGCGGAGCACAGCACAGGTGATGTCGAAGGCGCGGCTGCGGGCACGGGCCACACGGCGGTGGTCTCTGGTAGGGGCGCGGTACGAGGCGCCCTCGGCGAGGGCGGCGAGGCGTTGGGAGAAGGCGAAGAGGGAGACCGAGAAGCCCTCGTCGCCGCCGCGTCGGCTGCCGCCGCGGCCTCGAGCGCCCTTCAGGCCGGACAGCGGCTCGCGGAGGCGGCTCAGTCTGGACACGGCGGGCGGGGGCTCGGCGCCTCTGGGGGACTTGGCCTGGCTGTGGCGATCTGGGGCTTGGCCGCCTTCAGCGGCTGTGGTGCGTCTTCGCCTGGTGCGGAGCACAGGCCTCCTTCAGCGGAGCAGGGCAATCGCAGGGCGGTACCAGAGTGCCGAAGCCCCGGCCGAGCGGTCGTCGAGCTGCCGCCGGTCGTCGACGTCGAGCTGGGCTTCTCGCACGCCTGCGCACGGGCGGATGATGGAGGGGTGTGGTGCTGGGGGCAGAACCGGGACGGGGAGCTCGGCGACGGCACGCGAGACGATCGACTTCGGCCTGTGCGCGTCCGGGGGTTGCCCCCGTCTGCGGGGCTGGCTTTGGGCGTCGGCCACTCCTGTTCGGTTTCTCGCGCAGGGGAGGTGCACTGCTGGGGCGCCGACCACGCGGAGCAGCTAGGAGACGGCCCCCACACTGGGGATGACCCGGACATGGTCCCGGGCTCGGCGGTTCCCGTCTCCGTGCTCGGCATCGACTCGGCGCGCTCCATCGCCAGCTACGGAGACGCGTTCCATACGTGCGCCCTGCACGGCGACGGCCTCGTGTCGTGCTGGGGCGGCGCGTGGCGCGGCCAGGTTGGTCCTGCAGAGGGACGGGAGGTCGCCACAGCGCTCGCGGTGCCCGTTGCTGTCGCGAGTGACATCGTGGTGGGGCAGTTTCACAGCTGTGCGGTGGGCCGCGACGGTGCGGTCTCATGCTGGGGGGCGGCGCCCGCCATCAGACCGAGCGAGGGGGTGAACGCACGCCTCCCACCCGAGGTGGTGCCCCTCGAGGGAGTGCCCGAGCACCTGGTCGCAGGGGGCTCGGGGACGTGCGCCAGGTTCGCCGATGGCAGCGTCGCTTGCTGGGGGCGGCGCACGGAGTGGCTCCCCGATCAGCTAAACGATGGGTGCGACCAGTTCGTGCTGGGGGCGGATGTCACCTGCGCTCGATGTGCGGAGCATGTCGAGTGTGAGGGCCTCGACACCTATGGCGTCGTCGATGGGGGTCTCTCCCGTCAGCTGACGAGGGGTTGTCTGGACACGGGACCGACCCTGGACATCGCCTGCGCTGGATACTTCTGCTGCGCCGTCACGACCGAAGGCTCCGTCCACTGTTGGGGCGACAATCGAGATGGCCAGCTGGGACTGGGATACGCGTCGCCAGACGCCTACGACGAAGCTTCGAGGCGTCCCAGACCACCTCAGTGGACACCAACTCGCAATGGGGAACACCCAGCTGCTCTCGCCTGCACTGGACCGCAGCGTGGCTGATGCCTGCAGGAGAGCACCCGCCGATGGCAAGGGTTGACCACCTCGCTTCCCTGCCGGAGGATGCCACGGCCATGAACGAGCATCCTTCTCTCGGTTCGCGCTCTCTCTTTGGGCATGCGTGGCGAGGGCGCGTAGGACACAGGTCTTGCCGACACTGGACTCGCTGAACAGCAAGAGATCTCAACCCCCCGGCCTGGTCCGGGTAATCCCAGGCGAACCGTACGGCGATCGCGGCAACACGGATTCTGGCGCAGCGAGTACTCGCGTAGGAGCGCGGCACCGCTTGGATTCGGTGAGCTGTTCGAGCGTGCCTTGCGCTATACTCTTGCACAATACGCCGTTCCTTGGCCACACCGATGAGCCCTCCCACCACAGCCACGATGCGTGACCTCCTGGATGAGTGCCTTCTCGCCGTCCGACGTATCGAAGATCCTTTCACGGACGTCCATGGGCTCGCGGAGGCGATCTCCAGCGCCCTGCATCAGGTCTACCGAGCGCTGGCGGCCGCGACGGACTCAGGCCTCTACACCGACGCCATGGTCATCGCAGCGATGGAAGTGGAAGCAGCGCTGATCTTCGTCGGCGACCAGAACGGTGATTCGGCGGCGTCGCTCATCCAAGAGAGGCTTCTCGAAGCACTCGGGCTCTCGTCGCACGCCGCTCCGCCGGGCGAGCGGCTCCGTTTTCCGAATCAGAGTCGGGCCGGGGTGCCCACGCCGGCTTCCCGTGGAACGCCGCAGGTGCTGGACATATCGCGCGAGATCGCCATGCCGGTCGTCGCCGTGCGCCCGCGTCGAGCGCGCCCCGCCCCTCCCGACGATGCGCCGGCGCAGCCTTCACCCATTCGAAGCCTCGACGATCTCGACGCTCTGCTCGCGGCTGTCGCGGAGCCTGCGCCTGACTCATCCGCTCCCGCCGCCGCCATGCCGTCGCCACGACCGTCCGAGATCCGCCAGACCTCATCTGACATCCTGCTCGAGTACGCCAGGACCGCCATCGAGGAGATGGGATGCTTCGGCCTACAACGCGCGCCGTTGTCAGGCCAAACGTGGACGGGCAAGGCCAGGCTCGAAGCTCGCATTCTCGCGCGCGTGGACGCGATCGTGGCTTGCGGGGCGGACGTCCTCCCAGCGCTGGTCCAGCGGCTCGAGCAGAGGCCACTGCCTGACCCGGAGGCCCGCTGGGCCCTCATCTTGACGTACGGCTGCCTGGCAGGGGACGACACCGTCGATGAGGCGGCGCGTCTTGCTCGATCGGCGGAGCTCGACGACCCCGACGTGCGCCACGCGGTGATGGATGCGCTCGCCCACGTGCCGACGCCAGCAATCGAGCGCCGCCTGCGAGCTTGGCTGGCTTCCCCGATCGTCGCGGAACGAGCCGTCGCGGTTGCTGCGCTCGGTCGGCGTGGCGCACTCACCTCCGACGAGCTTGCAGCCGCGGCGTCAGACGCAGACGCAGACGTGGTCCGTAGCGCCGCTGCCGCCCTCGGCACGACGAAAGGCAAGCTTGACGATTGGCTTGTCGATCGGCTTCTGCACCACGAGGAGGAGGCCGTGGTTGGCCTCGCCCTTCGAGGCGGCGTGCTGCGGCAGGAAGCTGCCGCCCTCCGACGCGCCAGGTCGCTCGTGACGCAACACCAAGGAGCGTTCGGCGACGCCGGTGTCGTCTTCGCCCTGACCCAGGGGCGCGCCGGCCTGGACGCGCTACTCGAGGACGCGGCCGTCGCCGGCGAGAGCCGCAGCCTCGAAGCGCTCGGGTGGTTCGGACATATCAGCGCGGTGCCCTACCTCATCGGCCGCACCGGCTCGGATGAGGAGGCGCCTCGCAGCGCGGCCGCACGAGCCTTGCAGAGGATTCTGGGTTCGCACCGCGCCGCTGGCATCGCCCAGCTCGCCTCGCGACCGCCAAGCGACGGGCCGAGCGAGGATCCAGATGTCTGGAGAGAGCTTTGGGCGCATCTTCGGCCGAGTCTCGACCCCGAGGTGCGCTACCGCTTCGGCGCCCCCTGGTCGCCGGCTGCCAACACGGGCGAACTCCGCGCCGACTTCGCCCGGCCTGAGGATCGGGTGCGAGCTCACTTGGAGCTATCTGGCCGCCTCGGGCTCACTGCGGGGCTCGACACGCGCGTCTTTGTCGCCGCGCAACGATGCATGCTCGACGCGATCGAGGGCGAAGTGCGAGAGTCCGGGCTCGGAGGCGGCGGCTGGCCCGTCTCTCTTCACGTCTGACCACGAACGATGGAAGCTCCCGCGTTCCGGAACCGCACCGACGCCACCGCGTTGCTTCACCCCGTTGTCACTGGCACAGGGTGGGAACTCCTGGTTGTCGTCAAGGAACGTTTCCAGGTTCTGGACGACGGAACCACGCGGCGCATTGGGCGGGCCCAGATTCGCTTCGCCGACGAACGGTGGGACCCCGACGACCCCGCCCGGAGCAGTACACGCTACCCCCACGACCTTGCACCCAGGAAGCCCACGACAGACATCGTTGTGAGCGCCGAAGCGGTCGTGCCGAGCGGCGCGAGCTCGCGAGAACTAGACGTGCGGATAGAGGTCGGTGACGCCGTGCGCTCGTTGCGCGTGTTCGGACCGCGCACCTGGTACGACGCCGGAACGGAGATGCGTCCCACCGATCCGCTCCCCTTTTCTCGCGCCACGCTGCGCTGGGAAGACGCCTTTGGTGGGCTCGACACCTCCGACCCCTCGGCGCCACTCGAGGAGCTGAGGAACCCGCTGGGCCGAGGCCTCGCGAAGGATCCTCAACTGCTCGCCGGGGCGGTTGTGCCCCACGTGGAGGATCCGACGGATCTCATCCGCGGACACCGATCCCGCCCGCAACCCGCCGGGGTCGGCGCCATCGGACCAGGCTTCGAGCCGCGCCGCAGCGCCGCTGGGACGTACGATGACGTTTGGCGTCGTCACCGCATGCCCTTGCCTCCGCTCGACCTCGACGATCACTTCTACCAGGCCGCAGCGCCCGGACTCCGTACCCGGCAACACCTGGTGGGCGGAGAGCCCGTGCGCATGCTCGGGCTTCACCGGGACGGCGCCCTCTCGTTCGAACTCCCGAGGCTGTCGTTTCTCGTGGAGGCACCGTCTCCGGAGGGTACGGCGGAGCACGTTCCTATTCTCGACACCGTGATGCTGGAACCCAATGCGCGCCGACTCGAGCTCACCTGGCGCGCTTGCCTCCCGTGGCCCTCGACGCTTGGACGTCGAGCCTCGATCCACGTAACGGAGGTCAGGTGAGCGTCATGACTTGGCGGGACGGCGAGCGTGGTGCTCCGCCAGTCGTTTGTGGGGTTCAGGCGCTCAACGGCCTGGGCTTCAATTCTCATCAGACCTGGGCTCTCCGCCGGGCCGACTTTCGCGCCCTCGCTGAGAGCCCCTTCGTCCTGCCGTCGGGGAAGCGTCTGACGATGGCGCACATCCGCGTGCTGCCGGAGCAGGAGTACGGAGCCCATCGGTTGAGTCTGATTCTGCGCCAGGTCTTGGGGGCGTGGCCCGATTGGCTGCGCGGCCGGCTGCCAAGGGGGCGACTAGCGGTCGCTCTCGCGCTTCCAGAGCGGTATTCGAAACAGGTGGAGCACCGGCGGTTCGCGCGCGAGCGGGAGCAACTCCGTCAGACGCTGTTGACGGCGCTCGAACCCGTCGGCCATGAGCCACGCCTCGACGTTCACGCATACGGGCATGGGGGACCTGCTTACAGCTTCCAGTGGGCTGGCGATCTGGTGGCGACGGGCGAGGCCGACGCCGCGATGATTCTCGGGCTCGACAGCTACTACGACCCCGACGTCGTAGATCTGCTGGCGGACCAGCGCCGGCTGTACGATGGCGATCGCGTCGACGGGTTCATCCCGGGCGAAGGCGGCGCCATGGTGGTCCTGGGGACTCGTCGCTTGGCCTCCGAAGCCGGTCTTCCCGTGCTAGCTCAGCTCTCGAGCGCGAGTGTGGGGTCCGAAGTGAGGAATTCGTACACCGGCCCGAACCTTGGCGAGGGGCTGGCCGATACGGTGTGCGCCGTGACGGAAGACATCGCCGCTCGCAAGGACTCCGTCGACTGGTGGCTGGGGGACGTCTCGTCGGAATCGTATCGCATCAAGGAGTTCCAGCTCGCGTTCCCGCGCTTCAGCGCTGGGGTCAGCCACGGAGCGTCGCTCATGGAATTCATCCCGTCCCACCTGGGTGATATGGGAGCGGCGACTCTCCCCACGGCCGTGGCTCTCGTGACCGAGGCCTTCTCGCGGGGCGATCCCCTCGCGCGAAACTGCTTGGCCTGGGCCAGCAGCGACGGCTCAACGCGCGGAGCGATCCTGCTCGAGCACCCGCACGGGAGCACCTGATGCCGAGCGTCGGCCACATCTATTTCGAGCGCACCGACCTCCCGGGTCGGCTGCGCCTCGACCCGGGCGATCCGCGCACGATCGACTTCGACGCGCCGGTCTACGCGGTCGATGCACGGCATGCCATGAGTGACGCCTTCGAGGTGCGCGTCGAGTTCGAGCAATACGACCCGAACCTCGAGCTTGCCCCGCTCCTGTGGCGGCGCGCCCTCGTCGACCTGGCCCCCGACACCGAGGAAGGGCTGGCGTGGCAGGGCGTCGTCGAGGCAGCTGAGTTTGCGCGTTCGCGCGACCGCCGAGCGTTCTTCGAAGTGACGCTCCGTCCCGCGGTCCATCGTCTGGCCTACCGGCACGACACCCGCATCTTCCAGAACAAGTCCATTCCAGAGATCGTCGAGTCGGTCGTCGCCTCGAGCGGGCAGGAGGTGCGGCTTCACCTCGGAGAGGCTTACCCGCCCGTCGACTATCTGGTGCAGTACCAGGAGACGGACTGGGAGCTGATTCAGCGCCTACTCGCGGATGAGGGGCTCTTCTCCTGGTTCGAGCACTCGCGTACGGCCCACGTCCTACACATCGCCGACGATCACGCCGTCCTCCCCACGATGGACGCCCCGCTGCGTTTCGTGCACCACGGGGAGCCAGGCCCATCAGAGCTGTCGGATCTCGAACTCATCTCGCGCGTGACCCACGACGCACACATCAGCCGGGACTGGGACTGGCAGCGACCGGCTGGCCCGTTCGAAGGAGAGCACGCAGAGGGAGGGACGCGGCGATTCGAGCGCTACGAGTTCCCGGGTGGGGCGACCGACGAAGCGGTGGCCAACCGCCGGGCACGCCGACACCAGGAAGCCAACGCCGCCCGCAGGTACGAGCTGAGAGCCCTTGCTGGGTTCTCAGGCTTGGCGCCGGGGCGGAAGTTCACGCTCGTCGACGCCCAGCCCGAGGCGGTGAACTCTGAGTACCTCGTAGTAGAATTGACCCACAGAATGGTCTCGGAGGAGGTCAGCGAGGAAGCAGCGGACCGCGTAGATCTCGTCGCGACCCCCACGACGCTGCCATTCCGGCCGTCGCGCCGAGTCCGCCGACCCGCGGTTCACGGACGGGAGTCGGCCCTTGTGACGGGGCCCTCGGGAGAAGAGATCCACGTCGACGAGTTCGGCCGGGTCAAAGTCCACGCCTACTGGGACCGTCTCGGTGCCCGGGACGAGCACGCGTCCCGGTGGGTGCGGGTCCTGCAGCCCAGCACCGCGGGGAGCATGTACCTGCCCCGCGTAGATTGGGAGGTCAGCATCGCCCACTTGCACGGCGATCCAAACCGACCGCTCGTTACACACAAGCTCTTCAACGAGCAGAACCGTCCCCCGTACCCGCTGCCCGACTCGCTGCCTCTGACCGCTTGGCGGTCGGCGAGCTCGCCGGGTGGCAGCGGCGGCAACGAAGTTCGCTTCGATGACACGAACGGTGCCATGGAGTTCTACGTGCACGCCTGCAGGGACATGCATCGGCGAGTAGGCCGCCAGCGGTTCGAGGCGGTCGGGCTCACCTCCACCGAGACGGTCGCGGGGCAGCTAAACACCTCGGGCGCGGGAAGTGAGTCGGTCACCGTAGGCGTCGACGACCAGATCGAGATACGTGGAAGCCTGCGAGCGGCCACGGCTGCCAACGAAACGGTGACGGTCGCACAGCTCGACAGCCTCGAACTGGAAGGCCCTCACACGATCGCAAACGACGGCGACCGCACCGAGACCTCGGTCGGACCATCGGTCACGGTCGCCGCGCGAGTCAGCGAGGCGAACCAAGGTGACCATCAGCGTACGGTTGGAGGCGCAGAGCTACGGCGGTTCGGTGGTGCCGTGGTCGAGGCAGTGGGCGGGAACCAGACGATCCAGGTCGGCGGAGCGCGCGTCACGGTGGTCGCCGGCGACCACCACCTGCAGGTGGGAGGCAACACTCGCCTCGAGGCGCAGACCGGCGCGATTCGGTCGCGTGGTCCACTCTCCGTTGGCGGCGCCGCGCTTCAGGTCGAGGCGGGCGGAGCACTCAGCTACACCGTCACGGGAGCCGTCGAGATGAGCGGCGGCACCGTCTCCGTGCAAGGCCAGTGCGAGCTGCGCGCGCGGGCGGGCGGATCCGAGCTGCTGCTCGGTGGCGACGTCTTGGACGTCGACGCAAGCAGCTTCAGCGGCAGCGGTGCCGTCGTGAAGCTGATCGGACAAATCGAGATGGTCGGCGGCGACTCGGTCGAGCAGTCCGGGCCACCGGAGCCGTCGCCCGGGGACGATTGGATCGAGATCCGTCTCATCGACATCGAGGGGAATGCGGTAGAGGGCGCGGAGTACCTGCTGCAGCTCCCAGACGGGACGGAACGGCGAGGCTCTCTCGACTCCTCCGGATCGGCGCGAGTAGAGGAGCTTCCGCCGGGGAGCGTGACTGTGTCTTTTCCGGGCCTGGAGCCTTCAGAGGCGGGAGAGTAGCGACGTATGGACGCGGTCATCGAGGTCAGTCTCCAGGTCGATCTGTTGAGCGGGCTCGACCTGCACGTCATCCGCGTAGAGGCGCGCGAGCGCCTCTTCGAGGTGTACGAAGTAACGGTTGATTGCCTCGTCGATGACCCCGTCGAGCTCGAGAGGCTGTTGGGGGAGTCAGCCTCCGTGCGGCTCGCGACTCGACAGGGTCGAGCACGCCACTGGCACGGGATTGTGTGGTCGGCGGAGATCGCCGCCGGCGTGGGAGGCGATAACGTGATGCGAATCGTGGTCACGCCTGATCTTCGGCGTCTTGCGCTCGGTCGTGACTGCCGAGTCTTTCGGGACCTCACCGTATCGGAGATCGTCGACGACGTGCTACGCCGGGGTGGCTTATCTGACGATAGCTGGGGCTGGCACATCGGCGAACGCCTCCCGGCCCACACGAACGTTCATCAATATAACGAGAGCGACTACGCCTTCGTGCGCCGCCTCCTCGCCGAGGAGGGGCTGAGCTTCGCCGTAGAGAACGACACGGCGTCGGCTCGCGTCCGGTTCTTCGACTCCGTCTCGGGCCTGAGCCCGCTACCTCACGCAGCAGCGCTCCAGTACCAGCCAACGCGGCTGGGTCAGCTCGACACCATCTTCGATCTCCGCGAGCGATTCGCTGTAACCTCGGGCTCGACCGCCTTGCAGGACCACGATCTCGAGCGTCCGGGCGAAGCGCTCGCCGTCGAGCTAGCGGACTCCCTCGAGTGGGGACCCGAGGTGTACCTCCACCCTGGCGGCTTTGATCACGCGCGAGCACAGGGCGGCGCGACGCGCGCGGGTCGCTACTTGCAGGCCCTCCGCCGCGACCGGCGTGTCATCGCGGGGCGAAGCGACGTACCGTACCTGGAGCCCGGCCGGCTCTTCCATGTGCAGGGGCACGATCGGGTGAACCTCAACGACGAACTCCAGCTGGTGGCGGTCACCCACCGTTGCCGGCGCGGCGAGTACGAGCGAGGCGCCTTCGACTACCAGAACGAATTCGAGGCAATCCCTTGCGCCTTTCCGCACCGCCCAAGTCCGCGGCGCGGACGCCCGGTCGCAGCCGGACTGCAACACGCCTTCGTGACGACCCCGTCGGGCCTCGACCACCACTGCGACGTGTACGGGCGGGTCAAGGTCCGATTCCTCTGGGATCGTTCCGGAGTCATGGATGCGGAGAGCTCCACGTGGGCTCGGGTCGGCCAACTCCAGCTCCCGGGGTCGCTAGTGACGCCGCGTGTGGGATTCGAGGTGCTCGTCGACGGAGAGCAGGGGGACGCAGACCGACCGTGCGTCGTGGGTCACGTCTACAACGCCGAGACGCCGCTGCCCTATTCGTTGCCCGGCCACGCCACCGTCAGCTCGTGGCGGAGCGACACGCTCCAGGGCGGACAGGGCGCCAACGAAGTGCGATTCGATGACAACGGCGGGGGTGAAGAGATGCTGCTCCACGCGTCCATGACCATGCGCGAGTTGGTGGAGCACGACGCCGCTCGTCGGGTCACCTCGAACGAGGACGTGAGGGTCGGCGTCCACCGGGCGTTGACGGTGACCGGTACCTTCACGTCGGCGCTGAGCGGAGACCGCGACCTGACCGTCGGTCGCACTCAGTCAGTCCGCGTGGGAGGCGATCTGTCGGGGCAGGTCGGAGGCAGCGTCCGACTCACTTCGGGGCATCGCCGAATCGAGGTGGCGCGAGATCTTGTCGAAAGCGTCGGTGGAGACCTGGACCGGACCGTCGGCCCGCTCTTTGTCCTCGGGGCCCTGGGATCCTATAGCCGACGGACGGTCGGTAGCAGCACGGTCACGGTCGGCACAGTGCAGACCGAGCAGGTGGCGGGAGACCGCGTGGCCAGGGTCCAGGGCGACGCGGTCGAAGAGATCGCGGCCCTCCGCTACCTCGAGGTCGGCAGTCTCCGGCTATCGGCGGGGGCGGGCCTCGACGCACGGTTCGCCAATCTCGAGGTGGAGATCGGCGCTGATGTGAGCGGCTCCGCCTCCGACGGCGTGGAGCTGTCTGCCGGCAGCGACCTGACGGTCACTGCCGAGACCGTGAGCATCACCGCGACCAACCAGCTCACGGTCAGCGCGGGCTCTTGCGAGCTCACCCTGAGCGCCTCGGGACAAATTACTCTGCGTGCTCCACGGGTGAACCTTCGGAACGCCGACTCCCTCGGGAGCATGGTGCAGGTAAACTGATGGCGGGCGACGTCCTCACCCTGTCCTTGCGATTTCACATTCACGGCGGGGAGGGCCCGTGCGTCGTGCGTTCGGTGAAGGGCGTCGAGCGCGTGTCGACGCCTTTCCGATACGAGGTCGAGTTCCTGGCGGGCGGTGTCGACATGGACGCCGCCCGAGCTGCGGAGGCCGTTCTGGAGATCACCGACGCGAGCGGCGCAGAGCGCTCCGTGCACGGCGTCGTAGAAGAACTGTCCGTTCGACCGACGCTGTGGGAGGAAAAGAACCTGTACCGGGCGGTCATCGTGCCCGAGGCGTCACTGCTGCGATACCGCCACGGGTACCGGGTCTTCCAGGCGATGGACGTCACAGAGATCTGTACGCGCGTGTTGTCCGACGCTGGGCTGAGCGGTGACCGCTTGGACTGGCGTGTCTCCGGGCGGTACGAGAGTCGCGACGTCTGCGTTCAGTACGACGAGTCCGAGTGGGACTTCATCTCGCGCCTCCTCGAGGAGGAGGGTATCTGGTATCGGTTCGAACACCGGCCCGATGGGCACACAATGGTCTTCGCGGACGAGAACCGCGCCGCGCCCTACGCCGAACCCAACCCGCTGACCTTCGATCCGGGCCACTCTGAGTTGGTCGGAGCCCACGCCTACAAGGTCTCCGGGCGCCAGAAGCTCACCGAGGGACGCGTCTCCCTCGGCGACTACGACGGCTCACACCCAAGCCGCGATCTGGGCGTCACGGCGGTCGCGGATGGGCCCATTGACCGCGAATGGTATGAGTACCCCGGCCGCTATCGAACCGAGCCTATCGGCCGACGAGTGGCTCAGATCCGGCTGGAGGAGCGTCGACAGGAACGACAGACGTTCGATCTTCGGACGACCGCGTTCCAGGTGAACGCCGGGCAGCAAATCGTGCTCGCGGGAGCTCCGATTTCGGTGCCCGAGGGCTTGGTGACTGCCGCTGAGATCACCATCGCGCGTGAACAAGAGACGGAGACGTCCGCCGAGGAATCCGGGTCTTGGTCGGTGAACAACTCGCTGCGCGTCATTCCGAGGGCGCAGACTTTTCGGCCCATGCGCGTGACTCCGCGGCCTCGCGTGGTCGGCCCGCAAACCGCCCAGGTCACCGGTCCTGCCGGTCAGGAGATCCACGTCGACGACCGTGGTCGCGTGAAGGTGCAGTTCCATTGGGACCGCCGAGCACAGCTCGACGATGGTTCATCTTGCTGGATCCCAGTTGCGCACGGCCACACGACAGGCGCCGTCATGCACCCGCGCGTAGGTTGGGAAGTGCTGGTCGAGTTCTACGAGGGCGATCCGGACCGGCCGGTCGTAACGGGGCGTGTGTACAATCCGTTCTTCCCACCCCCGCACGCGCTGCCGGAGCGCAAGACGGTCTCTGCGCTTCGCTCGGACTCCCTTCCCGGGCGGGAACGAACTCAGGAGATTCGCTTCGAGGACGAGCTCGGCCGCGAACATGTTGCGATTACCGCAGGCCGCGACTTGCGAGAGGTGGCGGTAGCGGAGCGGCACGTAGAGGTGAGAAACGACGAGAACCGCGAGATCGGCGGCGACCGGAACGAAGTCGTCGGTATCCTGCGGCAGACGAGGGTGATCGCGGATCAAAGCGACAGCGTCGGCGGCTCCCGCGAGGTCTCTGTCGGCCAGGACCGGATCCGACAGGTGCGTGGGGCCGTCGCCGACCAGGTAGCGGGCGACCTGACCATCGTTGCTGGCGACCTGCAGTTCGCGCAGGTGGGCGCGGACACGCCGGGGCAGCTCCAGACGATGCTCAGGACGCTGGACCGAGAGCTGGCCGAGGCGCTGATGGACTCCCTCGACCCATTGTTGCGTCGGCTGCGTGCGGCAGCTGAGGAAAACGTGCCTGACGCGGGCCGGGCGCAGTCGTTGCTCGAGGGGAGCGCATCCCCCCCTGAGGTGCTTGGCTCCCAACTCGCCGACGCCGCCGGTTCCACCGGGTCACTGAGCCCAGGGTCCAGGGCGAGCTCGCCGGAACAGGGGGGGCCACAGATTTCGTCGGAGGCCCTCGAGCCCCCCATCACCACCGCGAGCGGCCTCGCAGCCGCAGGCAGTTCGGCTGGGGACGCCGTTGGCGGTTTCGCCGAAGCCGCGTCGACCGTCCCCGGTGGACCCTCAGCGGTTTCAGAAGGCGTGCCGGACCTGCTACCAGGCATCCGCAGCACCAATGAACTCGCTGAGGGTTCACCCGGCGTTCCCGGGGACGCATCTTCGGAGCAGAGCGCGGGGGCCCTCGGAGGCCTCACGAGCCCGCCGGCGCTGGGGCCGACGGGTCTGGATGAAGGCACGACACGCTTCCCGCGCGATTCCGATGCCCACCGCCACGCGCTGGCGGTGAATGCTCTACCCTCCATCGAGGCGTTAGCCGCCCCGAAGGCAGCGCTAGCTCGCGGCGCGGCCGCCGCCCTGAGCCGAACCGCCCGCGGCGCAAACGACGCCTCCAGGCTCGCAACGCCGGCTTCCGAGCTCCGAGACAGCCCCGGCCTGAAGATCTTGGGAGCGCTATCAAATGAGCGGAATGGGATCGGGACGCCACGGCCGGAGAGCTCGGAGATGTCCCAACCGCCTGGGATGGGTGACGTGACGGGTTTCTGGGGCCGCATCTCGGAGGTCGCTGGCGACGTCGAAGGCGCGCTCACAACCATGGCCGAGAGCGCTGAGAAACTTTCATCTGCTCCAGATGAGGTAGCCGAGCCCACGAGACCGCGGCGTCACGAAGGAGAACTCGCCCCAGTAGAGTTCGCCGTCGCCGTAGCCGACGCCGTGTTGCGAGGAGCGCTGCGCGAGGAGGTCGAAGGAGAGGGGGAAGACGCCGCGGCCGACGGCGAGGACGACGGGGCAGAAGGCACAGGCGTGTGGACGCTCGCGGTCACTGGCAAGCTTGTCGAGCGCGTCGCTGGCACTTGCGTTCTGGGCGCTGGAGGCGCAGCTCAGCGCGGCGTGGGTGGCGATGCCCGAGAGCAGATCGGGATGGCTCTACTAGAAGAAATAGGAGGTGGTCGCGTCGACCAGATCGGAGGCTCGAAGACGCTCACCACGGGGAGCTATACCCTCGCCGCGTCGGAGGGTGTCACGGCCACGATCACCGACACGATGCGAATCGCCGTGGACGGTGACTGCGCAGTGACGGTGGCAGGCGCCGGCACGACCACTGCACAAGGTACGCTGACTCTCGCGGGGGCAGAGGTAGACCTCGCCGGTGCGCAGTCCATCACCTTCGAGTGCGGTGGATCGCGCGTGAGCATCAGCGCGGACGGAATCTGTATCGAGGGTACCCAGATCGTCGTTCGGGGTGACACAATCGGAGTGGACAGCCCCTCGATGGGCTAGAGGAGGTCAGGAGTGCAGACCAGGGACAAGCTGAACCGATCTGACGAGCGCTCATGGGACACAGTAGATTGCGAAGCCTCACCTCCCCGTGTGGTCTACCGTCTGCCGCCCATCTCGCTCGGGGTGGTTACTGCGCGAGAGGGCGTGAATTGCAGGGTTCGCATAGGCAGCGCGGAGGCGATACTCGAACTCGACCCCTCGGTGGATCCGGTGTTGATCGACGAAGCGATCGCGGACGAGCGCCGTGTTGTCGTCGACCCGTCTTCAAACACAGTGTGCGGCCTCCTGCAGACTACGCGGGCGGTGACGATCGACCGTTCTGGAGTCGTCAGCTCCACGGTAAGGCGCTTCGAAATTACAGCAGAGGAGAGCGCTCTCCTGAGGACCGCCACCAGCTTTCTGAAGCTCGACGACGAGCGGGCAGAGATCTACGCGCGTGAGGCCGTAGTTCGTGCACGCGGGGCAGTGCGAGCGCTGGCTCGCCTCATCAAGCTCAACTGAGGGGAGGAACCATGTCAGACATCACCGCCGTCGGCCTTACGATCGCCTCCGAAGAGACCAGCCTTAACGTCGTTCCGAACGCCCCCAACGTCTGCCTCACGCCGGCCGCCCCGAGCCCGTTGCCGGTCCCCTATCCCATCCTTGGAGACACCAGCCAGCTCTCTTCCGGCTGCGAATCCGTTCTGCACAAGGACAGGAAGACGATGAACACGCTGAGCAAGGTCGCTGCGGTCCGGGGCAACGAGGCTGGAGCCGGAGGTGACGTCTTGACTGGCGTGACACGCGGCACCGCGTGGGCGTTGATCGGGCCTCCCACGGTCCTCTTCGAGGGGGCCCCCGCCGTGGCCTCTACCAGCCCGGGCTTCGGAAACACCCTCTAATGCATCGGTGGGGAAGCCGAAGCCTGCTGGGTTGGATGGTCGTCACCTCATGGCTCTCGGCCTGCGGCGGTGCTCAGAGTGATCAAACGCCGCAGAAGGACAGCGAGCACGAGACGAGCCAAGATGTCGCACCCGCGACCGCCCTCGTCGCGCCCGCACTCCGCTGGCCGCCCCTTGGACACGCCACTGGCAGCATCCACGCTCCCCAGGACACGGCGAACGCGTCGCTTCGGCCTCGGCTGCGATGGAACAGCGTCGGGGGCGCCGACACCTACGAGATCGAGCTCACAGCGCGCTGTCAGCCGGAGGCATTCGCGAGTTGCCACTTTGCTCGTCCGGAACTGCGCCAGTCCACCGAAGCCACCGAATTACAGCCGGCCGCCCCGTTGTCCGTATCCACCGCGCCTCCGGTGGGAAGGAGGTACTACTGGCGGGTGAGAGCTTGCCAAGAGGAGACCTGCTCCGGCTGGAGCGAGATTCGCTACTTCGACGTCGGTCGGCTCCCGGGCGATCTGAATGGAGACGGCTACGAGGAAGTGGTGGTCGGAGACGTCGAATACCCGAGGCCCGGCGGAGACGCCTACGACGGGCGAGCCTTGGTCTACCAAGGCAGCGCCTCAGGCCTCTCGTCGGAGCCGGTCACCATCATCGCCCCCCGCGAAGCGTCGGACGGATCACGACCTCAGGCTTTCGGAGCGCCGTCGTTGATCGGCGACATCAACGCCGACGGCTTTCCTGATCTGCTGCTGCGCTCCAGGTCGCTGAGTGACAGCAACATCTTGACCATCGTCGAGGGCAACCTCTCTCTCGGTGATATGGAGGTCCGCACGATCTCCGCCCCGAGAGACTTCTCAGGCTTTTACGGCAGCCAAGCAGGCGATTTCGACGGCGACGGTTATGGCGACGTAGCCCTCAGCTGCGGCGAAGACGGCGCATGCATCCGTTTCGGTAGCGCGCAGGACGCGCTCGCAGCGTCGATTCGCCTGCCCCAGCCTCGAGTGCCCGGTCCTCCGATCGACAACATCGGGCAAGCGATCACGAGCGGGGACTTCGACGGCGATGGCTACTCCGATGTCGTCGTGTACTTTCGGCAGTGCCTGGTGGATCACCTTGCGGTGTATCGTGGGGGGAGCCGTCAGCCGGGCGTCTCACTCGTCCTCCGTCACCCTGAGTCGGATACGATCGCTGAGCTTCGGGAGGAGCGCTGCAACGGCTCGGACTTGAGCCCAGAAGAGCGTGAACGACTTGAGTGGGAGCAGGCTCAGTTCGCCGACGAGGTTCAGCCCGAATGGCGGTCGATCCGCCCTCAGTTCCGCTTCGGCATTCTCCGGGGCACCAACGGCCTTGCCGCCATCGATCTGAATCGGGATGGACACGATGACCTGGTGGTCGCTCGGCCGCTCTCGACAGCACGCTCCTTGCTCGACGCACCGGAAATCCAGGGCCCCCCAGCACAGCACCGGATCAGCGTCCTCTACGGTGGAGACAGAATCTCTGCCCTAGCAGAGGAACCGGTAGTCCTGTCACACGACCAGGAGGGGGGGCTGTGGCCTGTCGCGTCCGGTCGAGATCTCAGCGGCGACGGATACCCAGATCTCGCGGTCGATAGCGGTTCGCATGTTCTCGTATACACGGCTGGCGAAGGCCCCCTGCGCCCCGTGGAAGGCGGGCTGGCCCCGACAACAGCCGTCGGAATACTGAGGGACATCCAAGGCGAAGGGGTGGCGCGGTTGGTACACGTTCATGCAGACGGACGCCGCTGTCTCCTGGAGGCCCAGGCGCTCAACGCGCCGGACGGCGCGAGCCAAGACTTGGTCCTTCCGCGAGCCCCCGAGAACTGTAGCTTCCGTCTCGAGTAGCCGCGGCGAGCGTAGCACAACACCAATTCGCTATGCCGTCCGTCAATCGAAGTCGTGGGGCATCCGACTGTCACCCATGTCGTGGAGAATCTTCTGCGACTGCTCCGCGTACGGCCGGTAGATTCCTCGCTCCACTCGTGTGCGGATCGCGTCCATGTCCGGTTCACGGCGCTCGAGCTGTTCGAGCTCTTCTCGCGCCTCTCTTAGGTGCAGTTCGTACATGGTACGGCGCCTCTGACGTATTCTCGCAAGGACGGGCTCGAGCTGTGCTCTCAGCCGATCAGCCTGAGGCTTCACCCGCTGCCACTCACGAAAGTACGGCGCTGCCTGCTGAAACTCACCACGGCTCCGATGTTCTTGGCGCCGCCTCTGCGCTGTCCTCGCCTGCTCTTCGAGTTCCTCTAGCTGACGCAGCCGCTCCGGATCGGGTGCCAGCTCGCGCAGTTCCTGCTCTTGTGCATCAGCCGCCCGCTGGAGGTCGGCTTCGGAACGACCTGCGAGGCGCCGCTCGAGGCGCCGAATCTCGGATTCCAGCCGCGCGACGCGAGCATCCCGGGACTGCTCTTCAACTTCCCCCTGGACACGTTCGTCGAAGTCGCTGATTCTGTTCCGGACTTCTTGCTCTCCGGCTGTCGTGAGCCGTCCCGCTGTATAGCTGGTGAGGTCCTTGAGCGTCCGATGCGGCCGTGAATTGCCGCCGGTTCTCAGTTCCCTCAAGTTGTCGAGCACATCCGAAAGAAGCGGATATCGGCTGTCGCGATTCGCCTCGGTCAGAGTGGAGAACGGCGACGCACGAAAACCGTACCACTCCCTAGAAACTACGACATCTGCATCGATCTCCTGATCTCCATTCGGGAGGCGATCCCCAGGTCGATGAAAAGTAATCTTACGAAAGGCACGGCGCCTCGAATACGCTCTCTGCAACGACATTGGGTGATACTGGACGATCGAAACCAGCGGTTTAGAGCGAAGGCGGCCTCCGGCTCCATCGCCAATCTTCACTTCACCGCTACGCAGTCGCTTGATGTAGAACGGTCCCGCCTTGACCCATCGTGATGGCCCAGCCGTAAATGTAGTAACGCCGAATCTCTCATCGCGAAACTTGCTCTGGCGAAAGCTGCCAGAGGTATCGAAGACAAACAACTCGCCATGGGGTTCGACAGCGTATGAGCTGCCGGTCAGTGGGTTGTATGCGGAGATGAATCCTGCCACGGGTGGACCCTGAGGCGGCCGGCCAACGGGCGGAGAACCTGGTTGTGTCGGATCGTATTGTGCGGTCATCTCGTATCGATCAGTAGGCTCCGACATGAGCCGGTCGGGACGAGTAAGAAAGACCCAGCTGTATACGTGGCCGTTCAGCGCGATTGTGCTCAGCTTACCGCGGGCGTAGTCCATGATTCGCTCGGCTGGGATCTCGTGCTCCTCGTCATCCGCCTGAATACGCTCGCCGACTAGTCGGATGATTGCCATCGTCTGCAGGTCGTTGACGCTGCTGATGTCGGCGAGGCCACTACGGACGGCAACCTGCTGGGTTGTCGATGCACGGTCGCTGCGGGGACCGAAGAGCATCCTGGGGGCGAAGTAATCGTGGTCGGAGGTGCGTACCAAGGGGTCGTCTTCGGGAAACAGCGCGGCGTGACTATTCGGAGAGCCGCCCCGTTGCCATCCTTCGGGAAGATCGAGCATGTAGTAGGCGAGGGTGAGCGACGAGGGGTTGCAGGACCAACCACCAGTCAGCCGCTCACATCCGGCGCGCTGCATGGACACGACGGCGTCATGGTGGGGAACGTTCATCCCTACCCCCCACTGAAGCTCTTGAAAGCAGAAGCGGTCACCACCCAGTCGCCCAGATGCCGGGTTTCGGTGGGCACCCCCATAGATCATTCCACGCGCATAGATCTGCTTGCCCAGCAGCGCGGCCCTGTTGCATCGGCGCAAGCGACTGTCGGGGGCGAACGGTTTCTGCGGATCGAGCGAGTAGTGGCTTCCGATCGCCGCGTTCAGGATGA
>SHBB01000020.1 GCA_004213565.1 Sandaracinaceae bacterium
GCTCCTGCTCGTTCGGCACGATCATGTGCTCGGGCGGCGCGCTCATGTGCGCCGGCGGCACCGGGCCCACCAGCGAGTCCTGCAACAGCGTGGACGACGACTGCGACGGCTCGGTGGACGAGGGCAACCCGGGCGGCGGCGCGAGCTGCGGCTCGTCCACCGGAAGCTGCACCCAGGGCACGCAGACCTGCCTCGGCGGCGCCCTGCAGTGCACGGGCGGCACCGGCCCCTCGCCGGAGAGCTGCAACATGGCCGACGACGACTGCGACATGTCGACGGACGAAGACTTCGACTTCATGAACGACCGGAACAACTGCGGCGGGTGCGGGACCGTCTGCAGCTTCCCGAACGCGTCGGCCGGGTGCAGCGGCGGCTCGTGCGTCTTCCTCGGCTGCGACCCCGGCTTCGTCGACGTGGACGGCGATCCGATGAACGGCTGCGAGTACATGTGCAGCTTCGCGGGCGCCGAGGCGTGCAACGGGCGCGACGACGACTGCGACATGGCCGTCGACGAGTCGCTCACCCCGCCGGCCACCTTCTGCAACGCCAACGGCGTGTGCGCGGGCACGAGCGCGACCTGCGGCGGGATGAGCGGCTGGACCTGCAGCTACCCCGCGACCTACGAGACGCCGGAGTCGACCTGCGACAGCCTCGACAACGACTGCGACGGCGCGGTGGACGAGGCCTTCCCGACGGTGGGCAACGCCTGCGCGAACGGCGTCGGCGAGTGCCGCCGCACGGGGTCGATCGTCTGCAACGGGCCCGGCACGGGCACCACCTGTAACGCGCCGCCCGCCGGCGCGCCGGGCGTCGAGAGCTGCAACGGGCTCGACGACGACTGTGACGGCTCGCTCGACGAGGGCGGGCTCGGGACCTGGGTGCCGATCACCGGGCCGTTCGGCACGAGCTACATGATGGCGTACGAGGCCTCGCGCCCCGACGCGACGAGCTTCTCCACCGGCTCGATGAGCCACAGGGCCTGCTCGAGCCCGAACCGCCAGCCATGGACCAACCTCACCCAGCCCGAGGCCGAGGCGGCCTGCGCGGCGGCGGGCGGGCGGCTCTGCACCGAGCAGGAGTGGCAGACCGGCTGCGAGTCCACGACCACGATGTGCGACTGGTCCTACGCCTCGAGCTGCTCCACCTACCAGTCGATGGTCTGCAACGACGTCAACTACGACTTCGATCCTGGGACGCCGGGCGACCAGAACGGGATGCTCGCCACCGCGTCCTTGCCCATGTGCTACGCGGGCTGGTCCGGCGGCGACCGCATCTACGACATGAGCGGCAACGCCGAGGAGTGGACCGCGGCGCGGCAACCCGGCATCAACCCGTTGCGCGGCGGCTCGAACAACGACACCTCGGGCGGGACGCGCTGCGACTTCGACTTCATCGTCGCGGACGACACCATCCGGCTCCCCACGGTCGGCTTCCGCTGCTGCCGCTCGACGCCCCTCACCTGTGACAACGGGGTGTTCGACGGAGACGAGACCGACCTCGACTGTGGCGGGAGCTGCGACGGATGCGTCGACGGGGCCAGCTGCATGCTGGGCTCCGACTGCACGAGCGGGATCTGCTCGGGCGGCATCTGTCAGGTCCCCACGTGCTCGGACGGCGTGACGAACGGCGGCGAGACCGACACCGACTGCGGCGGCGCGACGGCCTGCCCGCGCTGCCCGACCGGGGACAGCTGCGGCGTGGACGCCGACTGCGCGAGCGGGAGCTGCCTCGGCGGCGTCTGCCGCGACTTCTCGTGCACCACCGTCTTCGGCACCGACGGCTACGGCTACGTCGGCTGCGAGGACACGCCCGCCGTCTTGCCCTGCGACGACATCCGCTCGACGGGCACGGCGACCGGGGTGAGCGACGACGGAACCGCGACCGTCTCGATCGGGTTCAGCTTCGACTTCTACGGGACCGCCTACACGGGCCTCACCGTGCAGGCGAACGGCGCCGTGACCTTCGAGACGGGGGGCATCGGCTTCGGCAACACGTGCCTCCCGAAGGGCGGCAACCCCGACGTGCTGATCGCGCCCTTCTGGGACGACCTCAACCCCAGCAACGGGGGCAGCGAGGTCTATTACCAGACCCTCGGCAGCGCTCCGAACCGTCGCTTCGTGGTCCAGTGGAGCACCGAGCACTACAACAGCACCCCGTCGCGGGCCGACGTCCGCATGGTCCTCCGTGAGGGCAGCAACGACATCGACGTCTGCTACGTCGACACGGACTTCGGGAACGCGAGCTTCGACTTCGGCCTCTCGGCGACGGCCGGGATCTCGGATCCGGCGGTCGACACTCTCCAGTACAGCTGCGGTGGAGCGGTGCTCACCAACGGGCTCCTCCTCGAGTATCACCACCCCTGAGCGATTGACGGCCCGCCCCTCGGCGGGCAGACCGGAGGGGATGAGCACCCTGTCGGACGAAGAGCGCGCGCATCTGCTCGAGCGGATGCGCGCGTCGATCGACAGATGGGGCTTCGAGACCTTCGTCGCCGCGCCGATCGTCGAGCCGAGCGACCGCTTCTTTCCTGACCCGTTCGCTCCCGACCTGCGCGGGGTGAGGACGGTGATGCGTCGGCTCCTGACCTACGCGGGGCTGGGCGCGCTCAGCGTCGAGGTGGAGGGGCGAGCGCGGCCCGGGCTCGACCGCATGGCCGAGACGCTCTGCGTGGTCGGGGAGCTGAGCGATCGCGGCGTGCTCCTCGAGGTCTGGGCGGAGGGGCCGCCCGAGGATCTCGCGCTGACGCTCGCGCACGAGGCGGCGCGCATCTTCCGCGAGCTCCGCGGCGACGAGGGCTGCGAGGGCGCCTCGGTGGGTCACCCCTATCGCGCGCCTGTGTTCCAGCCCGAGCAGCCCGACGCGCTCCCCGACGAGGCGTTCGAGGAGGAGGTCTCGATCGCGGCCTGCTACCTCGGCTTCGGCCTGCTCGTCGCCAAGGGCGCGCACGTCTACCGCGCCGAAGGTGAGATGAGCGGCACCCTGGCCGTCACGCGCTGGGTGCATCGCTGCCTCGGCGCGCTCGCCCCGGACGAGGCGTGCTTCCTGCTCGCGGCGCAGTGCGTGGTGCGCGGCGTGGACGACGAGCGGCTCGCGCGCTTTCGGGGCTACCTCGGGCCGAACCAGGCGAAGATGCTGGCCGACTTCGTGGCGGAGCTCCGCGGCTCGGAGGACGCGCTGCGCGAGGCGCTGGGCCTTCCGTCGCCGGACGAGTGGCCCGAGGAGGGCGCCTCGCGTCCCGCGCCGCTGGAAGACGACGGCTGGCGGCCGCCGACGCCCGAGCCGCCCCCACCCGTGGCCCTGCGTCGCCCGGTCTTTCGGCGCCGCCAGCACCGCGGATGGAACCTCGCCACGAGCGCCGGGTTCCTCTCGCTGGCCGCCTTCTTCGTCATCCTGCTCAAGGGCTCGAGCCACCTCGTGCAGACGGCGCTCTTCGTGTTGCCCGCGCTGACCGTCGCGGCGTACTTCGTCGGCAAGCGCATGCGCCGGGGCGACATCTGCTCTTCGTGCGAGCGCGCCCTCCCCGCCTCCGCCCACGAGTGCCCGACCTGCGGCGGCGTGATCCGCGGCGCCATCGACTTCGACGAGAACGCGCTCGAGGCCCTGGAGCGGCTCCCCGACGTGCCCACCTTCGGCGACCTGGTCGAGGTGCGGCCCCAGGCCGACGCCGATCCCCGGTACGTCGAGCGCGGCGTGAAGTGTCCGCACTGCGCGTGGATCCCCGACGGCGGCCATCACTGGCAGTGCCCGATCTGCGAGGGCGAGCACTTCAACACCTTCGAGCAGGGCGGCCAGTGCCCCGACTGCGAGAAGGTCTTCGAGGACACCTCGTGCCCCCGCTGCGATCACCTGTCGCCTTACGACTGGTGGTGGCCGGCCGAAGACTGAGCTCGTGACAGCCGTCGGATCGCGGATACCTTCGAGCCGTGCTCGCTGAGGAGAAGCGCGTCGATCGGGCGGCAGAGCGCATCGTGCTCGCGAGCACGGTGGGGAGCGCGCTCGTGCTCGTCGGGCTGGGCGCGGCCTACGTCGTCTACGACAGCCGGCTCGCGCTCGCGCAAGCCGCGGACTCCTTCTCAGACATCTTCACCGCGGCCGCGCTCCTCGTCTCGATCCACATCGCCGCCCGGCCGCCCGACGCGAACCACCCCTTCGGGCACCAGCGCGCCGAGCCCATCGCGGCGCTCATGGCCGCGGTCATCGCGGGGGTGCTCGCGATCGAGGTCCTGCGCGACGCGATCGGCGCGCTCGTGGTCGGCGCGGCGCCGCGGCTGAGTCTGTCGCTCCTCGGCATCTTCCTCGTCAAGGTGGTGTTCAAGCTCGTCATCGCCCTGCTGGCCTCGGCGCGCGCGCGCCGACAGCCGAGCCCCGCGCTCCGCGCGCTCCAGGTCGACGCGCGCAACGACGTCGCGGTCGGCCTGCTCGCGGTCGGCGGCTTCTTCGGCGCGCGCTACGGCTGGCCGAGCCTGGACGCGTGGCTGGCCATCCCCGTGGCGCTCTGGGTGGGCTGGTCGGGCTTCGACCTGGCGCGCGAGAACATCCGTCTGCTCATGGGCGAGGCGCCCCCCGAGGCCCGCCAGGCCGCGCTCCTCGAGGTCGCGCGCGAGGTGGAGGGCGTCCGCTCGGCCCATCAGCTCCGCGCGCGCTTCCACGGGCTCGAGCTGGACGTGCACGTCCACGTGGTGGTCGACCCCGCGATCACCGTGCGAGAGGCCCACGACATCGGGGAGCGGGTCGAGACGCGCCTCCTGACCGAAGACGACGTCTGCCACGCGATCGCGCACGTCGACGTCGACGCGCCCGCCTGAGCGAGGCAGGCTCCGCCATGGACGCGCGCCCGCACTGCTACGCCTGCGACAAGGTCGCGAGCCACTGCATCTGCGCGCGGGTCGACGGTGTCGACAACCGCACCGCGATCACCCTCGTGCAGCACCCGCGCGAGCGGCGCCACCCGTTCGGCACCGCGCGCATCGCCCGGCTCGGCCTCTCCAACTTCGCGATGCACGTGCTGGAGCCGGATGACCCGCTCGACGTGCCCCGGGACGCGGCGGTGCTCTTCCCCGACCCGGGCGCGCCCTCCCTGAGCGAGCTGCCCCCGTCGAGTCGGCCTCGCCACCTCGTGGTGATCGACGGCACCTGGGCGCACGCCTCGCAGCTCCGCCGCAACCACCCCTCGCTCGCGCCCCTCTCGGCCGTCACGCTGCCGCCCGGGCCGCCGAGCCGCTACCGCATCCGCCGCGAGCCGAGCGACGAGGCCATCTCGACCATCGAAGCCATCGTGCGCGCGCTGCGCGTGCTCGAGCCCGAGACCCGCGGCGTCGACGGGCTGCTCGACACCTTCGACGCGATGATCGACGACCAGCTCGAGACCCGCTCGGCCCACGCCTACTCGCCGCGTCATCGCCGCACGCCGCGCCTCCCCAAGCCCTTGCCCGAGGTGCTGCTCGGTCCCACCGACGACGTCGTGCTCGTGCACGCGGAGCTGCACATGCCGCGCGGCCAGATGCGCCGCTTTCCGCTGCGTGTCACCGCCGCGCGCACCCGGCCCGGTCCGCGCGTCGACGCGCTCGTGGAGAGCCCGATCCCGCCGAGCGACTCGCGCTGGCGGAACCTCGAGCTGGAGGGCGACACCCTCGCGGCCACGCTCTCCCTCGACGCGCTCGCCCCGGCGCTCGCGCGCGTGATCCGCGAGGGCGACACCCTCCTCGCGTGGGCGCAGCCCGTCTGCGACCTGCTCGCCGAGCTCGGCTTCGACCACCCGGCGATCAGCGTCAAGCACATCTACGCCAACCAGCGCGAAGGCCGCGTCGGCTCGCTCGACGACGTCATGCGCCGCCTCGGCGACCCTCCCCTCGACGTCTGGGCCCCCGGCCGCGCGGGCCGCCAGCTCGCGCAGCTCGCCCGAGTGGTCGAGCGGCTGCGCGAGCGCTGATCAGTCCTTCTTCGCCGTCGAGGCGACCTTCAGCTCGGCGAGCTGCGCGTCGTCCACGGGTCCGGGCGCGCCGGTCATCAGGTCGTTGCCGCTCGCGGTCTTCGGGAACGCGAGCACGTCCCGGAGCGACTGCGTCTCGGCCATGAGCATGATGAGGCGGTCGAGGCCGAAGGCGATGCCGCCGTGGGGCGGGGCGCCGAAGCGGAGCGCCTCGAGGAGGAACGAGAACTTCTCCTTCGCCTCCTCGTCGCTCAGCCCGATGGCGCTGAACACCTTCTTCTGCACCTCGGAGTCGTGGAGACGGATCGAGCCGCCCGCGATCTCGACGCCGTTGAGCACGAGGTCGTAGCGATAGCAAAGAACCTTGCCCGGGTCCGTGCCGATCAGGTCCAGGCACTCGTCGTGCGGCCGCGTGAACGGGTGGTGGGCCGCGACCCAGCCGCCGTTGTCACCGCGCTCGAAGAGGGGCGGGTCGACCACCCACAGGAACGAGAGATCGCCGCCGGTCCCGACCTCGGGGATCATCTCGAGCTTCTTGCCCAGATGGAGCCGGAGGTTGGCCATGCAGGTGTGCACCAGCTGCTCGCCGCCGAACATGATGAGGATGAGGTCGCCGGCCTTCGCGCCCGTCGCCTCGTTGATGGCGAGGCGCATCTCGTCGGTGATCTGCTTGGCGAAGGGGCTCTGCGTCCAGCCGCCGTCCTCGGCCACCTTCGCGCGCCCGAGCCCGCCCGCGCCCATCTGCTTGACGAACGCCTCGAGCTCGTCGACCTGCTTGCGGCTGAGCGTGTGCTCCGCCGGCACGACCATCGCCTTGACGATCTCCTCCGGGAGATCGAGCCGGTAGGTGCCGTCCTCGAACTTCGCCGCGAGCGGCTCCATGAACTTGATGCCGCCGCCGCCGTGCTCGACCACGAGCTCCGTCAGCTCCACGTGCTCGAGGCCGAAGCGCAGATCCGGCTTGTCGTTGCCGTAGCGTCGCATCGAGTCCTCGAAGCGCATCCGCGGGAAGGTCCCGTCGGGGTAGCGCTCCGTCAGATCGATCCCGAGCACCTGCTTCCAGAGACGGAAGACGAGCTTCTCGCAGATGTCGAAGACGTCATCCTGCGTCACGAAGCTCATCTCGACGTCGATCTGCGTGAACTCCGGCTGTCGGTCGCCCCGCAGGTCCTCGTCGCGGAAGCACCGCGTGATCTGGAAGTACTTGTCGTAGCCGGCGACCATCAGCAGCTGCTTGAAGAGCTGCGGGCTCTCGGCCATCGCGTAGAACTTGCCGGCGTGCATGCGAGACGGGACCAGGAAGTTCCGCGCGCCGCCCGGCGTGTACTTCACCATGAACGGCGTCTCGACCTCGAGGAAGCCGTTCTCCGCGAAGTGGTTGCGGATCTCGTAGTACGCCTTGGCGCGCGTCTTGAGGTTCTTCTGCAGCGTCGGCCGGCGCAGGTCGAGGTAGCGGTACTTGAGCCGCGTCTCCTCGGTCGCGTTCACGTCGTCCTGGATGGGGAAGATGGGCGTCTCGGCCGTGTTGAGGATCTCCACCTCCTGGGCGAGCACCTCCACCGCGCCGGTCGGCACCTTGTCGTTCCGCTGCTCACCCCGGTCGCGGACCTTGCCGCGCACCGCGATGACGTACTCGCTGCGGAGCTTCGAGGCGGTCTCGAACGCCTCGGCCGAGACCTGCTTGTCGAAGGTGACCTGGGTGAGCCCGTCACGGTCGCGCAGATCGACGAAGATCACCCCGCCCCGGTCGTGCTGGCGCTGCACCCAGCCCATCAGCACGGCCTCGGAATCGGCGTCCGTCAGCCTCAGCTCGCCACAGGTGTGCGTTCGCTTCAGCTCGTCGATGAACCGCGTCACGGTCTCCTCCTCGATCTCTCGTTCTCGCCCGGGCCCATCCCGGGGGGAGAGGGTCTACCCCACGAGACCCGAGCCGTCACGTTCCGCTATCCTGCGGCCCCATGCGCTACCTCGTGCCGGTCGTCTTCTTCGCCGCCGCCGCCTACGTCTGGTGGTTCAACGACACCCATACGAACGAGTGGCTGCTCGTGCCCTTCCTCGACGCCATCGACTCGCTGCGCGGAGACCGAGACGCCCAGGCGCTCTGGAGCTGGCGCATCCTCGCCGGGCTCGGCGTCCTGCTCCTCGTCTGGACGATCTTCGGCGACCTGCGCTCGAAGAACCAGCGCTCCAAGAAGAAGAGCAGCGGGTGAGGCAGCTCCTCGCCGCGTGCCTGCTCTCGGGCTGCGCCCTCTCCCACGGGCAGGCGGATCCGGCGGAGGACCTCGAGTGCGGGTTCGGCCCCCTCGGCGAAATGTGTAGCGCCATCACGCAGACGAATCCCGAGGGGCTGTGCCGGCTCGGCGACGGCCGGGTGGTCCCGTTCGCCATCGACAGCCATTCGCTGGGGTGGTGCGAGGTCGAGAGCGGACGGCTGTCGCTCCACCCCGTGCACTGCCGTGGGCCCGGCGAGACGCCGGGGCAGGCGGTGCACTGCGAGGGTGCGCCTGCCTCGGGGCCGCTGAGCTTCCAGGGCGACCCCGAAGACGCGGTGTTCGACCCGCTGGAGCCCGGCACCTGCGCGCTCGCGCCCGCTCGGCACACGGAGCTGGAGGGACCGTGGGAGCCGTTCGCGCCGACCGAGCTCTGCCAGCCGGGGTGGCTTCGAAGCTGCGCACCGGTGGTGTTCGAGCTGCGCGCGCGCGGCGAGACATGCGCCGGCGGGCGCTACGTCGAGCGGTGTCGTGCGTGGCTGGAGGACGGTCGAGTCGTCGTCGCGCCCGAGCGCGCGGCCCGCGTCACGTCCACCTGCCCTGCGTCCATCGACGACTCGATCGCGCGCTGCGCGCTGCCGCCGCTCTCGCCCGGGCGCTACCGGGTCCAGGACGAGAGCGGCCGCGAATTCGGCGCGATCGAGATCCCGGAGGGCTGGCCGAGCTTCGCCGAGATGCGTTGCACGCCCGTAGGGTGACTCAGGCCGCGGCCACGCGCGCGCTGAAGAGGAGGCGGAGCGCGAAGGCGGCGGCGAACATGGGCGTCACCAGGAAGGCGAAGAGGCCGACGACCGACTCGGGCGGCGGCCAGAACGGGAGCGTCCAGATGAAGAAGACCGCCATCGGGGTCAGGCACGAGCTGATCCACGCGCGGCCTCCCGTCGGGAGCTGACGCCACTTCAGCTTCAGCAGCAGCACATCTACGGCGATGAGCAGCACGCCGAGGCCGCTGCCGAAGAAGCTCATCCAGAGCATCCCGATCAGCCAGCCGTCGAGGCGCTCGCCGGCGATCGCGGGCATGCTGCCGAGCACGGCGCCGATCGTGATCAGGGACCACAGGACGATGAGCGGACCGAGGAGGGTGGGCTTCAGCCACGGCGAGAGGGAGGTCATGGCCACATTACGACGCCAAACGGGCGAATGTTCCAGTCCTGATCACCGTCCACGTGACGAGGCCCGCCCGATGTCACACCCTCGCCGCATGCGCCGCGCCCCGATCCTCGCCCTGTGTTGCCTCGCCCTCGCGGTCTCGGTCCCGGGGCTGGCCCAGGTGCCCTCGTCGCCGGCGCAGATCGAGTGGACCACCTTCGTCGGAGGTCCCGGCCGGACGCCGCAGCGCGTGGTCCTGGGCGAGGAGCCGGGCGCGATCGACCTCGGCGACTCCCCCTGGCGCTGCGGCTACGCGCGCGCCCGGCACGCGGCCATAGGGGAGGGCGACTGGTCGGTGCAGCGCGTGCTGGCGTGCCGGCGCGGCGAGGCCACGGTCACCTCGACCGCGTCCTGTCGCGTTCGACCGGCGGGGGTCGAGGAGCACGCCGCCACCCTCAGCCTCGGGACGGCGGGCGAGTCGGGCCACGTCACCGTCACCTTGGGGTGCGGCGTCAGTCGCTGACGTACTGCGCGAACAGCGAGGTGAGCCGGAGCGCTTCGGCCATGCCCTCGGCGTCGGAGAAGCGGTCCTCTTTCTTCTTGGACAGCGCCGTGAGCAAGACGCGGTCGACGTCCGCGGTCAGCTCCTTCCGGTGCGCGCTCGGAGGAGCGGGTTCCTTCTCCACGACCTGGATGAGCAACATCGAGCCCTTGCCCTCGAAGGGAAGCCGCCCGGTCAGGAGCCGGTAGAGCAGGACCCCCACCGCGTAGAGGTCGGTGCGGTGGTCGATGACGCCGTCCTCGTAGAGCTGCTCCGGCGCGAGGAAGCCCACGCTGCCGAGCAGCTCACCCGGCCTCGTCAGGTGCGAGTCGCCCGCGTTGCCGAACCGCCGCGAGATACCGAAGTCGACGACCTTGAGGACCTCCTCGCCGCGGACCCGCGCCATGAAGATGTTCTCCGGCCGGAGATCCCGGTGCACGATCTGCGCCTCGTGGGCCACGGCCAGCGCGTGCAGGAGCTGCTGCCCGTAGCTCATCGCCTCGTGGATCGAGAACGGCCCCTTGCGCTGGAGCCGGTCCTCGAGCGTCTCGCCCTCGAGGTACTCCATCACCATGAACGCGCGTCCGTCGTCGAGCCGCCCGATCTCGTAGACCTCGACGATGTTGGGGGCGCTCAGCGAGCCCGCCAGTCGCGCCTCCCGCGCGAAGCGCTTCTCGGTGGCGTCGTCGGTCTTGGCGAGGATCTTCACCGCGGCCTTCCGCTCGAGCAGCCGGTGGGTCGCGACGTAGACCACGGAGTGCTCGCCCCACCCGATCGGGGCGCCGAGCTCGTACTTCCCGCCCAGCGTGGTGCCGGGGGGAAGAGACCTGGGATCGAACGGGGGCGGCCGCTTCACGGTGCCGAAGCATACACGAGGACCCAAGGGTGAAATACCCGCTCGGGTCGCTCCGTACGGACGGCGCATGGGGGATGCACGACGCAGCGGTGCGGGGTGGCCACGAAAGTGGGTGATGCTGGCGATCGCGCTCAGCCTCGCCCTGCTCGCGGCGGGCCGCGTGCGCGTCGCGGGCGCCTGGGCGATCGTCAAAGCCCCCAACTACGGGCGCGCCGAGGTGGCGATGATGGAGGCGCCCGCCGACGTCTCGCGCGCGATCCGGGCCGAGGTCGGACCGCCGTCCGCGCTGCTCGAGGCCTGGGTCTTCGACCCGGACGGCCCCGCGCGCGGCACCACCCTCGTGCTCCACGGCATCCGGGACGACAAGCGCGCGCTCGTCGGCTTCGGTCGCGCTCTCCGCGACGCCGGCATGCGCGCCGTCCTCGTCGATCTGCGCGGTCACGGCGGCTCGAGCGGCCGCTTCCTCACCTACGGCGTGCGCGAGTCCCGCGATCTCTCGCAGCTCCTCGATCAGCTCGAGATCCTCGGGCTCGTGGAGGGCCCGGTCAGCGTCTTCGGCGCGTCCTACGGCGGCGCGGTCGGCATCCAGCTCGCCGCGATCGACCCGCGCATCCGGGCCGTGGTCAGCTCCTCGACCTTCGCCTCGCTCCGCGACGTCGTGCCGCCCCAGGCGGCCCACCACGTCCCGGCGGGCGCGTGGCTCCCGAGCGCCGTGCTCGACTGGATCGTCGACGACGCGGGCGAGCTCGGCGGGTTCTCCCCCGACGCCGCCGACACCCGCGTCGCCATCGCCCGCACCCACGCCCGCGTGCTCCTCCTCCACGGCGAGGAAGACCGCGTGGTGCCGTTCGAGAACGCCCGCGCTCTCCAGCGCGCGTGCGCCGCGCAGTGCAGCCTGGTGCCCATCCCGGGCGCCGACCACGCCGAGGCCCTCGCCTCGCCCGCGGCCGGCCGCGCCGCGCTCCGCTTCCTCGAGCGTCACGGCACCCAGCCCGCGTCCGCCGGCGGCATCGCCCGCTGACCTTTTCGCGGCCGACGCGATGGCCCATGCTGGTCCCATGAGGTCCGCGCTCCTCGCCCTCGCTCTGCTCGCCGCGCCGGCCCTGGCGGACGCACAGGAAGAGGTGAGCGGTGACTTCATCCGCGCCGATCCCGAGGTCAGCGACTCGGACGTGATCCGCTGGGCGTCGCGCGAGATGGGCCGCGCGGAGGGCCGCCCCGTAGGGCGACACCCCCCGGTCCCGCCCGACCGCTACCTCGCTCGCGGCACCGACGGCGACGTGATCTTGGCCGGAGACGTCAACGGCGACGTCGGCCGGATCCTCGCGGAGCTCGGCGGGGGCCTGCTCGGCGCGGTGGTCGGTGGGGGCGTCGGCGCGCTCGCCATCTGGGCCGCCTTCGAGGAGAACGCGAGCCCCACCTGGCTGATGATCGCGGCCGGAAGCGGCACGGTCGCCGGCGCCTTGAGCGTCACGGCGGGGGTCACGCTCGCCGCCCACCTCACGAACGGTCGCGGCAACTTCGGGCACGCGTTCCTCGGGCAGATGATCGGCGGCGCGGTCGCGGTCCCGTTCGTGGTCCTCGCCCTCGACCAGGACGCGCTGCCGGCCGCCCTCGTCGCGGCCGGGCTCCTGCCTCTGGCGGGCGCGGTGCTCGGCTACGAGGTGGGGCACGCCAACGGCGGAGGCTCGCTCCCCGTCATGGTCGGCGTGGCGCCCCTCCCGGACGGAGCGCTCGCCTCCGTGCGCGGCGCGCTCTGATCACCACCGCACGTCGAACGCGATCTTGCTGCAGCGGACGCCGTGCGCCGGGGCGTCGGCGGAGAGCTCGGTCTCGATCCGAACCCCCTTCCCGCCCGCCTTCTGGATCGCGTAGGTCATGAACGGGACCGAGACGGCGACGTACCAGTGCGCGAAGTAGTCGGGCACGCCGAGGCGCCAGATCCGCACGTGGGCGTCCGCCAGCTTCTCGACCTCGACCCCGCCCCAGTCGAAGTAGCGCGTCGTCAGCCGGGGGAATCCGCCCACCACCGCCCCCGGCGACGCGATCTTGAGCAACCAGGAGTAGACCCCGCCCAGGTCCTCCTCCGCCTGCGCCTCGCCCCGCACGCGCATGAAGGTGTCGACGTCCATCCGCATCATCGACGCGGCCGTCTCGTTCATCGCCACCACGGGCGCAAGGTCGTACCAGCTGGCCGCCATGAACGGCTGCCGCGCGAACGTCCGATGGCTGCGGGGCAGCGACGCCACGAACGCGTCCCGACCGCCTTCGATCTCCCGCTCGACGAACTGATAGAGCGCGCGGTACGCCAGCCCCTTCATGCGGAACGGGCTGTCACCCGGAGCGAAAGGCCAGTCGGTCACGTGACAAACATAACGGCATGTTCCGCCCCAGGTTGAATCTGCGTGCGTTTTCTCCACGGGACAGATGGCGTCCGCGGGGGCGCGCGCCAGACCTCCGGCTGGAGGTCAGCTTGCTTACTCGATTCACTTCTCTCTCTCTCGCTCGATCCACCGTCATCGCCTCGCTCTTCATCGCCAGCGGGTGCGGCTCCGACGCCGACACCGACGCGGGGGCCGACGACGCGTCCACCGCAGCCGACGCGGCGCTGATGGACGCGGGCTCCACTGACGCAGGGCGTGACGACGCAGGGCCGGTCGACTCCGGGCTCGACGACGCGGGCCTCGAAGACGCGGGCGCGGACGATGACGCTGGGCTCGAGACCGACGCGGGCCCCACGGACTCGGGCGTGAGGGACGCCGGAATGATCTGCCGCGTCGGAGACGCCTGCGGGGACACCAACCCGTGCGATGAGGGCGACCGCTGCTGGACCGGCGCCTCGCCCGACGACGCCTTCTGCGCCGACTTCGCCCCGGAGTGCGGTGGGTTCGTGATGACGGACTGCCCGCCCGGCCTCTTCTGTCTTCGCCCCGCGGGCAGCAGCGTCGGCTTCTGCGCCAACGGCGCCGACCGCAGCTGCATCTGCTCGCGTGTCGCCAGCCGCGGCGGCTCCGTCGACGGCTGCTGACACGGGATCGCGCCCGAGCGGGCGACCGCCTCGATCCAGCGGCTCAGATAGAGAAAACCTATGACACTCGGCGACATTTCCTAGTGGCCGATAGGTTCGATGACCTCAGGATCCCGGCAGGAGACCTCGGGCGTTGAAGGTGGGCGAAGGGTGAGAGCGTGAGGGCTGGCTGGATCGTCGGGTCCGCGCTCGCGTTGGCGCTCGGGTGCAGTGATCCCGAGCCGGAGTCGCCTCTGGCGGCGCGGCTCGACCGAACGTCGGTGCACGTGCACGTCGCCCTCCGGGCGGCGATGGACGAGGACGGGGATCGGGGCCGCTCGGTAGTCCGACGTCTCGCGGAGGCCGCTCGCTCTCCGCGAGCGGCCGAGCGCCTCGCGGTAGCCATGTTCGACCGCCGTGACGAGGGCGCCGCCTTGCTCGACGAGGGGTGGCGTCCACGCACGTCGTTGGCGCCGAGGCTCGAGGAGAGCGTCCAGCTCGACCCCGACACCGATCAGGCCTTGTTCTTCGCCGCGCTCGTGTCGCAGACCGTCGCCTCCGAGCAGCGCGTGCCGAAGCAGGTGCTCGTCTACGAGGCGTCGCGGCTCCGCCTGGACGCGCTCGACGACGTCGTCCTGCGACGGCTCGTGAGCGCGCTCGCGCAGCTGACCTACGCTCGCGCCGGTCACTGCGGGGAGCTTCCGTCTTCGCCGCCGGCCCCCTTCGCGCGGGAAGACGTTCGGCGCTCTCTGGATCGCTGGCTGCCCGCGGCTTCGCAGCGCCTGGACGAGGTTCACCCGGACCTCGGTCGGATCGAGCGCGTGCTGGTCGGCGGCGCCCGGGCCTGCTGCGAGATCCACGGCGGGCGCGACGAGCGGGCCGCGCGTGCCATCGAGAGCTGGCTCGCGGACGCCACGACGCTCGGCGTCCACCCGAGCCAGATCGCGTTGCTGCGGGGCTGGGTCGCCCTGGTGGATGGCGACGTCGAGGCGGTGCAGGAGCGTCTGGGGGAGGTGCGACGACACGGCCGCCTGCCGGAGGACGAGCGCCTCTATGGCCTGCTGCGGGACGCGGTCGCCTCCAGCGACGACGCGTCCCGCCGTGACGCCGCCGAGCGCCTGGTGGATCGGCGTTGGCTCAGCCGGCTCGTGCTCGTGGCCGCGCGCCGGACGCTGGTCGAGGATGGCCTGATGGGGGCGCTCGAGGCCTCGCCGGCGGCGTCGGCCTCGAGTCGCCTCGCCGCTGGCGAGGCCGAGCTCATCGAAGCCGCTCGCCGCCGCTATCCTCTCTTCGATCAGACCCACCAGGGGGACCAGGGTGCGCTCGAGAGACTCGCGGATCTGTTCCGGTCTGAGTGACCACTCGAGCCCTCATGGCCGAGCGCGACGGCTTCGCGGTGAGGCAGTGCCGTGAGGTCAGCGCCCGTCGGTGAGCTCGGCGAGGCGGGCGCGGGCGGACGACGCGCGGAGGTCATCGGGGTGCGCGGCCAGATACGCCTCGAGCGCGCGGCGCTCCTCGACCGTTCGACCCAGCCGCCGCAGGGAGCGGGCGATCCCGAAGCGCGCCTGCGCGGCCAAAGGCCCCGCGGGGCGCGCGGCGAGGGCGGCCTGGTAGCTGGCCAGCGCGCGAGCGGGGCGCCGGGTGTGGCTCAGCTGTAGATCAGCCGCGGCCAGCCGCGCGGCGTAGGCCTGCTCGCTCGAGGGGAAGCGACCCACGACGGCCAGGTAGGCGCGCTCGGCCGCATCCCAGCGGCGCTCTGCGCGCAGGCCGTTGGCCACCGCGAGCCCGTCCTCGGGGCTGGTCGGCGCGGGACTCGGCTGGAGCGCGCGACTGCGTCGACGAGGAGGTGTGACCTCGGGCGCCGTGTCCTCAGGTGACGTGACCGCCGGCGCCGTGTCCTCCAGCGGGTTATCTGCGGGCGCCGTGTCCTCGGGCGCCGTGTCCTCGGGCGCCGTGTCCTCCGTGTCGGCGGGTGACGTGACCTCGGGCTGCGGCAGCTCCACCGGCGCGCTCGGAGATTCGGGGCGCGGCTCCTCTCTCGTCGGCCACGCCGCGACGGCCGCCATCGCGCCCGCGCACACCAGCATCGCCGCGGCCACGAGGACCCACGCCCGCAGCCGCCTCCGACCGCGCGGCGAGACCGCCGCCTCGGCCGGTCGAGGCGCCTCTGCGCGCGCCGCGGCCAGGATCTCCTGGGTCATCGCGCGTCGCCGCGCGGCGGAGATCGGGACGGCCGGTCCCGCTCCGTCCAGGTCGACCTCGAGCGAGCGGGGCAGCACGTCGCTGTCGGGCCTCTCGGTCATCGCGCCCCCTCGAGCTGGCGGAGCTTCTTCAGCCCGAGGCGAAGGCGGCTGCGCACGGTCTCGGGCCGCGCCTCGAGCTGCTCGGCGATCTCGGGAACGGTCATGCCCGCGACGTGATGGAGCACGAGCGCCAGCCGCTGCTCCTCGGGGAGCCTCTCGAGCAGCGTGACGGCGCGACGGTGCTCGAGGTACGCGTCGGGCAGCCGTGAGACGTCCGCCACCAGCTCGAGGTGCGGCGCGGGCGCGCGCGGGGCCAGCTTCTCTCGCCGACGCCGCTTGCGCATCACGTCGAGCGCGACGCGGCTCACCACGGCGCGGAGCCAGGTGGAGAAGCCGCTCTCGGCGCGGAACGTGTGCAGCCGACGGAGCACCGTGACGAGCGCGTCCTGAGCGATGTCGTCGACCTCCTGGTCCCCCCGGACGAGGTAGCGGACGAGGTTGCGGACGCGCGGGAGGGTCGCCGTGATGAGCTCCTCCTGCGCCGACGCGTCGCCCCCCGCGGCGCGCATGGCCAACGCGGTCAGAGGATCCGTCGACGGCTCGGGCTGCATCAGGGGTCTCGCGGACATCACGCTCCATGACCTCGGTGTCACGGGGGCGCGGATCGGGTCACGGTAACATCCGGAGGGCGACGCCGAGGCGCGGCTGAGCCGGCCAGAGTGACCGGGCCGCCCCATCTGGCGCGTAGGCGAACACGACGGGCGAGGGCACGATATCCAGCGCGAACGCGAGCTCCAGCTCGAGGCGGCTGCCCCGGGGCCGCCAGCGCGCGGACAGCCTGGGGCCGAGGCGGAAGGAGGCCGTCCAGGCGGGCGGGGTGGACGCGATCCCCGGCTGGAGTGGCTCGGTGGAGCGGTGGACGAGGGCCACGCCCAGAGACGCGCCCGCGCCGAGATGCACGCCCTCGACCGGCTCACCCTCGAGCGAGACGTAGGCGTCGGCGCCGTGGTGCCAGAGGTGGAGGCGCGCGCGATCATCCTCGCTCTCGCTCGGCAGCCCGAACGCCAGCCGCGCGCCGAGACGTACGACGTCGAGCTCGAGGTCGAAGGCGAGATCGAGCCCGCGCTGGCCGAACGTGGTTTGCCCGTCGATCGCGCCCCACACGCCGACGGCGATCGCCGGCTGCACGCGCTGAGCTGGCGGGTCGACCTCGGTGACCGGATCGGGCTCGGGCGGATCGGCGGCCTCCACGCCGAGGGTGCCTCCCTCCGAGAGCGCGAGGAGCGTGGCGCGCACGAACATCGCCGCCTGCTCGAGCAGGGCGGAGCGCTCGCCGCCGCGACCCATCGGCCGCAGGCGCTGGCGCAGGGTCGCGCCCTCCGCCGGCACGGTGACGAGGACGGTGAGCTGTGGCGTCGGGCCGTCCAGGCTGTCCATCCCCTCGAACCGGAGCAGGACGTCGTGCGAGGCCCCGGTGTCGGGCCCGACCGACAGCGACAGGTCGACGTCGCTGAGCTGCCCGCGCAGCCGGTCGCGCAAGGGGCCGAGGTCGCCGTCGTCGACGATGTGCACCCGCAGCGAGGGCGCTCGCCCCTGGGCGCGGCCGTGCGCTCCGAGCGCGAGGAGAGAGAGGACGATCGCGATGGCGCCGCGGGCCACGGGCGAGGGTGTCGACGAAAGTGGCCCTCGAGCAAGGTCGAAATTCCCGTGACCCGATCTGGTGGGTCGCGTCACTGGGGTGACATGCACGCACAGAACAGCCTGACCTTCGTCGCGGCCCTCATCCTCGCGGCGGCCTGTGGCGGCACCGACGTGGTGGCCACCTCCGACGGGGGCGCGTCACTCGACGGCAGCCCCACGCCGACCGACGGCGCGCCCGCCACCGACGCCGCGCCGCTCTCGGACGGCCGCGCCGCGTTCTGCGCCGGGCGTGGCCCGGCCGTGGTGGTGCCGGGCGCGACGCGCGACGTGTGCACGGGCGAAGTGGCGGAGCGGGTGTTCCGCTACGCGGTCTGCGCGTGTGAGTCGTTCGAGCCCGTGGGCTCGTTCGTGACCGACTCGTTCGACAGCGACGCCGACGGCACCATCACCGACTCCGGCGGTCCGGTGGGCACCAACGGGACCTTCTCGTCCACGTCGACCGTCGACATCGGCGGCACGCTGAGCTCCGCGGGGCTCGACGAGGTGACCTTCGTCGGGTCTGGCATCCGCGTCGGGGGCGATCTCCGCGCGGGCGGCAGCGTGCGGTTGACGGGCGAAGGCGCGGTCGCGCGGGACGCGCGCGTGGTCGGAGACGTCGCGGGGATCGGGAGCTTCTCCATCGCGCGCGACCTGCACCAGCCCGCGGGCTCGACGGCCGTCGGCGTGCGCGTCGGCGGCGACACGATCACCGGGCCGGTCAGCGTCGCGCCCCCCTGCCCCTGCGGAGACGACGTGCTCGACATCGGCGCCATCGTCGCCGCCACCGCGACCGACAACCACAACGCCGAGGTCGACCTCGCCCCCGACGCGTACACGGACCTCGTGAGCGAGCACCGGATCACGCTGCCTTGCGGGCGCTTCTACCTCGACGGCATCGGTGGGACCGGCGGCCTCACCCTGGAGGTCGCGGGGCGCACCGCGCTCTTCGTGGGCGGCGACGTGACCATCGCCGGGAGCCTGAACGTGGAGCTGGGCCCGGAGGGGGAGCTCGACGTCTTCATCGCCGGCACGCTGCAGGGCGCCGGCACCCTGAGCTTCGGCGACCCGGAGCGCCCCGCGGCGACGCGCGTCTACGTCGGCGGCGCGGGTGAGGTCTCGCTCCAGGGCACCTCGGCCTTCGTCGGCAACCTCTACGCGCCGCGCGCGCCGATCTCGTTCACGGGAGAGAGCGAGATCTACGGCTCCGTCTTCGGGCGCCGCGTCGAGGCCGCGGGCTCGCTCGGCGTGCACTACGACCGCGCGATCCTCGAGGTCGGAGAGGACTGCCCCGACACCCCGCCGCCGACCTGCGACCGCTGCGGCGACTGCCCGGGCGGCTACACCTGCGGCGGTGACGGCACCTGCGGCACGACCTGCGAGAGCGACGCCGACTGCTGCGACCCGCTGACCTGCGACGTCCCCACGGGGGTGTGCACGTCGATCCTGATCTGAGGCCTCGACACGCGCCGACCTCCCACGGACACCCCGCGGGAGGTTGACGTCGCGGGCTATCATCGTATATCGGCGATATGCGTTCGAAGGCCCCCTCCAGACCCGCGGCGTGCTGTCCTCCGGCCGAGCCGGCGCCGCCCGTGCCCACCGACGAGGCGGAGGCCAACCGGCAGCTCGCGCGGCTGGCCAAGGCCGTCGCGCACCCCGCGCGGGTCGCCATCCTCCGGCTCCTCGTGCGTCAGGAGGGGTGCATCGTCGGCGACATCGTGGGCGAGCTCCCGCTGGCGCAGTCCACCGTCTCGCAGCACCTCAAGCAGCTGAAGGAAGCAGGCCTGATCCGCGGTGACGTGGACGGACCGCGCGTCTGCTACTGCGTCGAGCCCGGCGCGGTCGCCCTCCTCAAGGCGCTCGTGGAGTCGCTCTGATGGGGGTCTTCGAGCGCTTCCTCTCGCTCTGGGTCGCGCTGGCCATCGCCGTCGGCGTCGGGCTCGGGCTCCTCGTCCCCGCCGCCTTCGAGGTCGTCGCCTCGATGGATTGGGCGAGCGTGAACTTCGTCGTCGCCGTGCTCATCTGGCTGATGATCTACCCGATGATGCTCGGGGTGGATCCGTCGTGCCTGAGCGACGTCCGCAAGAACCCGAAGGGGCTCGTTCTGACCCTCGTCGTCAACTGGCTCATCAAGCCGTTCACGATGGCCGGGCTCGGCGTGCTCTTCTTCCACCACGTCTTCGCCGGCCTCGTCCCACCCGAGGACGCCGCGCAGTACGTCGCAGGCATGATCCTGCTCGGCGTCGCCCCGTGCACCGCGATGGTCTTCGTCTGGAGCCACCTCACCCGCGGCGACGCGAACTACACGCTGGTCCAGGTCTCGGTGAACGACATCGTGCTCGTGTTCGCCTTCGCGCCCATCGCCGGCCTGCTCCTCGGGGTCACGGATCTACAGGTGCCGTGGGGCACCCTCGTCGCCTCGGTCGTGCTCTTCGTCGTGGTGCCGCTCGCGGCCGGCGTGCTCACCCGGGCGTACCTCGCGCGATCCCGCGCTGCCTCGGCCGACGACGCGGTCGTGCGCCTGCGCAAGAAGCTCCAGCCGACGTCGATCATCGGGCTGCTCCTGACCGTCGTGCTGCTCTTCGGCTTCCAGGCCGAGACCCTCATCGCGCAGCCGGGGCGGGTGCTCCTCCTCGCCATCCCGCTCCTGGTCCAGAGCTATGGCATCTTCGCCATCGCCTACGGGCTCGCCCGCGCGCTGAAGCTGCCCTTCGCGGTGGCGGCGCCCGCGGCGATGATCGGCACCTCGAACTTCTTCGAGCTCGCGGTGGCCGTCGCCATCAGCCTCTTCGGGCTCTCCTCGGGCGCGGCGCTCGCGACGGTGGTCGGGGTGCTCATCGAGGTCCCCGTGATGCTCTCGCTCGTCGCGTTCGCCAACCGCACCCGCGGCTGGTTCCCCGCCCCCAACCCTGCCGTCTCCCCGCTGCACCTGGAGAAGACATGAGTCATCACGACGGCCACCCGCCGCCGCTGACCAAGCCCGCCTTCCCGCCGCTCACCATCCGTCAGGACCCGCCACGCATCTTGATGCTCTACGGATCGCTGCGCGAGCGCTCCTACTCTCGCCTGCTCGCCGAGGAGGCGGGGCGCGTCCTCGAGGCGCTCGGCTGCGAGGTGCGCTTCTTCCATCCGGGGAAGCTGCCGATCAAGGGCCCCGACCTCGAGCATCACCCGGAGGTCCAGCGGCTGCGCGAGCTGTCGATCTGGTCCGAAGGGCAGGTGTGGTCGTGCCCGGAGATGCACGGGGCGATCACGGGCGTGTTCAAGAACCAGATCGACTGGATCCCGCTGTCGCTCGGCGCGGTGCGCCCGACCCAGGGGCGCACCTTGGCGGTGATGCAGGTCAGCGGCGGCTCGCAGTCCTTCAACGTCGTCAACACGCTGCGCGTGCTCGGGCGCTGGATGCGGATGCTGACCATCCCCAACCAGTCCTCGGTCCCGAAGGCCTACGACGAGTTCCACGACGACGGGCGCATGAAGGACTCGCCCTACCGCGACCGGGTCGTCGACGTGATGGAGGAGCTCTACAAGTTCACGCTGCTGACGCGAGACATCCGGGAGATGCTCGTCGACCGCTACAGCGAGCGCCGCGAGGCGGCCGCGAAGGCCGCGCTCGACCCCGACAACCCGAAGCACCGCATCGGCGAGCAGGGCCTCTGACCGCGAAGCGCGCTCAATCCCAGATCGCGACGTCGTCGATGTAGACGTGGGTGTCGACGTCGAAGCCCGAGTTCGCCCAGCCGAGCAGGTAGCCGTCGATGAAGGCGTTCGGGGCGCACGGGGCTCCGTCGATGGCGATGTCGGTGTGGCTCGCGATCAGCGCCCCGTCGACCCAGAGCTCGAAGACGCCGTTGCCCGAGCCGTCGTCCCCGCGGACGTGGATCTCCCAGAGCATCCATCGGCCGAGGTGCGCGTCCGTCATGGCGAAGCCGTCGGTCCCGCGGATGGGGCCGGGGCCCGCGACGCAGCTCCCGCGCGTGATCCCGCCCACGTACGACTGCCCGGTGGGCGAAGGCCACATGCTCGCGCCCCACTTGAAGCCGTCGTAGGTCGGCGCCCAGAGCCGGAGCAGCTTGTTGTTCTCGGGCCCCGAGGGCAGGTCGCGATGCACGTAGCGGTTCTCGCCGGGCTCGCTGCCGTCCGGGAAGTAGATCCGAAAGCCGATCCACAGCTCCTCGCGCAGCTCGCCCAGGGTGAAGCGCTGCTCGGCGAACGCGTCGTCCTCCGGTCCGCCGCCGCCGAAGGTGAAGCGGAGCGCGTGGGCGCCGCTCGCCGCCCGTTCTCCCGTCACATCGACCGCGTCTCCGCCGCCCCCGGCGCTGGCGCCCCGCCACGCGACGCCGTTCTCGGAGTGGCTCCGGTCCGCGGACTCGAAGTCGTCGAAGAACAGGAGGTTCCGTCCCGGACGCGCGGGCGCCCCGCTCGGGGTCGAGGCGTCCTCCGCGGCTCCCGCGTCCGAGGGCCCGGAGTCCCGCGACGCCACGGCCGCGTCCTCGGGCGCTCCTCCGTCGTCGCGCGGCGAACCTCCGTCGTGCGTCAGGCGTCCGCCGGCGTCCGTGGTCGGGTCTGGCGCAGCGGCGTCCATGCCTCCCTCTCCTTCGGGCGCGCCGCAGGCGACGAGAAAGCAGAGGGGCAGCGCGAGCCGGGCGATCGTGTCGGTGAGCATGCTCCAGTCGTACACCGGGGCCGCTCTCGCGAGTCCTGATCTCTCCTGATCAATGTGCGGAGACAATGTGCGGAGACGCGACTCGCCACGGGATCAGAGCTCGTTGTCGTAGATGAACTCGTCCTCGCCGTTCGTGACGGTCACGAGGAGGATCGTGTCGTGCCGCATCTCCACGGGCGTCATCTCCCACGCCATCCGGAACATGTCGGCGTGCATGGGCGCGTAGGCCATCACGTGTAGGATCTGCTTCACCCATCGATCGCGGTCGTCGACGTTGGCGCTGCTCTCCTCGATGTCCTCGAGCTTCCGCATGAGGAGCCGCTGCGCCTCGGAGAGCGGGTAGGGGTCGGCCCGGGGAAAGTGGACGGCGCGCGTCACGCTCACGCCGACGCGGCTCCCTTCGATCTCGACCAGGAGATCGGTCCGGGTGCCGCTCTCGTCCATGTATCGAATGAAGGGCTCGCTCGCGATCAGCGTGGCGCCCTCGCAGCGGGCGAGGACCTCGAACGACATCGCCTCGCTGTAGACGCTGCTCCCGCCGACCGTCCCATCGGACAGCACCTGACGGGCGCCGTCGGTGAAGTGCGCGAGATCGGACTCCATGAGGCGCACCGGGAAGGTGATCTCGTTCTCGAACCGGAACGCCATGGGATCGATCAGCTCGGTGTCGATCTCGTCGCAGCTCCCCGAGATGACGCCTTCCACCGGCGGTCCGGCGTCCACCGAGCCGCCGTCGGGGCGGGCCGCATCCAGCGGCGAGCTCCCGTCGAGGTCCGCGTCGGCCGTTGCGTCGAGGGCGCTCGCGTCGAGGGGGGCCGCGTCGGGGGCGGCGGCGTCGAGCGTTCCCGCATCGAGGGCGGGAGAGGGCTCCGAGCACGCCACGAGGAGGGCGAAGCTGGCAAGAGAGAGGGCGCGAAGGATCACCGCGCGAGGCTATCACGCGCGCGCGGAGGCGGCCGGTCACCGGACTCCGGCTCGAGGTGCGGCCACCTTGCGTTCTCGAACCTCTCTGGGCACTGTCTCGGCCACCTCGGGGAGCACATCGATGCGGACCATCTCTCTCGCGCTCGCGCTCATCGGTCTGGCGGCCTCTGGGCCGCAGCGGGTCGCGGCGCAGCAGCTGCCGTCGGGCTCGGAGAGCCCGGCCTCTCGTGACGCGCGGCAGGCGTTCGAGGAGGGCCGAGCGCACTTCGACGATCGCCGATACCTGCTCGCCGCCGAGGCGTTCGAGCGCGCCTACGCCTCGATGCGCGAAGCTGGTTTGTCGAACGCCTGGATGATCCTCTTCAACGTGGGCACGTCGCTCGACGAGATCCGCGGGCGAGAACAGGACGCGCGTGACGCCTACGTCGGCTACCTCGAGGGTGCGATCGCGGCAGGGGACCAGTCGGACTCCCGGATCACCCTCGCGCAGTCGCGGATCCGCGAGCTCGAGCTGCGCCTCGAGGCGGCCGGCGCGCGCCCGAGAGCGGCGGGGACCGAGACGTCCGTGTCCCCGGTCGGGCCGATCGTCCTCGGCGCGGGCGGCGCGCTGCTGCTCGCGAGCGCCATCTCCGCGGCGGTGCTCGCGGTCGAGAACGACGCTCTCCTGTCGACCTGCGCGGATGGGGTCTGCCCCGCCTCGTCGCGCGAGCACGCCGAGAGCGTCCAGGGCATCGCGGTCGCCACCGACGTGCTCTGGGTGAGTGGCGCGGCGGTGGCCGGGACGGGCCTGGCGCTGACGCTCCTGCTACGCGACGCGAGCGCCGACACCCCCGTGTCGGCGGGCTGTGGGCCGAGTGAGTGCTCGGTCCAGATCCGGGGGGCGTTCTGATGAGGGCGTCGCGAGCCTGGCCGCTCGTCGTGGCGCTGGTCGTGGGCGCGAGCGGGTGCACGGCCCTCTTCGACCCGGACCGGCTGAGCTACGTCGACGACGCGGGCGCCACCCCGGACGCAGGGCCACGGGACGCAGCGCCGCCGGTCGACGCGCGGGCGGACGCCGGCCCCGGTGACGCGGGCGTCGATGCGGGCCCGACGCCCTGCGGCCAGATCGGCGAGGCGTGTTGTGAGGCGCCCCGCCCCGCCTGCGTCGGCGGCGCCAACTGTACCCTCGAGGGCTGTCAGCCCTGCGGCGCACCCGGTCAGGCGTGCTGCGACGACGGCGCGGCGTGCGCGATCACGAGCTGCGTGACGGCGCGAGACATCTGCCCTCCGGTGACCGAGTTGGTCCAAGTGGCCGTGCCCGCGGGCGGCACCTACGGCGTCGACGCGTTCGAGGTCTCTCGCGTCCAGTACGAGAGTTGGCTGGAGACGAGCCCCGCCCCGGCGGGCGCCCTGATCGGCCCCGGATGCGCATGGAACACCGACTTCACCCCGGACGCCGGCTGCGTCGCGGCGGGGTTCGACTGCACCGGCGCAGGGTGCGCAGAGCGTCCGCAGACGTGCGTCGACTGGTGCGATGCCTACGCCTACTGCGCCGCGGTCGGCAAACGGCTCTGTGGCCGCTACTCGGGCGACACGGGCCTGCCGTCGAGCCTCTTCGCGGACGCCGCAGCCAGCCCCTGGTACAACGCCTGCAGCTCGGGGGGCACGTATCTCTTCCCTCCGGGCGACAGCGGACCGGTGGCGGACGACGCGTGCAACTTCACGGACCGCGGCGCGAGCGTGGACGTCGGGAGCCTCACGGAATGTCAGTCGCCCGAGGCGGGCTACGAGGGCGTGCTCGCGATGACGGGGAACATCCGTGAGTGGATCCACTCCTGCTCGTCGAGCACCGCCATGACCGCGGACTGTCTCGCGGTCGGGGGCGCCTACCTCGACAACGACTGGTTCGAGGGCCAGTGCAACTATCCCAATACGCTCCCTCGAACGAGCACGAACGCCAGCACTGGCTTCCGCTGCTGCGAGGTACGCTGAGTCGGTGAGGGTGCCGTCGGGGTCGTAGTGCCTCGAAGGGCCCCGTCCGTTATCCTCCGCCCACACTTCGCCACACGGGGGCAGCGCTTGGCAGGGCTCGAAGATCGGCTCATCGGCGGTCGCTACCGCATCATTCGCAAGATCGCCGAGGGCGGCATGGGCGCGGTGTACGAAGCCAAGCACCACATGTCGCACAAGACGGTGGCGCTCAAGATCCTCTTCGAGCACGTGGCCAAGGACGAGGCGGCCAAGCAGCGCTTCCTGCGCGAGGTCGGTGCGCCCGCCCAGATCGGGCACGAGGGGATCGTCGAGATCTACGACGCGGGCTTCGACTCGCAGGACGGCTCGCCGTTCGTCGCGATGGAGCTGCTCGACGGGGCGCCGCTCCGCGATCGGCTCGCGGGGGGGCCCGTGCCCACGGCCCAGCTCATCGACTGGTTCGAGCAGATCCTCGACCCGCTCGCGGCCGCGCACGACGTCGGCATCGTGCACCGCGACCTGAAGCCCGAGAACATCTTCTTGCAGCGCAAGAAGGACGGCACCGAGGTCATGAAGATCCTCGACTTCGGGATCGCACGCGAGATGGACGGGCAGAAGCAGAGCGTGACCCACACCGGCATCGCGATGGGCACGCCGCACTACATGGCGCCCGAGCAGGCGATGAGCGCCAAGGGGGTGGGGCCGGCCGCCGACGTCTGGGCGCTCGGCGCGATGCTCTACGAGGCGCTCTGCGGCAAGACGCCGTTCGACGGAGAGACGGCGAGCGCGATCGTCGTCAACGCGTGCACCAAGCCTCACCCGCCGCTGTCCGCGGTGGCGCCGCACGTGCCCGACCCGCTCGCGCGGCTGGTCGACCGGTGCCTGGCGAAGGAGCCCTCGCAGCGGCCGCAGAACGCGGCCCAGATGCTGGAGGAGCTCCGGCGGGCGCGCGGGGCGTCCGCAGGCATGCCGCCGACCTCGGGCGCGCCCGATCGAGGGCGGGTGCCGCAGACCGCGGTGCTCCAGACGCCGCAGGCCGGCGCGTTTCAGACGGGCCCCGCCGCGTTCGGGAGCGCCCCGGGCACCCACGCGCCGAGCTACGCCTCGTCCCCCGGCCCACACGGCGGCTTCGGGAGCGCGCCGGGCACGCCGCCGCCCTCCTACGGCTCGTCACCCGGCTATGGATCGGCGCCCAGCTACGGCGCGCCCCCCTCACAGCCAGGCTGGGGCACGGCTTCGCCGGGGACCATGACGGCGCAGCCCAAGAGAGGCGGAGGCGGCGGGCTCGCGCTCGGGCTGGTCGCGGCCATCCTCCTCGGTGGCCTGCTGCTCGTGGGTGGCGGCATCGTGGTCGCGGTGGTGCTCCTCAGCTCCGACACCGAAGAGGAGGACGGCTACGCCGGGTCCATCGGCACGGTGACGGTGCAGAGCGACGTGGCCACCGGGGAGCTCATCGTGGACGGCTCGCCGCGCGGCACGATCGTCTCGGGCCAGCAGGTCCGGATCGAGCAAGGCCCGCACACGCTCGAGATCCGCGAGCGCGGCGTGGTGGTGGCCCGCGGGACGGTCCAGGTGCAGGCCGGCCAGACGACGGCCGTGCGGCTCGACCGGAGCAGCGTGCCCCGGCCGCTCCAGCCGCAGAACAACGTGATGCAGCCGGGCCAGACCCTCACCGGCACGTTGCAGCAGGGAGACCAGGTCCGTTCGGGAGGCGAGTTCGTCGACGTCTACCAGTTCGACTGGCCGGCGAGCGGCACCGTCAGCATCCACCTGACCTCGCCCAGCGTGGACACCTACCTCATCGTGGTCTCGCCCTCGGGCCAGCAGTGGACCGACGACGACGGCGGCGGCGGGCTCAACTCCCGGCTCACCCTGAACCTCACCGAAGCGGGACGCTGGCAGGTGCAGGCCAGCTCGTTCTCGACCGCCACCGGGCCCTACACGCTGCAGATCACCGGGCCCTGACCCTCAAGCTTCGCCGGTCGTCGGCCGTTCCGTTGAGGCAGAAGGCATCTGTCCAGAACGGAACGCAGCATGAGCCGAGACCACGACCAGAATCCCCCGCGCGAGTCCGGCTTCCACGCCGTCCGACCGCGTGTGCCGCGGCCGTCGGAGAGCCGGGTCCGCCGCCGCTGGGAGGACTTCGTGTCCCGGGAAGAGGTGGTGTACCTGCTCGAGGCCGGCCGCCATCTGGATCTCATGCTCCGGCTCGAAGAGGCCCGGACCCGGCTCCCGCATGATCTCGAGCTGATCCGCAGCATCCGCGTGCTCCGCCATCACCTCTCCCAGCAGGGCGTCGGGGTGCGCGCGGTCGGCTGACGTGACACGCCCGGCGCGTGGAGCTCTGGCTCGCTGCGCTGGCGCTGGGCGCGCCCATCCTCCTCGGAGCCTCGGCGGGCGCCGTCCGGCTCTTCCCCGATCCGAACGCGGCCGTCGATCACCTGAACCGGTACGCGCTCTACTTCGCGTTCCCGGCCCTGGTCTTTCGTGGGCTCGTGGACGCGGACTTCGCGCTCCCGACCGAGCCCGGCTTCTGGCTCCTCATCCCGCTCGTGCTCGCCGTGAGCGCGCTGACCGTGAGGGCCCTCTTCCCCGAGGAGGCGCCGACCCTCGCCCTGATCGTCGCGTTCGGCAACGTCGCCTACCTCGGCCTGCCGGTCGTGGAGCGGGTGCTCGGCGAAGACGCGCTCGGGCTCGCCGCCGTCGCGGTCGCCGTGCACGTGACCCTCGCGCTGAGCGTCGGCCCGCTGCTCTTGCTCCGCTGGAGCGGGCGCGGGGATGGCTTCGCCGAGAGCGCGAAGGCCCTGGCCAGGCAGCCCCTCCTCTGGGCGCCGGTGGCGGGACTCGCGGCGCACGCGCTGCCGGGTGACGCGCGGAGCCTCCTCGACACGATGCTCGTCGACACGGTGATCGAACCGCTCGGCCGCTCGGCCGCGCCGGTCGCGCTCTTCTTGCTCGGGCTCTACCTCTTCACCCAGCGCGCGCGGCTGCGGCGCATCGAGGGCGGCGACGTCGTGCACCTCGGCGTGAAGCTGCTCTTCCTCCCCGCGCTCAGCTTCGGCGTCGCGTTCGGCTTCCACTCGGTGGGCTGGCTGACGCCCGCGCAGGCCCAGGTGCTCTGCCTGCTCGCCGCCATGCCGGCCGCGATCACCACCTTCGCCATCTCCCAGCAGCTCGGCGTCGGCGCGGAGCGGACCAGCCGCGCCATCGTCGCCACCAGCGTGCTCTCGATCGTCACGATCCCCGTCGCGAGCTGGCTCGCCCTCACCTGGGTCGCCGGCTGGTGAGGCTGCGACCGTCGAGCCGCATGCATGCTCGTACTCGCGGAGGTCCCTCGTGAGCGTGCCCGAGTCGCCTAGCGACCCGTCCATTCGTTTGGCGCGCCTCGAGCGCGGCCCCTTCGCGTACACCGAGGAGGGCGCGGGCCCGACGGCGCTCGCGATCCACGGCCTGCCCGGCTCGGTGCGCGACTTCCGCTGGCTCGCCTCCGCCCTCGACGGCCGCGTGCGCTTCGTGCGGCTGGATCAACCGGGCTTCGGCGCGACGCCCGTCCGCACCGGCACCGGCGCGCGCCTCCCCGACCGCGTGCGCTTCGTGCGAGATGCGATCGACGCGCTCGGTCTCGATCGCGTCACTCTCCTTGCGCACTCGATGGGCGGTCCGCTCGCGATGGCGGTGGCGGCGGAGGAGCCGCGGGTCGAGCGCCTCGCGCTGCTCGCGTCGGTGGGGCTCCACGTCCATCGGCTCGCGCGCCGCACCCTGCGCAGCCCCGACGTCGCGCGCCTGCTCGGCGTGCCCGGAATCCCGCGGCTGCTCGCCGCGCCGATGAAACGAGGCTTCCGGCGCGCGGGCTTCCCGGCGTCGACGCCGCTGGGCGAGCTGGTGGAGACGACGCGCATCTTCTCCCAGATCTCGTTCGCCGATCACCGCGCCGCCGCGCGCCGCGTCCGCTGCCCCACCCTGCTCGCCTGGGCGCGAGACGACCGCCTCGTCGAGGAGACCATCGGCCTCTCCCTCGCGCGCGAGCTCCCCGACGGCCCACGCCTCGCCTTCGACGAAGGCGGTCACAACATCCAGAAGACGCAGGCGATCGAGCTCGCCGACGCCCTCGCTCGCTTCACGGCCGGTTCAGCGTGACCACGAACTGACGTACATTCCCATCGGGGGATGTCGATAGCGGTAGAAGAGTGGCCCTGGGAGCCGGGGAAGAGCCCGTTCCGCATGAAGGGTCTCGCCTACCGAGCGCTGGTCCAGGCGCTCGCGGCGGACGTGACCGGCGGCGTCGATCGGGTGCTCGCGGAGCTGCCCAGCGACGCGCTCCGCGCGTTCATGCGGCAGCCCTTCCTCGCCGCCAGCTGGTATGACACGGCCCCGATCGTGCCCGTCACCCAGGTGATCGCGGAGCTGACCGGGACGAGCTTCTCCGAGTACGCGCGGCGTCGCGCGCGGGGCCAGGCGGAGGACGACCTGAAGGGCGTCTATCGCTGGATCCTCGGGCTCGCCTCGCCGATGGCGGTGACGCAGGCGCTGCCCCGCATCGCGGGGCGCTACTTCGACTTCGGGCGGGTCCAGGTGGACAAGCAGGGCGACCGAGAGGCGCTGGTCGTGCGGAGCGGCACGCCGTCTCACCTCGCGCCCTGGTACGCGGAGATCTCGAGCGAGTTCCTCCGCGTCTGCCTCCCGCTGAGCGGCGCCTCCGACGCGTCCGTCGACGTCTCCCTCACGCCCGCCGACGAGCGCGCCCATGGCGTGCCGACCGTGGTCATCCGCTACCGCGTCACCTGGTCCTGAACGAGACACGGCGCCCTCCCGAGGGAAGGCGCCGCGATCTCGTCGAACGCTCCGCTCAGCAGCCGATCGGTCGCCAGGTGCCTCCGGTGACGGTGTGCTCGTAGAAGACGACGAACGACGTGTCCATCGACGGAGCAGCCGCCACGCCTCCGTGTCGGCGTCGGCTCCCTCCCACCCCGATCTCGTCGATCGAAGTGCCCCCGCTCGAGCGCTGGATCGTGTACGCACCCACGTCACCGAGCTCTGGGGAGGTCGAGTTCCACAACCGCTGCGAGGTGACCACGTGGAAGACCTCATGCGCGGCGCTCCCTCGGGCGTAGCCCACGTCGATCAGGAGGTTGGGGGCGCCCTCTCCATCCGAAGTCGTCCAACCCATGCGGAGCGTCCCGATGGCCGGCGTGGCCGACCAGCTCGTCTTGTGGGCGCGTCGAATGCGGTTCACGAAGTAGTTGCTGCCGCGCTCAGCCCACGCGACGACGATCTGTCCGTCGGGCGCGGTCCCGATCGCCGGATCGATGGCCGTGACCCCGCTCGGCATCGAGGCGATCGTCTCGGTGGTGAGCGCGCCGCTGGACGACACCCGTCCGATGAACACCGCGTTGTGCGAGTACGGCGTGACGTAGCTGACGTAGTGCGGCTCTCCGAAGTGGCGAGACGCGTCGACGTCGAAGGGCAGGTCGGTGAGCGTGACGGAGTCCGTGATCCCGTCCCACGCGCCGGTGCTCTTGTTGATGCGGTAGCGGTTGATCCAGCTCCCCACGCGTGCGTAGACCCACGCCGAGGTCGAGTCCACGACGACCCGGAGGTAGGGTGTGCTCACGGGGATCGTGGCGCTCCTCACGGAGTTGAGTGTGCCCACGTCGAGCAGGCGGACCCGGATCTGTGAGCCTTCGGCGTAGGCGTACGCGATGCGCGAGTCACCGCTCCGGTAGCCGACGTCGAAGGTGTCGTTGCCGGCGTGGGGCACGGCGGAGCGGAGCACCGTTCCGTCGCGCTCCATGCGCCACCCCAAGACCTGTCCGGCCGAGTGAAAGAAGGCACACACGTCACCCTGACACTCGAAGGCGCGGGGCCGCTCCAGCCGACTCCCGCTGGCGTAGATGCTCGGCGAGCCCGCCGAGAACAGATACTCGTCCAGATACCCGTCGCAGTCGTTGTTCTCGCCGTCACAGACCTCGGCGTTGCCGGGGTAACAGACGCCGCAGGTGTCGTCGCAGTCGTCCATCGAGGTGACGTGACCGC
>SHBB01000200.1 GCA_004213565.1 Sandaracinaceae bacterium
AGACGCGCATCACGCGGGGCAGCTCGCGCGCGAGGCGGAGCTCGGCGTCGTCGCCCTCGATCTGCTCGAACGCGGCCGAGAACGGCGCCGGATCCGCGCCCTCCTCGAGCACCGCGCAGAGCCGCACGAAGAGCTCGTCCTTCACCTCGAAGGGCACCGCGATGTGGTCCTCGACCGTGTCGGCGATGCGGCAGAGGAGGTAGCCGAGGGAGACCGCCACCTCGAGCTTCGGGGGCAGCATCTCGATCGGCCGCGCGAAGGTGCGCGAGACCTCACCGAGGGCGCTCCGGCAGAACTTCCAGTCGGCCTTCAGCTCCGGACCGATCGGCGACTTGTCGCTGCCCTTCTTGCGGCGCCGCGCCCGCTTCTGGGGCCGCTCGGCGCGACGCACCTCGCACGCGGCGAGGGCCTCGACGACCTCGCGGGCCACGCGCCAGTCGGTCGGCTCGAGGGAGGCGAGCGCGCGGGCCGTGGACACGATGGCCTCGTTCGACGACACGCCCGCGGCGAGGAGCGCGCGCACCGCGCGGGCCGCCTCCACCGGGTCGCCGCTCGGGTCGAGCGCGGCCGAGAGCCAGCGGACGGCGCGACGCGTGGCCGGGTCCCCCGGGTGCACACCCGCCGCGATCAGCGCCTCGAGCGCCCACGCGGTGCGCGAGAGGTCGGCGCCGAAGTCGCCGTCGTCGCCCTGAAGGCTCACGACCCAGTCCGCGGCGCGGTCGAGCGCGCGCTGCAGGTTCGCGTCGGTCGCGCCCCTGCGCATCACGGCGTCGAGCGCGCGGCACGCGAGCGAGGTCAGCTCGAGCTCCCCGGCCGCGCCGGGCGAGGACGCGACGCCGTGCGTGCGCGCGAACCCGCCGCTCTCGGTCTGGCAGTCGAGCAGGGCGCGGACGCCCTCGTCGAGCTGGGGGATGGGCTGCTCGTCCCACGGCGCGCCGTCGAGCAACACGAGCAGGAGCTCCGCGAGGTGACGACAATGCGGCTCGCTGTCGAGCAGGCGCGGGAAGCCGTCGGTCGCGAGGCGACGGCGGCCGAGCGTCATGCGCGCCGCCATGCCGAGGCGCATCCGGGTCGCGGTGATCGCGCGGATGCACGAGAGCGCCGGGCCGGCGAGCGTCGCGTCGGGGACCTCGCCGAACTGCATCGCCAGCCGCTCGAGCTCACGCAGCAGGGTCGCCGAGCCACGCTCGAGCGCGGGGGTCAGCGGCACGTCGAGCGCGGGCGACTTGCCGCCGTGCTGCTCGGGCGGCGCGACGGGCGCCGCGGTGGGGGTCAGCTTGGCGAGCTGCGGGATCGGGTGCGTGGTGCTGCTCTGCGCGCGCACGCTCGCGTCCAGCCCGCTGGGCACGACCAGCGCGGCCGGCCACTGCATCCACTCGCCGAAGCTCATCAAGCGCGACAGCGGCCGATCGCTCTCGAGCGTGCCGCCGATGGCGCGCGCAGCGATGCGCAGGAAGGCCGAGCCGAAGCTCCGCCGGCTCTGGTCGGTCCCCGCGAGGATGTCCATCGTGCGGCGACGCTCGCGCGGCTCCTTGCGGAGGGTCTCGAACATCGCGCGCCGGATCGCGGTGGCGCTCGGGTCGTCCCGTCGGAAGCAGTGGTAGAGCGCGTTCGACAGCAGCTCCGGCACGTAGCTCCGGCGGGCCTTGGCGTAGTCCTCGAGGCTGTCGGTGTCGGCGAGGGCCTTCGCGTCGAGCAGCCCCAGCGTCATCCCGGTCGCCGTCATCGGGTGCACGTGCCCGACCGCGTCGCCGACGAGGCGCACGTCGCCGGCCCCGAAGAGGGCGCGCGGGCGGAACTGGTTGATTGCCCAGCCGCTCGGGCCGCGCTCGAGCGCCGCGCGGAGCGCCGGGCGCATCTTCTCGGGGACCACGGGGCCGAAGCCGTCCCAGAGCGCCTCGAGCGAGCGCGCCTGCGGGCCCAGCGCGATCGGCACGTCGAGGCAGCCGCGGATGAGGCCGTCGCCGATGCGGTAGAAGAGCGCCGGCCCGGGGCCTCCCAGGATCAGGTGGCCGAAGCCCTCGAAGGGCAGCTCCACGTCCCGCAGCTCGACCGACGCCATGTACGAGAGCGGCGCCGCCTTCACCGTCTGGATCCCGAGGCTCTCGCGCACGGTCGACTTGCGTCCGTCGGCGCCGATGACGCGCCCGGCCCGGATGTCGGTGGCGCGACCGCTCTTCTTCTCCTCGATGCGCACGACGCCGTCCGCGACGCGCACCGCGCGGCCGCCGATGAGCAGCTCCACGCCATCCTCGGCCCGGAGCGCGTCCCGCATCGCGTCGACGATCGCGTGGTGCTCGGCGCTGAGCGCGACGCCCTTCGTGTAGGGCATCTCGATCGGCTCGCTGCCGTCGTCGGGGAAGATCACGAAGCCGTAGCCCGCGCGGGCGCGCGCCTGCTCGAGCCGCCCCACGCGGAGCGCGTCGAGCACCTCGACCCCGGTCGGGTGGAGCCACTCTCCGGCGAAGCGCTTGGCGGCGCGCGGGTCTGCCTCGACCACGAGGACGGAGGCGCCCTTGCGCGCGTGCGCGAGCGCGGCCCCACATCCGGCCGGGCCTGCGCCCACCACCACGACGTCGTAGCTGCTGCGGTTCATGACTGCTCCTTCGGCTCCAACAACGGGAAGCGGTTCAAACGACGGCCGGGCGACGGTCGCGGCGACCGCCCTCGGTCCAGGCGGCGCGCGCCTTCGCGCGGCTCACGAAGAGCCCCAGCGCCCACGGGGGGAAATAGGATCGGTAGAGGCGGTACTCGAGGAGCGCGGTGTGGAAGAAGATCCCCTCGGGGTCTTGCTTCGGCCACGTTCCGTCGGCGCGCTGCGTCCGGGCGAGCAGGCGCGCCGCGCGCTCGAGGGCGGCGAAGTCGGGCTCCTCGGCCTCGAGCAGGCACGTCAGCGCCCAGGCGGTCTGCACCACCTGCGCCTCCTCGTGCTCGACGTAGCGGTGCTCGGTCACGCTCGCGAAGTGCTCGCCCCAGCCGCCGTCCGGGCGCTGGCGCTCGAGCAGCCACGCGCAGGCGCGACGGATCTGCGGGTCGACGCAGGGCACGCCCGCGGCGAGCAGGCCGCGCACCCCGAAGAGCGTGCCGTAGATGAAGTTCACGCCCCACATGCCCTCGAAGGAGCCGTCGGCGTTCTGCGCCGCGCGGAGCCGCTGCACGCCGCGCTCGATCGCCGCGTCGACCTGCTCGCGCATGCGGTCGGGGTAGCGCTCGCGGAAGGCGGCGAGGCCCTGCACGCAAGAAGACGTGCACTCCACGTAGGAGCGCTCGGTCATACACGCGCCGAACATCTCCGACGGGTTCAGCCAGTCGATCGACAGCCGCGCGTGGCGCCGCGCCTCGTAGCTCCCGAAGCCGCCGTCCGCGTTCTGACAGCGCAGCACGAACTCCGCCGCCTGCTGCATCGCGCGCGCGCTCGGCCGGGCCACGGGGCTGTGCAGCCGCGCGAGGATCGCCTCGGCCGTGCAGTCGCTCACCGGCCAGCCATGCCAGACGCCCGCGAAGCAGTAACCGCCGGTCGGGTCCAGGCGATCGTGCTGCGCCTCGAGGCCGGTGCCCTTCTTGATCTGCTGGCTGGCGAGGAAGGCGTCCGCCTGCGTCAGCGCGCTCGTCAGGTCCACGTGCGGTGCCGCGGCGCTCAGCGCCTGGGCCGCGAAGGCCGTGTCCCAGGTCGCGCTCCGGGCGCCCGCGATGCGCGTGCCCTCCTGCTCGTCCTCCCAGATCCAGCCCTCGAACGCCTCGAGGCCCTGCGACAGATCCGGGTCGTCGGGATCGGCCGCGTGGAGCGCGAGCAGGCCGAGCATGCCGCTGACCGGGGAGATGCAGGTGTAGTGCGTCGAGCGCAGCTCGTAGCGGATCTTCTCGCGCAGGTCGCCGAGCAGCTTCTCGCGGAGCGCGGGCGACTTCGCCTTCTCGAACGCGACCAGCGCGCGGTAGCCCAGCTTCAGGAGCGGGCCCGGCGCGTCGTGCACGTCGCCGTCGCGCAGGGTCTCGCGCGCCGCCTCGAAGTCGATGTCGGCGTAGGGCGCGAGGAAGATCTCGTCGCGCACGCAGCGCACGGTCGCCGTCGCCTCGCGGGTCACGCGGCCGCCGTAGAGCGCGGCCATGCCCATGTAGATGAGGCGCGTGTGGCAGTAGTAGCGGCTCGGGTGCACGGGCAGCCAGCGCGGGGTCGCCCAGAGCTCGGGCACCACCGGGTTGACGCCCTCCCACTCGTAGAGGCCGACCAGCGCGAGCCAGAGCTTGCCCCAGCTCGGGATGCCGACCGCCCCGCCCTCGCGGCGGATGAAGGCCTTCGCCTCGCGCAGCAAGGACGCGTCCTTGTCGAGCCCGAGCAGCCGCGCCGCGACGTAGACGAGCGTGGTGACGAAGAGGTAGGGCTCGCTCTTCTCGTGCAGGCCCCAGGCGCCGCCCGGCAGCCGCGTGTCCTCGAAGTGCTTCAGCAGGAGGCGCTTGCGCTCCTCGCCGATGGGGCGCTGCATGACGTGCGAGGCGAGCACGTACTGCGCGGCCAGCATCGGGCACCAGACGACCTCGCCCTCGAACGAGCCGTCCTCGGCCTGCTCGGCCACGAGCGCCTGGGCGCCGCGGCTCAGCGCCGTCTCGATCGACGCCGCGCGCCCGCTCCGGCTGGGCAGCCCCACCACCTCGGCCTCGCCCGTGTGGTGCATGGCGCCGACGAAGCGCGTGGTGCCGCGCGCCTCGAGCTTCTCGGCCAGCCCGTCGGGCAGCAGATCGCTCCAGCCGAGCGCACCGCCGACCATCCAGCCGACGCGCTCGAGCATCGCCTTGCCGGTCTTGTGGGCGAAGCGCAGATCGCCGCGCGCGCCGGCCTTGGCCACCCGGGCCGCGCTCGAGAGCATCACGCGGAGGCACGAGCCGCCGAAGCGCAGCACGCCGTCGTGCTCGCCCGCGATGTAGCTCATCGTGCGGAGCCGCTCGCCGGGATCGTCGCGCCACATCGCGTACATCGCGCGGCGGATGGCGACGCTCTCGGGCGCCTCGTCGGTCAGCACCTCGGCCAGGCCGATCGCGATGGCCTCGGGCACGCGGGTCGCGCCGCGGCGCGCGCGGGCGAAGGCGGCGGGAGAGCTCGCCTCGGCGAAGGCCACGCCGTCCGCGATGGCCAGGCTCGGCCCGGCCGCGGTGAGCGGGTGCAGGCTGCCGGCCGCGTCGCCGACGCGCGCGACGCCGCCGCGGATCATGTTGCCGCGGGGCTGGATGCGCCCGTGCGACCAGGACGGCGCCCCACGGCGGAGCGCGTCCGCGAAGGGCTCCACCAGCTCCTCGGGCAGCGCGGGCGAATAGGCCTCGAGCAGCGCCACGCCGCCCTCGCGCGGGACCCGCCAGCCGAGCGGGACGTCGAGGGCGAGCCGCACCGTCGCGGGGCCGACGCGGTGCGCCACCGCGACCCCGGAGCCGCCGACGAAGACGTGACGGAAGCCCTCGAAGGGCAGGCGCGCGCCGACGAGATCCAGGCTCGCGATGCGGTGGGTGGGCGGCCGCTCGACGGCGCCGAAGGCGTACGCGCCCTCCCCGCGGCGGACCGGCTGCACGTCGGCGCCGGCCGCGAACACGAGGTGCGAGACGCGGGCGCTGCGCGGGCGGCCACGCTCCTGCCAGGTGACGGTGTCGGCGTCGACGCGGCTCGCGCGGACGGGCGTGCGGAGGGTGATCGCCTCGTCCGCCTCGCAGTGCTGGCGGAGCGTCTCGACCAGCAAGCCGTGGGGGAGCGAGAAGCCGAAGCGGCCGACGCGGTAGGGGAGCGCGACCGGCTCGGTGCCGTCCTCCGGGTAGAGCACGAAGCCCTTGCCCGTCGGGTAGCCGACCGGCGGCACGAGGTCGACGCCGAGGCCCTCGAGCGCGTCCATCGCCTCGGGATGCAGCCAGGCTCCGACGTGCTGCGCGGCCGCCTCGTTGGGGTCGGCCTCGAGCAGGAGCACGCGCGCCCCCGCCTTCGCGCACGCCAGCGCGGTGGTGCACCCGGCGATCGACGCGCCGACGATCCCGACGTCGTACCGCGGCGTCATCACATGGCCGCCATCAGCTTCGCGGTGACCGACTGCACCATGGGCTTCTCGCCGATGGCGACGGCCCAGTCGAGCGCGTCCGTGCGGACCATCTTGCGGAAGACCCCGCCGCCCCAGAAGGAGAGCTGGAACGCCTTCTTGCACTCCCGCTCGTACTTCGCGCCCGCCTCGCTCTCGAGCTGGCCCTCACGCAAGATGCCGTGCACTGCCTCGGCGCCGAGCATGCCCGATCGCATGCCCTGGTAGATGCCCTCGGCCGTGGCCGGGTGCGTCATCAGGCCGGACTCGCCGATCGCGATGCGGCCGGGCGCGGTGAGCGAGTCGATCTTGTAGCTCCACACGACCGGGTGGCCCTTCCAGCCGCCGACCTGCGTCGCGTTGGCGAGCCGCTCGCCGTAGTACTTGTCGAGGAACTCCTGGAAGAGCTTGCGCGCGTGCTTCTTCCCGTCGGGCGGGTCCTCGTAGGTGATCCCGATGTTGACCCGCGTCTCCGACTCCGGGAAGAGCCAGCCGTAGTAGGGCTCGATCATCCGGTCGAAGATCATCTCGACGTGGTGCGGCTTGAATTCCGCGTCGTCCCACCAGCCCATGATCGCCTGGATGGTGCGGCGCGGGCGCAGCTCGGGGAGGCCGACGCGGCAGTGGCTGCCGCCGGCGATCAGCGTGAAGCGCGCGCGCACCTCGCGGCCGTCGCGCGCCTTGAAGCCGACCATGCGGCCGCGCTCCTCGATCGCCTCGCTCGCGTCGAAGTTCGGCAGGAAGCGCACGCCGCCGCTCGTCGCCTTCTTCCACAGGATGTGGTCGAGGGTGCGGCGGTGGCAGACGACCGCCTCGGCGACGTCACCCGCGGACTGCCAGCTGTCGCGGCCGCCGGGGGTGACGATGCGGATCCCGCGGATCCAGTAGGCGTGCGGCTCGACCTCTTCCCAGATGCCGAGCTCCTTGAGCACCTTGATCCCCTTGGGGGAGATGCCGCTGCCGCAGGTCTTGTCGCGGGGGAAGTCGTGGCGGTCGACGAGCACGACGTCGTCGATGCCCAGGGTGGCGAGGTGGGCCGCGGCGGCGGTGCCCGCAGGCCCCGCTCCGATGATCGCGACCTCGGCGTCGTATGTCTCGGGCATCGTTCAGCTCCCCGTAGCGGCGCGGGCGCGCGTCTCTTCGGTGCGCTCCGTGACGGGCGCTTCGGTGGTGCCTTCCCGCGCGGGCACGAAGCCGCGGCGCGCGAAGTCTGCGTAGGCCTCGTGGACCGCCTGGCGGATGCCCGTCGGCTCGTAGCCGAGCTCGCGGCGGGCGCGCTCGAAGCTGGCGCGGCGGCGCTGGTCGAGGATCTTCACCGCGGCCGGCGTCAGGCGCTGCGACTTGCCGGGGAAGAAGTTGCCGAGCACGAAGCTCGAGACCTCGGCCACGGGCGCCATGACGCTCGCGGGGAGACGGATCTTCGGCCGCGCGTGACCGCTGACCTCTTCGAAGATCCCCATCAGCTCGTCGACCTCCACGTACTGCGTGGCGATGATGTACTTCTGCCCGGTCGCGCCGCGCTGGAGGCCGCGGATGTGCCCCTCGACGATGTCGCGCGCGGCCACGAACGAGAAGCCGCCCGGGATGTAGGCGGGCATCTTGCCGTTGGCGAAGTCCACGAGCGTCTGGCCCATGCGCGACGGCTTGTAGTCGTGCGGCCCGAGGAGCGCGCAGCTCGTGACGATGACCGCGTCGAGCCCCTCCACGCACGCCTTGAGCGTCTCGTGCTCGACGAGCTGCTTGCTGTGCACGTAGGGGAGCGAGCCGCCGAAGGGCCAGAAGGGCATCGTCTCGTCGGCGACCGCGCTCGGGTCGTCGAGGTCGTAGCCGGTCGCGCTGAAGCTGCCCGTCACGACGACGCGCTCCACGTTCGCGAGGCGCGCCGCGGCCAGGAGGTTGCGGGTGCCGAGCACGTTGCTCTCCCAGATCGCGCGCTCGATCTCGGGCGTCGGCTCGACGGTCGAGAGCTGGGCCGCGACGTGGAAGACGTAGCGGCAGCCTTCGACGGCCGGGTCCAGGGCCTCGCGGTCGCGCAGATCGCCGTACACGCGCTCGACGGGGAGGCCGTCCATGGCGGCGTTGTTCGAGCCCTCGCGGAGCAGGACGCGCACGCGCACGCCGTCCTCCTCGAGGAGGCGGTGCACCAGGTTGGCGCCGAGGTGCCCCGACGCGCCGGTCACCAGGATCGTGCCGCCGAGCTCGTGTTCGATCGGTCGCAGCTCGCTCATCTCGTCCTCCACGGTCGCCTCGATGGGCGGCGTCGCCGGCGTGGGGGGCCGCTTGCGCAGCTTCCGCGCGGCGATCGCGATCGGGGTCGGCGTCGCCTCCGGAGTCCCGCGGAGCTCGCGGATCACGTCCGCGGCGTGGCGCGCGTTGACCTTGCCTGCGTCGGCGATGCGCTTGGCCACCTCGAGCACCTCGTGCTCCTCGGCCCCCGCCTCGATCGCGATGTTGCGGGCGTGCAGGCGCATGTGGCCGCGCTGGATGCCCTCGGCCGCGAGCGCGCGCAGCGCCCCCAGGTTCTGGGCGAGCCCGACCGAGGCGCAGAGCTTGGCCACGTCGTCGGCGCAGCGCACCTGCGCGATGTCGCGCGCCACCGCGACCACGGGGTGCGACTTGGCCACGCCGCCGACCGTGCCGACCGCGAGCGGGATCGTCATGCGGCCGACCAGGTGGCCGTCCTCGACGCGCCAGCGCGCCATCGCGGTGTAGCGGCCGTCCTTCGCCGCGTAGGCGTGCGCGCCGGCCTCGACCGCGCGCCAGTCCTGCCCGAGGGCGATCAGCGCGGCGTCGACGCCGTTCATGATGCCCTTGTTGTGCGTGCAGGCGCGGTAGGGGTCGCGCTCGGCGAAGACGCTCGCCTCCTCGATGCGCTTGGCCAGCTCTTCGCCGTTGGCGGTGCCCTTGCCGTCCAGCATCGCGAAGGGGACGCGGCCGATGACGGTGACCGTGCGCTCGTCGGTGAGGTTCGAGAGGATGCGCAGAGCGACCCGGCCGCCGCTGAGCTCGGCGATGCGCGGCGCGATCCGCTCGCACATCGAGTTCACCGCGTTGGCGCCCATCGCGTCGCGCACGTCGACCGAGAGGTGCACGACGAGCATGTCGCCGCAGGGATCGTCGGCCTCGAGGCGAGGCAGCTCCCGCACCCGGAGCGCGCGCGCGCCGCCGCCCGCCTTGGCGAGGCGCGGGTGACCGGAGCTCGCGAGCGCCAGCAGCTCCTCCTCCGCGGCCAGGATCGCCTCGGTCGCCGCCTTCGGGTCCTCGACCTCCATCAGCTGGATCTGGCCGATGACCCGGGGCTCGCTGCAGTGGGCCTCGACGCCGCCGCCCGCGCGGAGGAGCTTGGCCGCGTACGAGCACGCCGCCACGACGCTCGGCTCCTCGACCACCATCGGGGCCAGCACGTCGCGGCCGTCGATCTGCATGTTCACGCAGACGCCGAACGGGAGCCCGAACACCCCGAGGGCGTTCTCGACCATGCGATCCGCCTGGGCGCCGCTGAGCCCTTCGAGGGGCTCGAGGCGCGAGAGCGCGGCGGCGTCGAGGCCGGTGGCCTTCTGGATGCGCTCGCGACGCTCCTCGACGGTGAGCCGGTACAGACCGGAGATACTGCTCGTCACTTGAGTCCTCCTCGGACGGGGCGGGCATCGGACGTGCGCGCACCGGACCCCTCCCGGAACTGGGCGGCGACGCTAGCCCACGACGGGGGTCTCGCGCAACGCGCGGCGTGAGAGTTCAAAGTGCGAAAGACGCTACGCAGCGGGGATCAAACGATCGGCGGCGTGCCAGGGAATCCCCGACACCCGAGGCGGGTCCGATCCAGTGGACTTGTAGGGCTGCCGTTACGGGACGACCGTGAAGGTGTGGGTGTGAGACGTCCCGAGGTCGGGAGGTCAAGTTGTTCAACGACCCGCCGATGTGAGGAAGACCATGCATTCCATCCTGGTGGTGGACGACGACGAGCTCGTCCGGCGGACCATTCGGCACGTGCTGCAGCGCGCCGGCTTCGAGACCATCGGGGCGGCGGGCGGCGCGGAGGCCCTGCGGATCGCGAGAGAAGAGGCGCTCAGCGTGGCGCTCGTCGACTACCGCATGCCGGGCATGGACGGGTTGAGCCTCCTGGCCCGCCTGCGTGACGTGCAGCCGTCGATGGTGCGCCTGCTGGTGTCGGGCGCGCTCGACGTCGACGTGATGGTCGACGCGGTCAACCGCGGTGAGGTCGCCCGGATCATCCAGAAGCCGGTCCACCCGAAGGACCTCGTCGCCACCGTCCGCGAGGCCATCGAGACGGCCGAGCGCGCCGGCCTCCGCTGGCAGCGCGCCCGCGACACGGCGCATCAGGAGCAGGGTCGAGCCCTCGACGCGCTCATCGCCCGCGGCGGGATCTCGCTGGGCCTCCAGCCGATCACGCGGGCCAACGACCGCCGGACGGTCGCCTTCGAGGCGCTCCTGCGCTGCGACTGCCCCACGCTCACCGGGCCCGAGCAAGTCCTGGCCGCGGCGGAGGCGCACGACGCCGTCCACGCCCTGGGACGCGCCGTGGCGCACGCCGCCGCGGAGTGGCTCTCCAAGGTCCCGGCCCCGATCCAGCTGTTCTTGAACCTGCACCCGGACGAGCTGACGGACGCCGAGGCGCTGATGATCCGCATGGGCCCGCTCCGCGCGCACGCGCGCCGGGTGGTGCTGGAGATCACCGAGCGCTCGTCGCTGATCGGCCGCCCCGGCTGGGCCGCGTCGGTCGGGCGGCTGCGAGAGGCGGGCTTTCGCATCGCGGTCGACGATCTCGGCGCCGGCGCGAGCTCCCTCGCCGCGCTCGCGGACATCGACCCCGACATCGTGAAGCTCGACATGAGCCTCACCCGGGACCTCGATCGGGAGCCGCGCAAGCAGCGGCTGGTGGATCTGCTCTGCCGCTTCGCGTCCACCACGGGCGCGCAGGTCGTGGCCGAGGGCATCGAGACGCAGGAGGAGGCGCAGACGGCGACCGGCCTGGGCGTGGATCTGCTGCAGGGCTGGTACCTCGGGCGCGCCGAGACGGACCCCGGCCGCGTGCTCCGCTACGCGATGGCCGAGGAGCTGCCCTTCTCCGCGCGCCGCGCGGCGAGCGGGATGCGCACGAAAGCGCTCAGGCTCGTCCCGGCCGACGACGAAGCCGAGACCGGCTGACGCGCTTCCGGGCCCCTCTCCATTTTCGTCGAGACGCCCGACACGCGGGTGGGGCACACTCGCGCCCTCTCTCTCTCCCGAGGTATCGATGAAGATGAAGCTCTCGAAGGGACTGCGCATCGCCGCGGCCTGGATGATTCTCGGCGCGATCGTGGCGTGTGGTGGCAGCGACGACGACGACGCGCCCCCGGTGGCGCCGACGCCGACCCAGCCCGCCACGCCCACGCCGCCGCCCACGCAGCCCGCGACCGGCGCCCAGCCCGGCTCGGCGACCCCGAACGTCTCGCTGACGCCCGGCTTCATGCCCGACCCGCAGACCGCGCAGGGCACGGCGGGCGGCTCGACGATGGCCAACAGCTTCGACCCCAACTGCAACGCGGGCCGCATCCCGCCGCAGGCGCAGCACAACGTCACCCTCTCGAGCAACTTCGGCAACCTCCGCGTGATGGTGAACTCGCAGCACGACACCACCCTGGCCATCCGCGGCCCGGACGGCACCTGGCGCTGCAACGACGACGGCGTCGGCCTCGACCCGCTGATCGAGGGCGCCTTCGACGCGGGCACCTACCAGGTCTACGTGGGCACCTTCACCGGCAACACCGAGCCCTACACGATCGGCTTCTCGGAGCTCGCGAGCGTCACGCCCTCGAGCCTGCCCGAGCCGCCGGCCGCGATGTAGCGCTACCTACTCGAAGACCGTCTTCAACCAGGCCTCCTCGCCGGGCTCCGCGCCCTCGGGGAGGCCTTTGACGATCAGGGTCAGCGGCGGCTCGTTGGCCTGGAACGCGCTGCCCCACGCGAGGTCGACGACCTTCGCCTTCGCGGTCCCCTCGCGCAGCTGCAGCTCGATCTCGTCGCCCGGGCCGACGTCGCCCTCGTAGTCTTCCTTCAGCACGACGAGCTGGGTGTCCGTGAGCCGATAGACCTGACGCACGGTGGCGCGAAACGGGGCCGAGCGGGGGGCGTCACTCATGGGCGCCACCGTAGCAGGGCCCGCGACCGAGAGGCCACCGCCGATGATCCGCCCGTCAACGTTCGGGCGCCGCATGGACGAGGGCGAGGAACGCGCGCGCCCACGCGTCGGCAGGCACCGCGGCCTCGTCGACGAGGCTGGCCAGCACCGCGCGCGCGTCGGCGTCCGGGAGCTCTGCCTGCGGCGGGTTGGGCGCGTCCTCGCGCGGACCGAGCGCGCTGATGGCTTCGCTCACCCGCGCGACGCGCTCCTTGTAGGGCAGCGCGGCCAGCGTCGCGGGATCGAGCGGCGCGCCGACGTACACGTCCTGCTTCGCCATGCCGACCGGGAAGTCGCGCTTGCCGCCGGGCGCGAGCGGGAGGCCGCCGGTGAAGCGCACCGGGACGACGGGCATGCCGCGCTCGATGGCCAGGTCGATGGGCACGCCGCTGAGCGGGCGGAGCGGCTGGTTCGCGTGGGTCGCCCGCGTGCCTTCGCCGTGCAGGAAGACCGAGCGATCGCGCGGGATGGTGCGCAAGAGCGCGGGGAGCTGCCCCGGGTCGTCGCGCTCGAAGTAGCGGGTCAGCTCGGGCTCGGTGACGTCCGGGTGGGCGAAGAGCCAGGCGAGCAGCCGCCCGTACCAGCTGTCCCGGTGCTCCGCCTTGGCGATCGTCACCATCGGGACGCCGCTGATGGAGCCACCGAGGAGGGAGAACATCAGGGTCTCGATCGCCGTCTGGTGGTTGGCGACGTAGAGCACGGGCCGGCCGCGCAGCGCCTCGACGTCCTCGACGTGGACCTCACCGACGAAGCGATCGAAGAGCCCGAGGAGGACGTCTTCGCCGAGCCAGGGGCCGACGCCGAGAAAGCGGCGCCAGAAACACTGCACGCCGTCGCGCGACGCCGCGTCGACCACGGTGGTGCCGAGGGAGGCCTCGTAGATGCGCTTGGCGTCGACCCAGAACGAGGCGTCGGCCTCGATCCGGGCTCCCTCGACGGCGGTGACCGCGAGGGTGACGGCGATGCGCTCGGCCGTGGGGCGGACCTGACCGCGGTACTTCCAGCCGTGCGCGCCGTCGAGCGGCGTGAAGTCGGGCGCGACCATGCCCTCGGTGAGCCCCTTCTCCATGGCGACGAGCCGCAGGAGCTGGTGCATCGCCTCGAGCCCGAGCGAGCCCGGTTGCACGGGGTCCTGGAAGAAGTGCGCGCGGAAGAACCAGTCGCCGGCGTCGACCGCGCGCTCCGCCCGCGCCTCCCCGAGCCCCGCCGGGCCGCCGTCGAGCGCGAGGTAGGGGACCTCCGAGAGGAGCGCGAGGCGGTCGCGGCCCGGGAGCGCGTAGCGAGGCGAGCCGCCGCGCGCGAGGAGGCGCGTCCGCTCTGCGTCCGAGACCGAGAGGCCCGCCTGATCCTCGAAGGCGGCGTCGGGGAAGAAGCCGAAGACTGTCTTCAAACGCAACACGTCCTGCTCATCCGTTCGCGTCACGACGTCGAACGCGACGATGGACATGGCCGCGGTGTCGCTCACCGACGTCAGGGTGGCGGTGGTGGTGAGCCGGCCCGCGCCGGGGCCGACCTCGGCCAGCACCTCGCCCTCGCCGTCCAGGTTGCGGAAGCGGACGTCGACGTCGCGCCCGAGCGTGCAGCCGCTGGCGCTCGCGAGCCAGCCGCAGGGCTGGAGCGCGGCCTCGAGCAGCAGCGCGTAAGGCATGCTGCGCGCGCCCGCGAAGTACCAGGCGTCGGGCGGCACGTCGTACTCGATCTCCACCTCGGCGCCGGCCCTCTTCGCCCAGGGCTCGCCCTCGAGGCGCGTGACGCGGCTGACCATGTGGTAGGGCGGCCCGGGCAGGCGCGGCGCGCGGCGGAGGTGATCGAAGGCCGCGTAGCGCGGGCCGAACGCCTTCGAGGGCTGGCCCCACGCGCTGTGCAAGAGCGCGGCCCGATCGAGCTTCACCCCGTCGAGGGTGGCCGCGGGCCGTTCGTCGTCGGGGAGCGGATGGCTGCTGATGGGGAAGTCCGGGACCAGCTGCAGCCCGAAACGCCGCGCGTGGAACGCCTTCAGCCCGTCGACCGTGCAGAGGAGGTCGGCGTAGAGCTTCGGCACCGGGCCGTCGTGCACCTCCTCGACGAAGACCTCGTAGACGAGCTCCTTCGAGGTGGGCGTGACCTGTCCCCGGCAGATCATCGAGTAGGTCTCGTCCGGGATCGGCTCGAAGCGCCAGCCGTCCCGGTCGAGCGAGTAGCCGAGCCCGACGAGGTGGAACGCCATCGCCTGCAGGCAGCCCTCGAGCATGAGGGTGCCCGGCATGCACGGGTCTTCGTGGAAGTGCCCCTCGAAGTACCAGTCGTCGGGGGAGATGTGGGTCGTCGCCTTCAGGTAGCCGCGCCCCCAGGGCCCGCCGTCGGCCGACCACTCGTCGACCTGGCCGAGGAACCGCTTGTAGCCCGCGGCGATCCGCG
>SHBB01000201.1 GCA_004213565.1 Sandaracinaceae bacterium
AGCCGGCGCGCGCGCTCGCGACGAGCCGGGCGTCGGCGCCGGCCACGGGCCGCTGCGGCACCGTGCGCAGGCCGTAGGCGGCCGGCTCGGTGACGGGGTGCGCGCCCCAGCGCTGCCCCTCGATCTCGAGGTCGATCCGCGCCGCGCCGCCGCCCGCGGGCCAGCTTGCCTCGAAGCCGCCGCCCGGCAGCGAGGTCGCGCTCACCGGGCTCGCGCCGTCTCGCCGGATGACCACCGACGCGCCCGTCGAGAGCGGATCGCCGCTCGCGTCGGTCGGGCGCAGCGTCAGCCTCCCGGGCGCGAGGCTCAGCCAGTCCGGCTCGCGGACCGTGAGCGCGGCGCCCGTGGTGGTCGTCACCCGCTGCGTGTAGCCGCTGGGCCAGCGCACGGTCAGCGCGACCGCGCGGCCCGGCGCGTCGCAGGGCGGCGGGAAGCTCAGCCGGAGCTCCGCGTCGCTCGCGCCCGCGAACGATCCCCCGCCGACCCGGGCCACCGATCGCGCGACGCCACCGCAGCGCCCCGTGACGCGCGCGCCGACCGCGTCCGCCGCGGTCTCGCTCGCGCGCAGGCGGATCCGCGCTGGCGCCACCGAGGCGAAGTCGTTCCGATGGAGCGCGACCGTGCCGTCCGTCTGCCCGATGGCCACGTCGGGGTCGCCGTCGCCGTCGACGTCGCCCACCGCGAGCCCGCGGCCCGAGCCGCGCGGGCGGAGCCCCCAGCCGGGCGGGTCCACCTCGACCCCGCTCGCGCCCCCCCGCATGACCACGTTCGGCTGGTAGGCGCCGTTGAGCGCGAAGTTGCTCGCGACGACGCGGCCCCCCGACATGACGACGTCGGCCCACCCGTCCCGGTCGAAGTCCTCGATGGCGAGCCCCCAGGTCGCCTGGTAGCCGTCGGACGAGAACACCACGTCGGCGCCCCGCGCGTGGGTCCGGTCGACGAAATCCTCGCCGCGCGCGAGGAGCATGGCGGGCCGGCCGATGCTGCTCGCGACCACGTCGCCGCGTCCGTCGGCGTCCAGGTCGCCCACCGCGACGCCCATGCCGTAGAGCCGGCTGGCGAAGCCGCTCTCCACGGAGCGCTCGGAGAAGGTCACCCCTCGCGCGCCGCTCGGGCCGTCGTTCCGGAGCAGCCGGTTGGGCGTGACGAACATGCCGAAGTCGTTGACCACCAGCACGTCGACGTCGCCGTCGAGATCGTAGTCGTGCGTGACGACGGCCAGCCCGCACCCCTCGCTCGCGATCCCGGCCTCGGCCGCCACGTCCGTGAAGCGCCCTGCCCCGTCGTTGAGGAGGAGCATGTCGGGCGCGCAGACGTGTCGGGGGTACTCGAGCGTCTCGATGTAGGCCGCCACGTAGACGTCGAGATCCCCGTCTCCGTCGAAGTCGGCCGGCGCGGCGGCCGCGCTCCAGCGCTCGACGTCCGGCAGGTGCGTCGCGCTCACGTCGGTGAAGACCAGCTCTCCCTCGTTCCGGAGCAGCGCGTCCGCCTGCAGGCCGAGCAGGAGCACGTCCAGGTCTCCGTCCCCGTCCATGTCGAACGGCAGATGGCCCCCGGCCTCGACGGGCGACGCGGGCGCGAGCACGTCGTCTCGCCGCGTGAATGTCCCGTCGGGTCGCTGGTGATAGACCGTCGGCGCCTCGAGCATCGTCAGGACGATGTCCAGGCGGCCGTCGCCGTCGAGATCGATCACCGAGACGCCGCCCCCGACCGCGTCGACGCCGGGTCGGCCCCCCGCGTCCGTGCCGAGCGCCGCGCTCACGTCGACGAAGCCCTGCGCGCGCGCCTCGCGGGTGGCGAGGCACGACAGCAGCGCGAGCGCGAGCGTGATCCGCAGGGTCTCGTTCATCTGGACGCCGCGTATAGCGGCTGCGCCGCTCGAAGGCGAGACCTCGGGGCCGCTTGTCATCGGGCGCCCCGCCCCCGATCCTCCCCCCATGCTCCGGACCTGGCGAGGCATCGGCCTTGGCGCCACGGCGTCCTTCGCGTTCGCGTACGGCGTCGCGTTCTACACGCCGACCCAGGTCGGCACCGGCGCGTCGCGCTTGACCGATCGGTGGATGGACACGCTCCACGAGGAGGCCCGGCACGGCGACTGGATCGTCGTGCGCGGCACCCACATCGGCGACCAGGTCGTCGCGGGGGGCAGCATGGCGGAGCTGACCCACGCCGCCCTCTACGACCGCGAGCGCGACGAGGTCATCGAGGCGGTGGGCAGCGGCGTGCACGCGAGCCCGGCGCGCGAGCTGCTCGCGCAGGCGTACCGCTTCCTCATCGTGCGGCCGCGCAGCTGGGACGCCGAGCGAGGCGCCGCCGCCGTCGCGCGCGCCCGCTCACGCATCGGCTACGACTACGACTTCCTCGGCACCATCGGCCTCCAGTCCGACCGGCGCTTCTACTGCACGGAGCTCTGCGTCGACGCCTACCGCGCCCGCGAGCAGGGCTGGATGCCGCGCGGGGTCATTCACCCCGAGCACATGACGCGCTTCGGCCAGCTCGTGCACGACTCGGGGCCGCGCCCGCGCACCGACGCGGTGGGCCAGGTCGACGCGGCCCTGCGCGCGCGCTTCGCCGCGGTGATGGCGCAGGCCCAGGGCGTCGACTACGCGGCCTCCGTCGCGCCGGGCCTCCTCCGCGGCGGCGCCCCGGACGCACGCGGCATCGAGTGGCTCGCCGACCAGGGCGTGCGCACCGTCGTGAACCTGCGGCACTTCCACGGGCGCACCGAAGGCGATCGCGTCCGCGCGGCCGGCATGCGCTACGAGTGGATCCCGCTCGAGTCCACCGACGCGCCCACCGCCGCGCAGGTGGACCGCTTCATGGCCATCGTCACCGACCCGGAGGCGCAGCCCGTCTACGTGCACTGCCTGCACGGCGTCGATCGGACCGGCGCGATGATCGCGCTCTACCGCATGCGCGTCGACGGCTGGTCGAACAGCGACGCCCTCGCCGAGATGGAGCACTTCGGCGCGCACGATCTCCTCCACGACCTGCGCCACTTCGTCAGCGCCTACGTGCCCTCTCGGTGAAGAGGGTCACGCCGCCGCGGACGGCCCGGCGGCGGGGGGCGCTTGCGCGGCCTTCTTCTTCTTCGTCATGCGGGACGCGATCACGTTGGCGACGATCAGCGTCACGCCAGCCGCCCCCATGGGGAACATCACCAGGAAGACCTTGATGAAGAAGTCCGTGTCGCCGGTGCGGGTGGTGACGTTCCGCGCGCCGTACTGGTAGCTGTGGATCTCGTCACCGCTGCAGAAGGTCTCGCGGTGCGTGTACCCGCCGTATCCAAAGGGGTCGGTGTCGGAGATACTGCAAGGGTTGATCGGCGCGAACCAGTAGAGCGCGCCCGAGAAACACGCCGCGAGGAAGAAGGCGAGCCCGCCCGCTCCGAAGATCATCACGTTCTTCATGAGGCCCTTTCGATGAGTGGCCCGGTGTACGGATCACGGGGTCCGAAATTCCCGCGCAACCGCCGCGAGGTCGGCCCGAGACGGGAGCCACGCGCGCACTCTCGCGCGCCTCTCGACGAAGAAGAAAGCCAGTCGTGATGAAGAACAAACCGCTCATCTTCGGCCTCGTGGCCTCCGCGCTCGTCTTCGGCCTCACCTGCTGCGTGGGCATCTTCAGCTTCGCCTTCCAACACCACATCGAGAACGCCGGAGGGGGCGCCAGCGTCGGCGACGCCTGCGACCGGGCGACCGACTGCGACGTCGCGGCCGGCCAGAGCTGCATGCACGACGACGCGGGCGGCTTCTGCACCACGCGCTGCCAGACGAGCGACGTCTGCGCGCCCGGGTGGGTCTGCGAAGGCAGCACGATCACGCGCAACGGGCAGGATCGCTCCGGCGGCAGCCTCTGCATGCGCCCCGAGCCCGGCCGCGAGGCGCTCCAGACCGGCCGCGCGCGCGTGACCCAGCTGACGGGGAGCGTCCCGGGGGTCGGCGTCGGCACGCTCTGCAGCTACCGACAGATCGCGGTGCCCACCGACGGCCCTCTGAATTCCCGCTGGGAGGTCTCCTGCGGCACCACCTACCTCTACGGGGGCGGCACCGTGGGCTACAACCCGCGCTCCGACCCGAGCTGGCCGCCGGGCGTGCTCGCGGACGACACCGGCACCACGGGCGAGGACGGCGACGCCGCGCTGCACGTCGAGGGCGGTCAGATCGTCGTGCGCGACGACGACCGGGGGCACCACCGCGCCTTCGAGGCCACGCTCCAGCTCGAGTCGCCGTAGCGTGCGGCCAAGAGCCGCCTGCTACCCGACCTCCTGCATCTTGCGGATCTGCTTCAGCAGCACGCTCTTGGGCGTGATGGGGATCGACTTCATCAGCATGCGCTGGCCCAGGGTCACGCCCGCGAGCACGTCGAGCTTGCCGGCCATCATTCCGTCGTAGCCCGCCTGGGCCACCTCGCGGGCGCCGAAGGTGTTCTCGAAGAGCGACGTCTCGTCCATGCCGGACGTCTCCGCGAAGCCCGTGTCGGTCGCGCCGGGGAGGAGCGCGGTGACCGTCACGTCCGTCTCGTGCAGCTCCTCCGCGATCGCGTTGCTGAACGACGTCACGTACGCCTTCGTCGCGTAGTACACGGCCTGCAGCGGGCCGGCCATCAGCGACGCGGTCGAGGAGACGTTGAGGATGCGCCCTTGGTTGCGCGCCACGAAGTCGGGCAAGAACAGGCGCGTCAGCGCGGTCAGCGCGACCACGTTCACCTGGATCATGTCGCGGTCGAGCTGCCAGTCCCGCTCGTGGAACTTGCCCCGGCCTCCGAACCCCGCGTTGTTGATCAGGAGGTCGACCTCGATCCCGGCCTCCTTCACCGCGTCGTAGATCTTCCGCGGCGCGCCCTCCTCCGCGAGGTCGGCCCCGATGACGGTCACCGACACGTCGAGCTCGCTCGCCAGCGCGTTCAGCTTGTCGACGCTGCGCGCGACGACCACGAGGTCGCCCCCGCGCTCGGCGTGGATCCGCGCGAGCTCCCGACCGATCCCGCTGCTCGCGCCCGTGATGAGGGCTGTCTGTCCCATGCGCTCTCTCCTCGTTGGGGCACCGCTCGGTACCCGACGTACGCACCATCATGCGAGGCGCGCGCCGGCGCGGCACCCTCGGAACGCGTCAACGGGCTAGCGCATCGCGCCACCCTTCGCGCTACCGTCGGCGCCCCAGGAGGTGACCGGTGTCCGATCGTCAGGTGTTTCGAGGCTGCCTCGCGTTCCCCGCCGGCGCGCTCGCCGAGGCGCTCGACCGCGTCGCCGACGACACCGACGAGCTGGTCATGGACATCCTGCGCGGCGCGCGCGTCGGCGACGACCTGCTCGTGCTGTCCGAGGACAGCTTCTTCCCGGCGTCGCTCTGGCACCACTGGACGGGCGCCCTCGCCGAGCTCTCGGCCGTCGCCCACGCCGGACTCGTCGCCTGCGTCTACCAGGGCGACGGCGACGAGATCGAGGTCTTCGAGGCGTCGGGAGAGAAGCCGGCCGCGCTCCTGGCCGCGCGGAGCGCGCCCGACTGGTTCGCGCTCGGCGAGAGCCCGCTGCGCTTCGACGTCGAGGGCGAAGACCACACGATCGAGCTCACACCCACAAAGCTCGCGCCGAACGTCCAAGCCCTGCGCCTCGACCGCTCCGACGAGTTCTTCCCCGACTTCGACGCCCCGCTCGGCGTGGCCTACTTCGCCTCCGACGGCGCCCGCCTCTACGCCGTCGACGCGTGGCGCGACGATCAGCTGAGCGCGCTCGACCTGAGCGCCCCGAGCCCCGCCCTGACCCTCGCGGTCGACGCCGACGCGTCCGCTCCCCGCCTCGTGCATCACCCGGGGAGCGAGGGCTGCCAGGTCTGGCGCGTCGAGGGGCGCGAGGACGTCGAGACCCCCGCCGGCGCCTTCCCCGGCTGCCTGAGAGTCGGCGTCACCGAGCACTTCGTGCCCACCGACGTGGGCGACTACCAGGACGGCGCGTCGCCGCCCGAGCCGAGGCGCCGGACCCTCTTCTTCGCCCCGGACCGCGGCCTCGTCCGCGCCGTGCTCCCGAGCGGCGAGCTCGCCCTGGCCGCTCCCGAAGCCCTGGCCGCGCCCGCCGACTCCGAGCCGCGCCCCACCCTCGTGTTCGCGATCTTGATCGCGCTCGTCGTGGTCGGCTTCGTCGTGTGGCTGCTCGGCCTGCGGTGAGCCGTCAGTCGAACTCGAACGGGGCCTCTTCGACGAGCTCCCCGAGCTTCGCGTGGTCGTGGAACGCCTGGTGGAGCAGGGTCGCGAGCTTCTTCAGCGCCGCGAGGTCGGTGGACGAGGCCACGAACGTGCCCGCCTCGGGATCCAGCTCCACCTTCTCCTCGATCTCCGGCGCGTAGACCCGCATGGCCTGCAGCGCGACGTCCGCCCAGCCGTAGCCGTTGCCGTAGCGGCCGTGCTCGTCGAACACGCTCATCAGGTCGACCATTTGATTGTCGGAGAGCATCAGGCAGTACTTGCCCGGCGCGTGTTCGTACTCGTACAGGTCGAGGGGGGCGTAGGACGTGTCGTCGCGAAACATGGCCGGAGTCTGGGGGGATCTGCGCGCGCGGAGCAAGAACCTGCCTCGCGCCTCCCGGGCGCTCAGCCGCCCTCGCGGTCCACGATCAGCACCGTGCGTCGGTCCATGGCGGCGCGCTCACCGGACGCCTCCATCACCTCGATCTGGAGCTCCAGGGTCTGGTCACGGACCGCGTCCGGCGACGCGTCGTCGAGCACCAGGAAGTCGCCGACCCGCACCCAGGCGACGCCCTCGCGGGCCAGCCGGGCCGCCGACAGGACGTACGAGGCCGGGTTGCCCACGACCTCACCCGTCTCGGCGTGGCGGGCCGAGTAGACGAGGCTGGCCCCGTCGACCTGGAGCGCCGTGATGCGCGCCGTCAGGAACACGTGGAACCCGCCCTGCGGCCCACGGACCAGCTCGAGCTCCGCGCCGTCCTCCGGGATGGGCCGGAAGGCGCTCGTCCCGGTCCCCAGCTCGACGCTCGCCGGCAGGGGCACGCCCGCCTCGTCGAGCGGCACGTCGGGGTCGTCGGTGCACGCGACGCACAGCGTCAGCGCTCCGAGGATGAGAATGACGAGCGTCCGGCCCACCCGGCTCATCATGACGCGCCCTCGCGCCGACGCGAAGCGGCGTCCGTGGCTGCGCGCACGGGCCGCGTGGACGCCCCTGGCCGACCATGGTATCGAACGCGAATGGGTCTCACTAGCACGCTTCGCACCATCTCGCTATTCGCCTGCGTCTTCGCTCTCTTCGCGTGCGACTCGGCCTCCGGGCCAGACGGCGGCGTCGGAGACGGCGCGGTCCCGACCCAGGACGGCGAGGCCCCCACGGACAGCGGCGCCGTGGACTGCAGCGGGCGCCCCGCGGACGCGCCCGTCACCCGCAGCGAGGTCGGCATGGTGCACGACGCGGCCCGCGACCGGCTCATCATCTACGGCGGCAACACCGCGGCCTCGGAGCGCTGCGGCGTCCCGCCGAGCGAGATCGTGGCCGAGATGTGGGCCTTCCACTTCGACTGCGGCAGCTGGGAGCAGCTCACGCCCGCGGGCGGGCCCGGGGCGCTCGCCCGGCACGCGGTCGTGGCCGACACCGCGAACGACCGCATGCTGGTCTTCGGCGGCCGCGCGAGCAGCTCTTCGTACTCGAACGCGCTCTGGGCCTTCGATCTCACGACCGACACCTGGAGCGAGCTGGCCACCTCCGGCACGGCGCCTCCGCCCGTGGCCGAGGCGACGGCCAACCTCGACGTGGAGCGCAACCGCCTGCTCGTCTTCGGCGGCGACCCCGGCGGCTTCACCGGCTCGGACGGGCTCTACGCGCTCGACCTCGAGGCGATGGCCTGGAGCCGGATCGACGCGGCCGACGCCCCGAGCCCGCGCCTCTACCACGCGAGCGCGATCGTGGGCGACGAGCTGCTGATCTTCGGCGGCGCGGCCGGGTTCAACCCGCCCTACCTGAACGACGTCCACGCCTTCGACCTCACGAGCGAAACCTGGCGCGCCGTCACCACCACGGGCACGGGGCCCAACCCGCGCTTCGGGGCCGAGCTCGTGCCCGACGAAGACAGCGGCCGCGTGCTCGTCATGTTCGGGCACGACGACACCAACCTCGGCAACCGCAACGACATGTACGCGCTCGACCTCGCCACGAGCACCTGGAGCAACCTCCACGAGGGGGACACCTTCAACAACCCGCCCACGGGCATGTGCGAGTTCCCGGCCGACTTCACCACCCTCGAGGAGGGCTCCCCCGAGCGCCGCTACTCCATCGGGCTCGCCGTCAGCGCAGACGGCCAGGCCTTCATCTTCGGCGGCAAGGCCGACTGCGGCTACCTCAACGACGTGTGGCGCATCGACCCCGCCACGGGCGACTGGGCCTCCGTCCGCGCCTCCACCGGCGGCGAGGTCTGCCTGCGCACCGGCCGCACCGACTGCGGCAGCCTCTGCTTCTGAGCCGGCCGCTCGCCGGCGGTATTTTGCCCCGATGCTCGGCCGCTCTTCCATCGTCCCGCAGCTGACGCAACGGGAGCTGAAGGCTGCGCTCCAGCGGCTCGACATCGACCCGCGCGGCATGAGAGACCGCGCGGCGCTCGTAGACGCGCTGCTCACCCTGGCGCCCTCGACCGACGTGCTCCTGCAGCCCCTCTCGACCGCGAGGCTCACCCGGATCGCCGACCAGTTCCGGCTCGGCCATCGGCGCTCGCGGAGGGCGCGGATCGCCCAGCTCGCCGGCCACGAGGCCGACCGCTTCGCCGAGCCGTACGCGACGTGGGTCCGTCGGCTGGAGCGCTTCGGCCGGGACCTCGACCGCCTGGACGCCAACACGGTCCTTCACATCGGGCCGCCCGCGCGAGAGGGGGAGATCCGCGCGATCGAGGGCGAGCTCGGCGTGGAGCTACCGCCCGACTTCCGTCGCGCCTTGCTCGATTTCTCGGGCGACTTCCGCTTCTCCTGGTACCTGGACGATGACGGCGAGAGGCCCGAAGGCCTCGAGGACATCTTCGCCGGCGAGTGTGTGTTCGGTCTCCAGACGCTCCGATATCTCAACCCACCGAAGCTGTACCTGCCCGTGAACCCGGCCGCGTTCCCCCGCTCCGTCTGGGACGGGAAGCTCGGCATGTTCCACCTGATGGGCGGTGACCACGTCTCCGCCGACCTGCGGCAGCGCGGCGGGCTCGTGTACGTCGACCACGAAGATGGCGGGTTCTCCCCTCGGCCCCTCGCCAGGAGCTTCGAGGACCTGATGAATCGCTGGACGCGACTCGCGTGCGTCATCCCCCGGCATCCAGGATCGGTGGTGGACGCGACGGGCCGCCTCTCCGCGCGAGCGCCGAACGCGAAGCGTCTCATCGCGTGGTTGCGGGGCGAGCCCGTCTCGCCGAGCGCGCCGCAGCGCACCAGGCGACCCGCAAAACGAATCGCCGAGGACACGTGGGCACGTCGCGTGACGCGTCAGGCGCCCGAGACGCTGGCTCGGTGGGAGAAGGCGCCGCTGTTCGAGCGCGTTGGACGCCCCGTCCCGCGCTCCGCCCCCTACGTCCGCTACCGCGGCCCGGACTCCCTCGAAGGCGGCGCCTGGTCGCTCACGCACGACTGGGTATCGTGCTTCCTCGCGCCACGACCCCTGTTCCTCGAGCGCGTCCGAGCAGTGCCCTCCCCGGGATTCCCGAGCGCGCCTCCCCTCGACGACACGCTCAGGCGGCCGCTGAAGCGCCTGGCGCGAGCGCGCGCGAAGGCGCTCCAGCTGTCGGATCCCCTACGCGAACGGGTCTGCGCGGTGCTGGCCCACTGCGTCACGGCCGACCTGCTCATCCGCAATACGCCAGGCGGATCGCCCCCTCCCTGGGCCGCCGTGCTGAAGGCTCTCGAAGACGGGCACCTTGTCGTCAGCTGGAGAGGCCACTACCCGCAGGGGAAGCCAGTGGTGTTCTGAGCGGCTCCGTTCATCGCGAGCGTGAGAACGAGCGAGAGCCCGAGCTCACGCCGACCGAGCTCAGCAGCTCGAAGTGCTCGACCCCGCTCTCGCGGCACGCCGACGCGAACGCGAGCACCGCGGTCTTGTCGATGGCCACGAAGTGCTCCCGCGTCACCTTCGAGGGCTCGCCGACCCCCAGCGTGCAGACCGCGGTCGTGTGCCCCGCGAGGTGCGCCCGGTACGACTCAGGGTCGCTCACGTCGACCACGTGCTGCGCGAGCTTCGCGCCCTCGAGCCCCTCCGCCGGCCGCCGCCCGAGCAGGGTCAGCCGCTCCACGCCGGGCATCTCGAGCAGCCTGCGCGCCGCGTGTCCGCCGACCGCGCCGGTCGCGCCCATCATCACCACCGACCGTGCGTCGTTCATCTCGTGCCTTCCCTCCGGACCGCGACGGCATACAGTCCGCGCCGTGCGAATCCAAGACTGGGACGCCTTCGAGGCCTCGCTTCGAGCGCGCTATCTCGAGGGGCTCGACGCCCTGGCCGCCGCGCATCCGGGCGAGGTGTTCTACGCCGTCGCGCTCTTCGGCGTCTATCGAGAGCTCGACGGGCCGCTGACCTTGCCGCTGCTCGCGGCGGGCCGAGAGCGTGACGCGCCGGAGTGGACCGGCACGTTCTGGAGCGACCACTTCTGCCCCGCCGCGTGGCCCTTGGCCGAGCTCGAGCTGCCCGGGAGTGTCTCCCACGAGACCGATCCGCTCGAGCGAGCGCTATTCGCGGAGGCCAACGCGAGCGATCCGGCCCACTGGCGGTCGGTGGAGGCGCGGTTCGACGAGGCCCTCGTAGGTCTCGCGGCCGCGCTCCGCGATCACGCGAAGCGGGTGCTCACGGTCAACGACGACTTCGTGGCCTACGTCTTCGACGAATCGGGCGGTCCCGCCATGGCGGCGCGCACGATCGACCCCGAGCGCTTCGCGCGCCTGTTCCCGTTGGAGGTCGAGGGCGAGCGAGCGCTCGCCGCCGTGCGCGAGATGCCGCCGCCCGCGCGAGCCGCGTTCCTGGTGTCGCGCCTCGGTCAGCACGACGGGGCGGTGTCCTCCGAGGACGCGCAACGGGAGCTGCGCGCGATGGGAGCCGACGCCCTCGACGCCCTCTCGGCGCTCCTGACCGACCCCACCGCGGGCTGGATGGCGGCGATGTCGCTCGCAGAGATCGGCGAGTCGCGCCCCGACGTGATCGAGCGGCTGCGCGCCCGCGCCGAAGAGCGCTGGTTCGCCACCGCGCTCGGCGCCCTCGGCGACCTCGAGTGGCTCCTCGAGCAGGAAGAAGACGTCGCGCTGCTCGGCATCATCGCGCCGCTGCGGAGAGCGCACGAGATCCTCCGACCGCTCGACTACCGACCCCTCGAAGCCTGGCTCACGGCGGGCACGGACGAGCGCCGCGCGCGCGTCGAGAAGGAGCTCGGGCCCGGCTCCGGCGGCGCGCGCATCGCTCCCTCCGACGTGGAAGAGGCGCTGCGCGGGTCCACGAGCGAGCACGCGGTCGTGCGCTGGCACGCCTGCTCCGCGCTCTCGTGGCGCGAAGTCGCCGCGTCGAAGGCGGACCGCGTGCTCCCCGCCCTGGCCGCGCGCCTCGAGGATCCGCATCCCCTCGTGCGACGCGTGGCCGTCGTGGGCCTCGAGATGTGGAAAGGACAGGCCGCGCCGTACCACGCCGCGATCGCCAAGCTGCGGGACGACCCCGACGAGATCGTCCGCCACATCGCCGAGGGGGTCACGGGCTCGAAGGCATGAGCGGCTCCGCCCGAGCGAGGGTCAGGGCGCGGGTGAGAGCGCGCGCCAGCCCTCGTCGGTCCACGCGAAGACCTGCGCGGAGAGCGGGCGCTCGGCCGCCTCGTACATCGACCGCGTGATCATGAGGAGCGCCATGGCCGCCTCCTGGCGGTCGCCGTCGACGTAGAGGAGCGTGGAGGGGTCCGGGACGGATACGAGCAGCCGGCCGAAGCGCTCGGCGACGCTCGCCCAGTCGTCCTCGAGCAGCAGGAGGCTCGACGTGTAGTAGTCGGCCGGCTCGACGCGCCCGAGCGCGCCCTCGGGCGGCGGCTGGATCGCCGACCCGAAGCCCTCGAAGCGCCGCCGCAGCTGGCTCGACGCCGCCGAGCGCGCCTCCTCCGACGAGAGCCCGAGGCGGGCGAGCAGGTCCGTGTCGATGGGCTGCGCCGTCGTCGGCGAGTCGAGCACCACGAGCGCGACGAGCTCGGCGCCGAAGGGCACGCCGGCCACGCCGGTGCGCTCGTGCACCATCTGCGCGTAGCCGGTCGGGCGCAGCACCGGGAGCAGCTGGCCCGCGTCCGCCGGGGCCGACGCCTGCGCCGCGCGGTCGCGGAGCGTCCTCGTGACCTGCCGCACGTAGCCCGCGAGCGACGCCTCGCACGCGGCCGGCTCGCGCTGACAGTGCGACCAGATCCGGTCCAGGTTGACCCGCAGCGACTCGTGCGGGGCGCGGGTGGGACGCAGGGTCAGCTCGCTGTCCGCCTCCATGCCGAGCTCCGGGCCGACCTCGCGGAACATCGCCACCGCGCGCCGCGTCAGCGCCGCCGCGGAATGCAGCGGCTCCTCCTCCGCCGACGGGCTCGCCTCGCCCCGCGGGGCCGTCGCGCCGCCACAACCGACGACACCGTGGGCCACCAGCGTGACCAGGAGCGCGTGACCGAACGTCTTCATCGCGCGTTCGTGGCACCCATCACCGCAGCACGCAAGCCTGTCGTCAGCCCGAGCGCGCGGCCCGCCCTTCGGCGAGCTGACGCGCGAGATCTTGCTGGACCTCCCAGGACTCCTCGACCGGGACCAGGCCGCGGTAGGACTCGATGGGGTCCCGGCCCTCTTCGGTGAAGCGCGGCGGGTAGAAGAACATCGCCTGGGAGCTGGTCAGCTCGCTCGCGAGGAAGCGCCAGCCGTCCCAGCGCAGGCCGTCGTAGAACGCGAGCAGCGGCGGGCCGAGCATCTCGCGCAGCCAGTCCTCGTAGCCGAGCCGGGTGTCCTCCCACTCGAGCGTGTCGGGCGCGAAGTACGCGACGGTCCGCGTGTCGGCCTGCCAGCTGAAGAAGCCGCCGCCCGCGTCGTCGGCGACGAGCAGGCCGCCCGCGTGGCGTCGCTCCGCGCCGAGCCCGTTCCACGCGTCGAGCCGCCGAGGCAGCGCCGGCGATCCCGCGCCGAGCACGCGCAGCCATCCGTCGGCCACGAGCAAGCCGCCCGTCCGGTACGCGACGGTGCCCAGCATCGAGCGCGTGGTGACCTGCAAGGCGAGCAGACAGTCCGCCGCGCCCTCCCCCGGCGGCAGCACGTCGACCCGATGCGGTGACTCCTCCGCGAAGGCCGCGAGCCGCGAGATCCCCGGATCGTCGGTGTCGACGAGCGCGTCGAGCGAGCGCATGGGCGGAGTCTAGCGCGCGCCACGCGCCGGGCACCGACCTCGAGGGCCGACAGATGTGGATGCGCGTGAAGGCCGAGCGGGCCCTGCTGGCCATGCCCTGGCGCTCCGCGCACATGCTCCGGCCGGCGGGCATCATGCCGCGCAAAGCCTCTACGCCACCCTCGGCCCGGCCTACCCCGTCTTCAAGGCGCTGACGCCCGACAGCCTGACCACCGCGCCCGACCTCGGGCGCGCGATGATCCGCGTCGCCCACGGGGCCCACCCGCTACGGAGCCTCGAGGGCAAGGACATCATCGCGCTCGGCGCCTGAGCTGGCCGCGCAGCCCTCTCCGCTCCGCCTGCAGCAGAGAGCCGGCGTCCCGAGAAGGTCGACGCGGGCGGAGGATGCCGCGCACGATCTCCAATAGGGCCGGGCTCGGCCTCCACGGCTCGCAGAGCGATAAAGTGGGAAGTGGCGCGCGCGCTCCTGTGTTTGATCCCGCACGAGAGTGACACGTGGCGAGCGCGCGAATACACCACGAGAGAGTCCTCCTGGTGCGGCGGGGCGGCCAGACCCGTGTGGCCTGGTTCATCCAATGGAGCGCCGGCGAGGAAGGGCACGGGCAGCTCCACCTGTTGAAGCCCGTCCGCGCCCTCGTCCCACCGAGCGCGCTCGGCGTCGGCCTCGAACACGGCGAGCGCGGCTTGGCCAGCCACCAGGTGGTCGACTGGCTCGAGCGCGAGGGTTTCGAGGTGCTCGGCGACATCGCGGTCGACTGTGATGAGCCGCTCGGCCGCAGGTGAACACCCGCGCCGGGGCCTGCTGGCTGCTCACACTGGCTGGCGCGCGGAGGCCGAGCGCGGCCCGCCATCGTCGCGCTCCCATGAAGCAGGCACCAAAGCATGGTCGTATCAACGCTGCCAACCTCGGCCTCCTTCAATCGAACAAACTGACGCATGAAGATGCGAAAACAACTTGCCTGAACACGCGCTCGTGCTAGGTAATTGCATGGGGGCATTCATCGAACACGGTCCGTCGGCCGACACCTCTCGCCAGGTGGCCGACGAGACTCTGAGGAAGCTCGGGCGCCTGCGCGCGGCGAGTGACTTCGAGCTCTGTCAGTGGTTCCTCTGCGGCTTCCGGCTGAAGGTTCACGAGCTTTACGGCTTCGCCAGCTTCCGCGAGTACGCCGAGCGCTGGTTCGGCTGCTCGGGCCGGGGGACCGAGGAGCGAGTGCGCGTCGCGGAGCGGCTCGATGAGCTGCCGAAGCTCAGCGCCGCGTTC
>SHBB01000202.1 GCA_004213565.1 Sandaracinaceae bacterium
GATCGCCATCGAGACGGCCGAGACGGGTCACCTGGTCTTCGGCACGCTCCACACCACGACCGCGCCCTCGACGGTCGACCGCATCATCGATCAGTTCCCCGCCGATCGGCAGGCGCAGATCCGCACGATGCTCAGCGAGTCGCTCAAGGGCGTGATCGCGCAGGTGCTCTGCAAGCGGAAGGGCGGCGGGCGCGTCGCCGCCTACGAGGTGCTCATCGCCAACGCCGCGGTGCAGAACCTCATCCGCGAAGGCAAGACGTACCAGCTCGTCAGCACCATGCAGACCGGCAAGAAGCAGGGCATGCAGACGATGAACGATCACCTCTTCCACCACGTGAAGAGTGGGCTGGTGGAGCCGCTCGAGGCGTACATGAAGTCGACCGACAAGAGCGGCTTCCGCGAGATGCTCACCCGCGAGGGGATCCAGCTGAAGCTGGAGTGAGCCCCGAAAAGGCCTCATGCTGATCGCGTGGGGTGAACGCGAAACAGAGGTGGCCGGACGAGGGGCGCCTCACCCGGCGTGAGCCCGTGGGCGACGAAGAGCTCGCGGCGCTCGGCGCGCTCATGCTCGGCGGCGTCGCGAGCGTACCCGGCATGATCGCCGCCGGTCCCGTGGGCGCGCTGGTCGGCATCGCGGCCGCGGCGAGCGTCTTCGGCTACACGGAGCTGAAGCGCTGGCTTCACCGCGACGGAGCGCGCACGTTCGCGATGCGCCGACGCATCCGCGCCCTCGGTCACCCTTCCCCCATCGGTCGCGCCCGCCCCGGGCTCCGCCGCGTCGAGGGGCGCATCAAGATCCTCGAGCCCTGCGACCTCGACGGGCCGTGCGCCGGGTGGTGGGCGCGCCGCATCGAGACCGAGCGCCGCTTCGACGGGCTGAGCCGATCGGGGCGCCACGTGCACGTCTTCGAGGAGCGGCAGAGCTGCGGCAACCTCGCGATCGTCGACGAGACCGGCGTGGCCATCGTGGTCGGCTCGCGCGCCACCCTGTGGTGCGAGTCGGCCTTCGCGATCTTCGGTCCGGGCGGGGGTCTGCTGCGCCTCGACGAAGGAGACCACGTGGAGGTCGTCGGGCTCGCGCGCCGCGGGGAGAGCCAGCGGGTGAGCGGCGACGCGCCGAGCAGCTACCGTCACGCGGCGCGCTGCCTGCTCTTCGATCAGTCGCCCTTGGTGATCGTGCGAGAGCCGCGCCGCGTCGAGTGACGGCGGACGAGATCGCCGGCCTTCACGTCGGGCTTCTGGAGCATGCGAGGCTTGTTGCGCGGACCGCCCAGCTTGGGACCGAGGACCTTCCAGACGAGGTAGACCAGCGCGAGGACCCAGACCGCGATGGCGGCGCCCACCTGCCAGCTCACGAGAGGCCAGCTCACGAGAAACCCAATAGCAATCCGCCTTGATAGGTGATCAGCGCCCCGACGTACGCGAGCGCGGTCATGTAGACGACCATGAACAGCGGCCACTTCCAGGTGCCGCTCTCGCGCTTGATGACGGCCAGGGTGCTCATGCACTGGGCCGCCAGGACGAAGAACACCATGAGCGCGAACCCGCTCAGCGGGGTGAAGAGCAGGCTCCCGTCGTCGCGGCGCGCGTCCCGGAGCGCGTCGCGCAGAGGCACGCTCTCCTCGTCCTCTTCTTCGCCGATCCCCCAGACGATCCCGAGGGTGCTGACGAGCACCTCGCGCGCGGCGAAGGAGCCGATCAGCCCGACCCCGATCCGCCAGTCGAAGCCGAGCGGCGCGATCACCGGCTCGATGGCGTGCCCGAGCTTTCCCGCCGCGCTGTGCGGCAGCTGCGCTTCGGCCTCGCGCGCGTCGAGGGCCCCGAGCCGCTCCGCGAGCGCGTCGCCGGAGAGCGCCTCCGCCGCGTCCGCGCGGAGCCCGTCGAAGCGCGCGGTCACCGCGTCGTTGGTCGGGTACGAGAGCAGCCCCCAGAGCACGATCGTGATCGCGAGGATGATGGTGCCCGCGTCGACGAGGAAGCTCTTCACGCGACGCCACACGGCGGAGGCCACGTTGCGGGCGCCCGGCACCCGATAGGGCGGCAGCTCCAGGACCAGGGCCGGGCGCGGGCCGCGCAGCACCGTGCGACGCATCACCGCGGCCGCGCCGAGGGTGGCCACGACGCTGAGCGCGTACATCGTGAAGAGCACGAGCGCCCCCATCGACAGGACGCCGAGCACGCGCTCCTCGGCGGGAAAGATCACCGCGATCACGAGCGCGTAGATGGGCAGGCGCGCGCTGCAGCTCATCAGCGGGAGCGCCAGCATGGTCACGAGCCGGTCACGACGGTTCTCGATGGTACGCGTCGCCATCACGGCCGGGACGGCGCAGGCGAAGCCGCTCAACAGGGGCACGAACGCCTTGCCGTGCAGCCCTACGCCGCTCATCACGCGATCGATGACGAACGCGACGCGCGCGAGGTAGCCGCTGTCCTCGAGCACCGCGATGAAGACGAAGAGGAGCGCGATCTGCGGGACGAAGACCACGACGTTGCCGACGCCCGCGATGACGCCGTCGACCAGGAGGTTCGTCAGGGGCCCGGCGGGGAGCGACGCGACGGTCAGCCCCTGAAGCCCGCCCACCGCGTCCTCGATGAGCCCGATCAGCGGATCGGACCACGCGAAGAGCGCCTCGAAGAGCACGAACATCACGGCCGCGAACACGAGGAAGCCGAGCACCGGGTGCGTCAACACGCTGTCGAGGCGGTCGGTCAGCGCCCGTCGCGCGCCGCCCACCGGGGCCTTCACGGCGCCCTGCACCCAGCGGTCGATGCGGGCGTAGCGGGCCTCGATGAGCTCCCGGTCGAGGTCTCGCCCCGCCGCCTCGGCCCGCGCCCGGACCTGCTCGACGACCTCGCGGAGCTGCGGCGGGATCCCCTCCAGCTCGTCGCCGCCGAGCGAGAGCAGCGCCCAGGTGGCGCGCGCGCGGATCGCGGCGCTCCGCTCGTCCGGGTGAATCGCGCGGACGACCGCCTCGACCTCACGCGCGTCGTCCGCCAGCGCGCCGTCGAGGGGCTCCGGATCGCGCTCGGGCGGCGGCTGCTGGGCCAGCGCGGCGTCGACCGCCGCCGCGAGCGCGCCGAGCCCTTCGCGGCGGACGGCCGAGATCGACACCACCCGCGCGCCCGTGGCCTCCGCGAGGGCCGCCTCGTCGACGCTGATCCCGATCTTGCGCGCCTCGTCGATCATGTTGAGCGCGATGACGGTCGGCCGACCGGTCTCGACGATCTGGAGCGCGAGGTAGAGGTGCCGCTCGAGCGCGGTCGCGTCCGCGACGACGATCACCGCGTCCGGCGCGCGCTCGTCGGGCGGGAGGATGGCGTCGACCGCGACCTGCTCCTCGGGCGAGCGCGCGCTGAGGCTGTAGGTGCCGGGCACGTCGACGAGTTGCACGGCGCGCTCCGCGGCCTTCCACGGGCCCGTGCGCCGATCGATCGTGATCCCCGGGTAGTTGCCGGTGCGGGCGCGCGCCCCGGTGAGCGCGTTGAAGAGCGTCGTCTTGCCCGCGTTCGGGTTGCCCGCGAGGGCGACGATGGGCACGCCGCGGGCCGCGGCCGGGAGGACCGGCGCGGCGCTCACGAGACGGCTTCCGCGGCGGCGACCGCGGCCGCCTCGCGGACATCGCCCAGCCTCACGCCCGCCGCCTCGCGCCGACGGATGCTCAACGAGTAGCCGCGGAGCCGGAGCTCGATCGGGTCGCCGAGGGGAGCCACCCGCACGACGCGGACGCGGGTGCCGGGCAAGAGCCCCATCTCCATCAAGCGACGCGCCACCCCACGCGGGCACGCGACGTCGACCACGGTCGCTTCGGCGCCGACCGGAAGGTCGGCGAGGGTCGGGCCTTGGTCGTTCACGGCGGAATGATAATCGTTCTCGGAGCCACGGCAACCGCGCCGTGTGAGCAGACATCCGACCTCCGTGGGGAAATACCCCTCGCTCGTGGCCCCCCGGCGGATTACACTGGGCGAGGATGTTTCCGGAAAGAGCGGATGTGAGCGAATCCACGTCGCCGGGAGGGCGGGTGGCGAGCGCGGTGGCCGAGGCCGTCGGTGCGTTCGCGGCGCCCAGGATGCGGGCGCGTGTGCTGAGCCTCGCGCTCCGGTGGGCCCGCCGTCCGGACATCCCCGAGTGGGGTCCCGACGTCCGGGAGTTCGTGGAGGGGCCGCTGCTCCGCGCGGCCGAGGAGCTCCTCGGGGTGGATCTCGGCGCCGCCATCCGCGACGAGCTCGCGCCGATGGTGCGCATGATCGACGACGCGGAGCGCTCGGGCGTCCGCAAGAGCGTGCCCGCGCCCCCGGCGATGCCGCGCATGGACTACGCGCCCGCGCCGCCCGTGCTGCCGACGCCTCCACGGCGGGAGCAGCGCAACATGGCGACCGATCCGGCGCCGCGCTCGCTCCCCATCGTGCTGGTGGCGAGCGACGATCCGAGCGCCGTCGAGGCGCTGAGCTCTGCGCTCGCGGGGCACGCCACGATCGAGCCGGTCCGCGACGCGCTGGCCATCATGGAGGGCCTGGGCGGCGCGGACGCCGCGGTGGTGGTGATGGACTGCCGGCGCCCGGTCGTGCGGGTGGAGACCCTGCTCGCGCTCTCGCCCGAGCTCCCCGCCGACAGCCGCGTCGTGCTCTGGGGCGAGCCGCGCACCCTCGACCAGTCGCTGAAGATGCTCGGCATCGGCCTGCCGCCCTCGTGGGTGCGCTGCGGGCGCGAGGCCCGCGAGGACGACGTCGCGGCCGTGTGCCGCGTGATCTCCACCTGAGCGCGTGGTAGCCCCCGAGCGCATGTCCGCCCCCGAGCTCGCGCCGCCCTTCCCCGACGTCGACGCCACCGCGGCGGGGCTCGAGGCCGCCGATTACCTCGCCGACCGGGAGACGGCCGTCGTCGCGTGGCTCGCCGGGCAGCTCGGCCGTCCGCTCCTGCTCGAGGGTCCCCCGGGCGTGGGCAAGACCGAGCTCGCGAAGGCGGTCAGCCGCGCGACGGGCCGGCCGCTCCTTCGTTTGCAATGCTACGAGGGGCTCGACGAGGCGAAGGCGCTGTACGAGTGGGAGTACGGCAAGCAGATGCTCTACACCCAGCTCGTCCGGGACTCGGTCGCCCAGACCGTGGCCGGCGCGAAGGACCTCGGCGAGGCGGTCGACCGCGTCGCGGCGCACGAGGCGGCGTTCTTTCACGAGCGCTTCCTCGTCGCGCGACCGCTCCTGGCCGCGCTCCGGAGCGAGACCCCGGTGGTCCTGCTCGTCGACGAGGTCGACCGCTCCGATCCCGAGCTCGAGGCGATGCTGCTCGAGGTCCTGAGCGACTTCACGGTGAGCATCCCCGAGCTCGGCACCCTGCCCGCCAAGAGCCGCCCCTACGTGGTCCTGACGAGCAACGCGACGCGCGAGCTGACCGAGGCCCTGCGTCGCCGCTGCCTGCACCTCGTGCTCGACTTCCCGTCCGAGGCCCGCGAGCTCGCGATCGTGCGGCGCCGCGTCCCCGAGGCCGGCGAGTCTCTGACGAAGCAGCTCGTCGCCTTCGTCCAGTCGGTGCGCCAGCTCGACCTTCGCAAGACGCCGTCGGTGGCCGAGACCCTCGACTGGGCGCGCTCGCTCGTGCTGCTGGGCGCGCCCTCGCTCGATCCGAAGCTCGTGCGCGAGACCCTGGGCGTGCTGCTGAAGCACCGCGAGGACGCGGCCAAGGTCGCCGGGTCGCTCCGCTCGCACCTGCCCTGATCGGCCTCAGTCGGCCATCAGCGCTTCGATCAGCGCGTCGTCGTCCAGCGGCGTGAGCGCGGCGTCCCCCTTCTCGAGCGAGCCCCGCAGCCACTCCCAGTGAGGCCCGCGGTTGCGGCAGCCCTGCGCTCGCTCTCGCTCCGTGCAGAGCACGCGCACGTGGAAGTGGTCGTCGTGGGGGCTGGCGTCGGCGGGTTGGTGCAGGACGAACGCGGCGCGCGCGATGGCGCGCGGATCGGGCTCGTGCGTCTCGGCCCAGCGCAGGAGCCGCGCCTTGACCCCGCGGCTGACGAAGATCCACTGCACGGCCCAGTCCTCCTCGAGCAGGAGCGTGCGCACGAAGTGCCAGTTGCGCGCGTCGTCGAAGAGGAACAGCTCCGGCGCCCCGCCCTCGCGGCGGTCGACGGCGTAGCCGAAGCGGTTGTAGGCGAGCCAGCCGCGGCCCTCCCGCGAGCGGCCGCTCGGATCGGTGACGTAGAAGAGCACGTCGGCGTCGCGCCCCGTACGGTGGCTCCCGTGTCGATGATGGCGGCCGCCCCCCGGGGACGAGAGATCGCCGATGCGCACGGGCGCGCTGCCGGGGAACGCGCCGGCCACCGCGGCGGCCGCGCCCTCGAGGGCGGACACGAGGCGGGGGGTCCCGAAACGGGTGGCCTCACCCGGGCGAGCCCGCACGTATCCCTCGCCGCGGTCGGGCAGCGAGCGCCCCTCGTGGAGCACGCCGTCGTTCGTCACGCCCAGCGAGAGCGGCTCGTCCGGGGCCGGAACCAAGCCCAGACAACCCGTGATCAGCGCGAAGGCGACGGGCACGGCGCGGCGACGGAGCATGCCCTCGGGATAACACGCGGCTTGACGGCGGGCGTGGGCCACGTAGAAACCCGGGTCCGATGGAAGACGAGCTCGAGCCGATGGGCCAGCTGGCCGCGCACCTCGACCGGGGCTGGGACCTCGTTGCGAAGGGCGACCTGCGCCGGGCGACGATGAGCGCCGAGAAGTCCCTCGAGCTCGACGAGACCTCCCCCGAGGCCCACAACCTGCTGGGCTACATCGCCCAGGCCGAGGGGCAGGACGAGGACGCGCTCGAGCACTACCGCCACGCCCTGGAGCTCGACGAGGGCTACGTGGACGCGATGCTGAACGCGGCCGACGTGCTCGTCCGGCTGAAGGACCACGACGGCGCGCTCTCGATGGTCCACGAGGCGCTCGACTGGCTCCAGGAAGACGAGATCGACGAGCGCACCGACGCGATGCTGGTCGAGCTGGACATCCACCTCTTCCGGGGCGAAGCCGAGGCCGCGGCGAGCGTGGCGCGTGATCTGCCGACCGGGCCGTTCGAGAACCCCGGCCTCGTGCTCCACGTCGGGCGCGCGAAGCTCGACACGGGCGACCTCGACGGCGCGGAGCCGCTCGTGCTCGAGGCGATCGCGCAGCAGCCGCCCTCGTCCGACGCGTTCTACTATCACGGGCTGATCCGCGAGCAGCGGGACGATCCGCGCGGCACGCTGCTGGCCTTCCTGCAGGCGCGTGAGCTCGACGCGCGCACGCCCCCCATGCCCTGGAGCCTCCCGCGGGAGCAGCTCGAGCAGCGCGTGCAGGCCGTCTTCGCCGGCTTGCCGGCCGACCTGACCAAGGTGCTCGAGGGCGCCCTCGTGGTGGTGACGGATCTGCCCGGCGCCGAGATCGTCGCCGATGGCGTCGATCCGCGCCTCCCGGTGCTCCTCGACGTGCCGGCCGAGGAGGCCGAGGCGCCCACGCGTGTGGTCCGGGTGTTCCTCTACCAGCGCAACATCGAGCGCGTCGCGGCCGGGGTCCTCGAGATCGACGAGGAGATCCGCCGCGCCCTCGAGGCGGAGCTGCGCGCGACGTTCCCGCACCTGGCCGCCGAGGACGCGCCGCCGCCCCCCGAAGAGGGCTGAACGACTACCCGAGCGCGCCCCAGACGCGCTCCATGTCGGCGGGCCAGGGCAGCGAGAGCTCGATCGGGGGGCCCTCCACCGCGGGCAGCTTCAGCCACGCGCAGTGCAGCATCACCCGGCGCGCGGTGACGACGCGGCCGTCGCCGAGCACCACGCGGCGCTCGCCGCCGTAGCGCACGTCCCCGAGGAGCGGCGCGCCCGCGTCGGCCGCGTGCACGCGTAGCTGGTGCGTGCGGCCGGTGCGCGGCGTGAGCCAGAGCGTGACGCCGTGCGCGGCGCGAGCGTGCACCCGATAGAGGGTCTCCGCGCGCTGGACGCGCTCCCCCTTCGCGCCGGGATCGACGGCGACGCGGAGACGTCGGTCGCGCGGGTCGATCGCGATGGAGCGGCTCCAGCTGCCCTCCTCGGGTGAGGGAGCGACGCGCGCGATGCCGAGGTAGCCCCGGCCGTACTCGCCGCGGCGGCGGGCCTCGCGCAGCGTCGCGTTCCCCTGCTTGGTCCTGGCGAAGGTGACGAGCCCGCTGACCTCGGCGTCGAGCCGGGACGTGGGGTGGAGCTTCTGCCCGAACCGAGCCTCGGCGCGCGAGGTGAACGAGGCCTCGCCCGCCGGCGACGTGGTGGGCACGCCGCTCGGCTTCGCGAGCACGAGCAGGTGGGCGTCCTCGTAGGCGACCTCGATGGGCGCGCCGCTATCGGGCACGGGAGAGCACCCGCACGGTGCCTGCGCCGCCGTCCACCTCGACCTCGTCGCCCGTCTGGATCGAGCGCGTGCCGCCCTTGACGTTCACCACCGTCGGCACGCCGTACTCGCGCGCGACGACGGCCGCGTGGCTCAACGGGCCACCCAGGTCGGTCACCACCGCGCCGGCGACCAGGAAGAGCGGCGACCAGCCGACGTCGGCGTAAGGGGCGACCAGGATCTCGCCCGCCTCGAGGGTGTCGGCGTCGGCGGGGCTCATCAGCACCCGCGCCTTTCCGACCGCCACGCCGCTGCACGCCGCGAGCCCGGTCAGCGCGTCCGAGGGCGCGCCCTCCGCGGTCGGCGCGGGCGGGAACCCGACGAAGGTGTCGGGGGGATCGGGCAGCGCGCGGTCGCGCTCGAGCTGCAGGCGCCGCCGCGAGATCAGGGGCTCGACACGCTCGACGTCACCACGCAAGAAAGCGTGCAGTTCTTCGACGGAGAGATAGAACGCGGCGCCCGGGCCGATCCCCGGCTCCCGCACCATCATGCGGCGAGACGCGTCGAGGCCGACCGCGCGGTAGAGCCCGAGCACCTGCACCACGTGCGACCGGAGCCGCTCCCGGAGCCGGGTGAAGCGCTGCACGAGGGCGAGCAGGTGGCGCATCGCGACCTTCGCGGGGCCGGGCATGCGCCGCTCGAGCTCGGCCGCCGCGCGATCCCGCACCGCGCGCTGGCGGCGCTCCACGTCGAGCGGGCTCGCCCCGTTCTGACGCATCAGGTGCGCGCGCAGCGTGGCGAAGGGCAGCGTCGGATCCTCGGCCCAGCGCGCCTCGGCGATCTCGGCCTCCCGCGCGCCGCGATAGCCGTACGCGGTGAAGAAACGATCGAGCGCGCGGCGGGTCGGCCCCTCGGGCAGCAGCGCGACGCGGAGCGCCGAGGCCTCGTGGGCCAACAGCACCTCGCGCGCCGCCGCGTCCGCCTGCGCGGTCTCTGCGATGTGCCAGAGCGTCAGGCCGGGCGCGGCGCTCTCGACGTCGCTGAGCCCGGTCAGCAGCTCCCGCTCCACGCGCTCGGCCTGGTCCTTGAAGATCACCTGCAACACGGCGCGCATCAGCAGCACGGTGGCGAGCAGGTTCCCGTACACGTTGAGCATCACGAGGCCGCTCTCGTCGAGCAGCCGCTCCACGCGATGCAGCACCCGATCGAGCCCGCTGCTCGAGAGCACGCGGAAGTCGATCGCCAGGAGCCGCCCGCGCTCCTCGGCGAAGCCCTTGTCGAAGCGCTTCACGCGCTCGGTCAGCCCCGCGTTCTGCCGGAGGTAGCGCGCGACCGTCAGCGGCAACCGGAGCACGAAGCCGGTCGAGCCCTGGGACTCCACCTGCATCTCGAGGTGGGCCTCCTCGCCCCCGCCGCCGAGCGCGAGCAGGGTCTTGGGCCGCAGCCCGGGCACCTGCGAGGCGATCTCCATGAACTCGGTGAGGTTCAGGTAGATGCGGCCGCGGAAGCTCCCGACCAGCTCGGCGTCGCGCGGCACGCGGCAGCCGAGAGCGCCGAACGCGCGGCGGAAGCCTCGCTCGGAGAAGTCGCTCAGCACCGACCAGGTCATCGGCGTCGCCACGCCCGGCAGCGCCTCGCCCACGTTGACGTTCGACCAGACGATGCGCCCGCGCTCACGCCCCGCGCGACGCTTGGAGGCCCTCCGGGGCGGTCGCGAGAGCGCGGTCACCGGTCGCGCCTGGAGCAGGAACACGGTCCCCCCGACCGCGGCCCACTCGATGTCTCGCGCGTCGTCGAAGTGCCCCTCGACGCGGCGGCCGAGATCCACGAGGGCGGCCAGGAGATCCTCGCCGAGGCACTCCAGCTCGCGCTGCGCCTCCGGGACCTCCTCCTCGGCCACGCCGTCGGGGAGCCAGCGCGAGGCGAGCGCCTTCTCGCCCACCACGCGATCGCGCACCCAGCCCGTGGCCTTGTCGACGCGATAGGTGTCCGGCGAGACGCGCCCGTCCATGACCAGGTTGCCCAGCCCGTAGGAGGCGTTGATGACCATCTCGCCCGGATCGCCGCTGAGCGGGTTGACCGTGAAGAGCGCGCCGGCGACCTCGGCCGGGACCATCGCCTGGACGACGATCCCGATGCCGGCCTCGCGCGCCTCGTCGAGCGGGAGCGTGCGCAGGTACGAGATCGCGCTCCGCGTCAGCACGCTGCTCCAGCACGCGCGCACGGCCGCGAAGAGCTCCTCCTCGGTGCGCACGCCGAGCACCGTCTCGTGGAGCCCCGCGGCGCTGGACGCCTCCTGATCTTCGCGCGTGGACGACGAGCGCACCGCGACCGCCACCGCGCCCTCGGCGCGCAGAGCGCTCAGCGCCTCTCTCAAGGCGGCCTTCGTGGCGTCGGGCAGCGGGGCCGCGAGCGCCTGGCCGCGGAGATCTTCGAGCCGTCCGTCGGTGAGCGCGCGCTGCGGCGCGGTCAGGAGCGTGCCCGGCTGATCGGTCTCGGCCAGCGCCCCCGCGAAGAAGTCGGCCGCGGCCCGCGCCTCGAGCGCATACGCCGCGGGCACGGGGAAGCCCGCCCGGGCGAGCGCGGCGAGGTTCTTCGCCTTGCCTCCGAAGGCGTCTGCCTTGCGGGGTACGATGGACTCGATTCGGCGGACGAGGGCGCTCATCTCGAAAGGGCCGCGAGGATACGCTCTGTGGTGCCGAAGCGCGACCCGCGGCCGCCCCTCACCTCGTTTCTCGCGTCGCGAGCGGCTAGAGTGGCGCGCGTCGGAGATCTCATGGCTCGCTTTTTCCTGCCCGCGCTCTCGCTCACGCTCCTCGCCTGCGCCCAGGGCGGCGGCGGAGGGGACCCGACCGACTCGGGCGTCGTCACGCCGCCCATGGACGCCGCGACTGCGCGAGACGCCGACGCGCCCGCGCCGGACACGGGCGTCACGCCCACCGACGACTCCGGCGTGCGCGCCGACGGCGGCCCAGAGCCCGACGCGGGGCGCGACGAGGACTCCGGCGTCACGCCCCCCGACTCCGGGGTCACGCCCCCCGACTCCGGGGTCATGACCGGCTGCCGGAGCGCGGCCGAGTGCGACGACGGGCTCTACTGCAACGGCCCGGAGCGCTGCGAGCTCGGCCGGTGCGTGGCGGGCACACCGGCCGTCTGCGACGACTCGATCGCGTGCACGCGTGACCGCTGCCTCGAGCCGAGCTCCGGCAGCACCCCGACCTGCGACTACACTCCGGACGACTCCCGCTGCCCCGGCACGGAGATCTGCGGCGCCAGCGGCTGCACCGCGACGTGCAGCGAGACGCCCTGCCGGCTCGTGGCGACCCAGTGCGGCTGCCCGAGCGGCCAGGGCTGCTACCTGAACGGCGGCACCCGGCTGTGCGCCACCGCGGGGAGCGCGGGCGAGGGCGCGAGCTGCTCGGGGGTCTCGAGCTGCACGCCGGGCTTGATCTGCATCAACATCAGCAGCGGCGCGACGGCCGTGAACCAGTGCAACCGCTTCTGTGACTCCGACGCCGACTGCGTCGGGGGCGGCTCGCTCTGCACCTACACGCTCAATGACGGGATGGGCGGGACCGTGCCGGGCGTACGCGTCTGCTCGAAGGCCTGCGATCCGGTCGCGCGCACCGGCTGCCGCAGCGGCGCCGCCTGCCACATCTTCCGCGAGTCGATGGGGGCGATGCGCGCCTTCCTCGACTGCGCCGCGCCCGTCGGCTTCGGCACCCAGGGCGCGTCGTGCACCGACAACGGCGACTGCGCGAGCGGCTACGCGTGCGCCGGGACGCCGGGCACCTGCCTGCGCTACTGCGACAGCGCGGGCACGATCGGCACCGCGGGCGGCTGCCGATCGAGCGAGGCCTGCTACGGCTTCGCCACGCCGCTCATCGTGGCGGGCACCGAGTACGGCGTCTGTGACGCGTGGCCGTAGCGTCTCAGCGTCGGCCCTTGAAGCCCATCATGTCTTGAATGACGCCCTCGGAGGCCTCGGCGATCTCCCTCTCTTCGCGCATCCGATCGGCGCAGTCCTCGCAGAGCTTGAGCGTCTTGCGACCCACCTTGAGCTTCACGACCTCGTCGGCTTCGATCTCGTCCTCACACTCACGACAGACGGGCATCCGCGCCTCCTTTTTCCGGGCCACCGGCATTCGTGCTTGCCAGCCGGGACGGCTAATTCTACTTCTCGCTGGGCCCGGGGCCCAGGGCCCAACTTCTCCTAGCCGAGGTATCGCGCAGTGGACGAGCAGATCGAGCAGATCCTGGACTTCTGGTTCGGCGAGCCCCCCGAAGGCGAGGAGCGACCCAGCGGGCACGAGCTGTGGTGGCAGAAGAGCGCCCGCGTCGACCGACTCATCGAGAAGCGGTTCGGCAAGCTGGTCGAGAAGGCGCGCTCGGGCGCGCTCGACGGCTGGACCTCCACTGCGAAGGGCCGCCTCGCGGTGATCCTGCTCCTCGACCAGTTCGGGCGGAACATCTACCGAGAGCAGCCCGAGGCCTATCTCGGAGATCCGAAAGCCCTCGAGCTCTGCTACGACGGCTTGGACGAAGCGATGGACCGCGCGCTCACCACGCCGCAGCGCTGCTTCTTCTACATGCCGATGATGCACGCCGAGGACGTCGACGCGCAGCTCGCCTGCGTCGAGACCTTCCAGGAGCTCGTGGCCGAGACGTCCGGCGAAGACAAGGAGATGGCCGAGTCCTTCCTCCGCCACGCCGAGCAGCACCGAGACGTCGTCGAGCGCTTCGAGCGCTTCCCCACCCGCAACGCCATCCTCGGTCGCCAGTCCAGCTCGGAGGAGTCCGCCTACCTCCAGCAGTCCGGCGCGCTGTAGTTCTCTGGAGGGTCTGAACGCAGACCCTCCCCCCATTGGGCGAAGCGCCAATGGGGCCCCCCTCCCAACTACGGCGATTCGCGCGCTCCGCGCGCTCGGTCGCCGACCCCAGCGCGGGGCGCTGGGTCCCCCGCGGCTCGCGCTTTCGCTACGCGAAAGCTGGCCGCCCGCTGCCGCGGAAGACTTGATTCATCTGCTGGCGCGGCTCGCGGTCGCGGAGGCGGTCGCGGAGGCGGGCGCGGAGGCGGTCGCGGAGGCGGAGGCGGAGGCGGGCGCGGAGGCGGGCGCGGAGGCGGAGGCGGGCGCGGAGGCGGGCGCGGACGCAGAGGCGGAGGCGGGCGCGGAGGCGGTCGCGGAAGCGGTCGCGGATGCGGATGCGGATGCGGAAGCGGTCGCGGATGCGGAAGCGGTCGCGGAGGCGGAAGCGGTCGCGGATGCGGAAGCGGTCGCGGAGGCGGTCGCGGAGGCGGTCGCGGAAGCCGCAGTGGAGGCCGAGCGACGCGAAACAGCGGCCGCCGCGGACCCAGCCGGAGCGACAGCAGCGGGCCCGTCTCGGAGCGAGCGGGGGTGAGGGGCATCGGCGGGCCCGGCGCGCTGGGCGCCGACGGCACGCGCGGAGAACCTCGAGAGCGAGCGCGAGAGTGACTCCGACTGCAGCCGGAGCCACCCTCGCTTGGCTCACCCGCGATGCATCAGCTTCCACATCGTCGCGCGCGCCTTGTCCGCCCAGTCCGCAGGCCCTTCGACCGCCTCGTCGCTCACGTACCCCAGCGCCGCCGCGGAGAGCAGCCACACCCGGGTCTCGCCGGCCGAGCCGTAGGCCGTCCCGAACCGCTCGCGCTCATGTCCGCCGACCCGCTTCTCGCCCTCGGCCAGGTTCCCCACCACGCTCGCCGCGCTGTCGCGCATCTGCCGAGCCAGGTTCTTGTCGTGCTTCGCGACCTGCTCCCAGATCGGCTTCATCGAGCGCAGCCAAACGATCGACTCTTCGGTAATTCGGAGCATCTGCTCATCCGCTCTGAGGCGACCCAGATGTCGACCTGACACCCTTCGTCCTCACCCGCCCGCCGCTGGGCGCGGGTGGGCTAGTCAAGGACGAGGGCCCGAAGGGCCCGAAGCCAGCCGAAGGCTGGGGCCGCAGGCCTCCTTTACTCGCCCGCCCGCGTCCGGCACCGTCGATGGCGGAGGACGAGTGCCATCCACATTGCGTGACGCGGAGCGCGGAGCCGTCCATCCGTGCGAACCGTGCGGCTCTGGGACGTGGGGTGCGGGCGCGGCTGCGGCTGCGGACGCGGATGCGGTCGCGGAGGCGGACTCGGGAGCGGCAGCGGCAGCGGGAACGGCGACGGGGAACGGGAACGACAACGGGAACGACAACGGGAACGGGAACGGGAACGGGAACGGGAACGACAACGGGAA
>SHBB01000203.1 GCA_004213565.1 Sandaracinaceae bacterium
CCGCCTGGCTGACGTGCTGCTCGGCCACGCCGCCGCCGGCCGCGCCCTGCCGGGTGATGGGCCGCTCGGGGCCGCGGGCCTCGCCGAGCATGCCGAGCGGCAGCACGCGCACGCCGCCGCCCTCGCGGTGCGGCGCGCCGTAGAGGAAGAGCGCGCCGTCGTTCACCGGCACGAGCGCGAACGCGCGCGCGTCCGCCACCGCGCGTCCGCTCGCCATGGGCGCGGGGGGCGGCGGGAGCGGCGCGGGAGGCGGGGGCGGCGGCGGATCCTCGCTGCACGCGAGGAGGGACAGGAGGCAGAGGGGCAACAGCCGGCGCACGCGAGCAGGGTACTCCAGTCGGCGGCCGCGTCTCTCAGTTCCCGCGCCGCAGGGCGTTCACGCGCTGGTCGGCCGCGCGGGTCGTCTCGGGCAGGCGGTAGCGGGGAGCGAGGCCGAGCACCGCGCGGGCCGCGGTGTCGATCGAGACGCGGTGTCCGATCGAGACGTAGACGGGCTTGACCCGGTCCCGCGTGCGCAGCGCCGCGCCGACCACGTCGCCCTCGTACACGAGCGGCGCGCGGTCGCCACGCGAGGGGCCCAGCGCCGCGTGCTGGCCGACGAGGAGCGTCTTGGCGCAGCCGATCGTCGGCACGTCGAAGAGCACGCCGAGGTGACACGCGAGGCCGAAGCGGCGAGGGTGCGCGCGGCCCTGCGCGTCGCAGACGACCAGGTCGGGCGGGGCGCGCAGCTTCCCAAAGCACGCGACGACGGGCGGCAGCTCGCGGAACGAGAAGAGGCCCGGCACGTACGGGAAGGTCGCGGTCGCGGCGTGCGTCGCCTCCTCGACCACCTCGAGGGTGGCGGCGTCGAGCACCACGACGGCCGCGTAGACCCGGTCGCCGCCCTTCTCGTAGGCCACGTCCACGCCGGCGACCCGTCGCACGGAGCCGAGGCGGTCGTCTTCGACGACGTCGTCCGCCCAGGCGCGCTGGAGCGCCTCGGCCTCCGCGGGCGAGAGATCGAAGGGGCAGGGGCGGACGGGGATCATCGCGCTCTGCGGTAGAGGACGAAGAGGAGCGGGAGGGCGAGGAGGAGCGGAGTGGCGGCGGGGGAGGCGGCGACGCGGCAACCGCAGCCGCGGGCAGCCGGCTGGGAGGTGTCGGGATCGGGGTCGGGATCGGAATCGGAATCGGAATCGGGATCGGGATCGGGATCGGAATCGGGATCGGGATCGGGATCGGGATCGGAATCGGGATCGGGTTCGGAATCGGAATCGGGATCGGGATCGGGATCGGAGACGGGGTCGGGGTCGGGATCGGGATCGGGGACGACGACGGGTGGGGGCGTCGTCACGCCTGCGCAGCGGCGGGCGATCTCGCAGCGGGCGGGCTGGCCTCCGACGCTCTCCTCGCAGTCGTCGTCGGTGGTGCAGGCGCCGCGATAGTCGAGCATCGGCCCGCTGTGGCCCCTCCGCCTCCAGCGCTGGCAGACGCCGATCTCCTCACAGGGGCCGGAGTCGCCCGGGCAGTCGGCGTCCCGCTCGCAGGTGGTGGGCACGCAGCGCGGGGGCATGCCATGCGAGCCCGCGCCCCGGGCGCCTCGCGTGCCTCTGGGGCAGTCCGTGGGCGCCGGGTAGAGGCGTGGGGGCCGGCTCGGGTCGATGGCGTCCGCGCGGGCGGACGGGGGGACCATGAGCATCGCGACGGCGAGCCCGGCCAGCGTGAGAAGGGTGCGGGTCATGGGGCGAGGGTAGGCTACCTTCCGCGGCATGGACGTCGTCATCTGGCACAACCCGAGCTGCTCCAAGTCCCGCCAGGCCCTCGCGCTCTTGAAGGAGCGCGGCCTCGAGCCGACCGTGCGGCAGTACCTGAAGGACCCGCCGAGCGCGAAGGAGCTGCGCGCGGTGCTGAAGAAGATGGGCGCCAAGGACCCGCACGCCCTCGTGCGCAAGAAGGAGAAGCTCTTCGGTGAGCTCGGCGTGGCCGAGATGAAGGGCGGAGAGGTCGTGGACGCGATGGCCGCGCACCCGAAGCTCATCGAGCGGCCCGTGGTCATCACCGACAAGGGCGCGCGCGTCGGCCGCCCGACCGAGGCCATCGTCGAGGTCCTGGACTGACGTCACGCCAGATCGTTCCCCGCCGATCCCCAGCGGGGAGACGCGCGCCGACGCCCTTCGGACGCGCTCTCCGTCGGGGAGACGTGTCTCGGATGGCTTTCGAAGGCTTCCCCGTCGGGGAGACGCGTCTCGGCTGGCTTCGAGGGCCTCCCCGCCGTGGAGACGCGCTCCAGACGGCTCTGGAGGGCTGCCGCGGGCGGGAGACCCGTGCAGACGCACCTCCCGACGCGTTCCCCGCCGTGGAGGCGGGTTCCACGGGGCTCTCGACGGGTTCCCTGCGGTGGAGACGCGTTCCAGAGGGCTATCGAGGGCTTCCCCGCGGTGGAGACGGGGTCCAGACCGCTCTCGAGGGCTCTCCCGCGGTGGAGACGCGTGCAAACCGGCCGCGGTCGGCCCCTGCGCGCGGCGGACGCGTGCGCAGCGGCTCGGATCAACATGGCGCGCGCCCGGGACGCGTCGGATCGGCGCGCGAAGGCGACCCCCTGGCGGGGAGAGGTCAGCGCGGCGTCCGCGCGGCATCCATCTTCGTCATCTCGGTCATCGTCGTCTCCTTCGTTGTCGCAACTCGAAGATGACGCGGTGGCCGAGGCCCTAAAAGTCCCACGGTTGATCCGAAGGCCTTCAAGGCGTCCTACACCACCTCAGCGGACATTGACCCACCGCATGCTGGCGGAGCTGATCGAGCGACCTCACGAGACACCAAGGGGGGCCTGGGCATCATGCGCCTCGGGGTTGAGGGAGCAGGAGACATGGAACGCCACGCGGTCGCTGGTCCTGCGCGGCCATTGCCAGTAGCGTCCGTGGGCGCTTCCATGCCGGGCAAGACCGACACGAATCTCCGCGCCGGTGCCCTCGCCGAGGGCGTGGGACGCGAGATCCTCCGACGCTTCTCGGCGGTTGCCACCGTGCCGCGAGAAGAGGACGTTGGCGTAGACGCGATGTGCACTCTGCTTCGCAGAGACGGCCGAGCGCTCTTTGCCGAAGACTCCTTCGGAGTGCAGTTCAAATCGGCCTCGGTTCGCGAGATCCGCTACGAAGGCCACGAGGCTCGCTGGCTGCGCAAGCTCGATGTCCCGTTCCTTATGGGGTCGGTCGATCTCGCCGCTTCGACGCTCCAGCTCTACTCGACCGAGAATGCGCACGCGCGCTACGTCCATCCACGCGCGGAGTTCGATCTCGTGCTCTGCCTCGACGCTCCCGGACGCCAGCCGATCGCCAATCGGTGCGGGCTGTACGACTTGGGGTGGGAGCACGCTGGACCCGCAGGAGCGGCTAGATGCTGGCTCGGCACACCACTTCTTCGGTGCTCCTTCACCGAGGCCGCTTCCCCCGGCTTCGCCGAGCACGCCTACGAGCGTCTGAAGCCGTGGCTCGAGTTCAGCGCCGAGAGCCGACGCCTCCGGTCGTACGGCGTGCATCGAGAGGTCTCGCTCGATGGCTCCGCGCAGCCGAAGGCGATGAGCTACTACACAGCCTCCCAGGAGGGCGACCTCAACAAACTTCTCAACGCGGTCGACCCACTGCTCTGGCGTCTTGCCGGGATGCTTGGCCACGTCTTCAACGAAGGCCCGCTCCTCAAGGAGCTGCGTGGCGTTCGCAGGTTCATGGAGAGCCGAGGCCTGACTCCGATCGGACTCTGGGAAGACCCACCAGAGGGCCAGAGCGAGGCCAAGCCAGACGGGGACGGCCCCCCGGGGAAGCAGGGTCGCGTTCTCGTGAGCTGGATGGGCGCGCCGACGACACCGAACGCGGAGACTCCCGAAGAAGAATGACCTGAGACGTGTGGTCCGCATCACTGTCCCTATCCGCCTGTGGGTCGGTCTGCCGCCTGGTCGAGCAGATCCCAGAACGTGGTCCCGCCGGACAAGAGGAGCTGCGCGACGAGGCTGACCGCGTCGACCGTGTCGTCGCGCGCGGCGTCCGGGAAGCCGTCGCACTCGGCGACGAGGATGTCCGTCCAGGTCTCGGGCACAACGTGGAGGAGGCCGCGCTCCACGTGCGGTGCCCAGACCTTCGCCCACGCGTACTTGTCGTTGACCGCGCTCACCACCTCGACGGGGAAGCCCGCGAGCGCGGAGCGTGTCGTGTCGACGTCGACGACGTCCGCCTGTCCGCGGTCCTGCCAAAGGCCGATCACGACGCTCGGGCCATCCTCGGCCGTGGCGCGTGCATGTGGTTGAGCACCACCGCGGGCCTGTCGCGGAGCGACACGAGGTCGTCGATCCAGGGCTCGCCGCTCGCGCAGCTCGACACGCTGACGCCGCGAGTCCAGTCGGGACCCGGCCGGCGGACCGAGGGTGCCTGCGCGCCCTTGTCCCACGCGGGGACGGTGCGGAGATCCGCGAGGGCGCAGACCGCGCGATGCGGAAGTCCTCTCGCCGGAACACCAGGCCGGCGCTCGGCCGCACGAGCCAGTTCTGCCCTGGCCTCGCCATAAGGGACGTCCCCGTCCTCGACCAGCCCGAGCTGATGGTGCGCCGCTTCACGCAAGACTCCGGCAACACCAAAACCGGGGTCTCGACGGGGGCGCTGACACTCCGGCTCGCGCCCGGACAGCCCCCGCCTGACGACATACACGCGGCCGTCGCGGCCCAGTTCGAGCAGCTCCGCTCGCTCCGCCCGCTCGAGCGTCCCGGCACCCCGGACGACGTCGCCGCCGCCGTCGCGTACCTGCTCGACGCGGAGTGGGTGCCGGGGAGCGTGCTGAGCGTCGATGGCGGCCTCGGAGTCTCCTAAGCCCGCGGCCCCTCGTCCTGCCGGTTCGCCGGCGATCTCCTCGGGCATCGGCAGCGGCGGGGGCTCGATGACGAGGAGCACGCTGGAGTAACGCACGTCGCGCGGCATCGATCTCCACGTCGACGTCGCCGTGAGAGCCACCGATCGCGCCCGCCTCGAGCGCCCGCACGAATGGTGCGGGCGCTGAGCCCCCAACCGCGACCTACGCGGCCACGGATAGCATCTCGCCGCATGGGGGGAGTTCAAGAGAATGACGGGCACGACGGACCCACGACGGCGCTACATGGTCTACTATATCGAGTCGATGCGTCTTGAGCGGTGCTCGCGTGAGCGGCCCGCATTGGAGGGAAGCGCGTGACAACGACTTCAAGCTCTACGAGCACCGTTAAGGAGTACCGACAGAAGGCGACCACCGTGCTCACGGAGTTCGAGCGCTCGCTGGCCCGCTACTATCTGGCGCACTCTGGTCGCGAGGAAGAACTTGAGGCGCCGACCCTGGCCCTACTCCGCCAGAGTTCGAAGGATGAATCGGCGGACCTCCCCGTAACATCGAGCGCCCGGAAGTTCGTCGAAAACTCCTACCTGTTCGACCTCTTCGAAGCAATCTTGAAGCTGCCGGCCGACAACACAGTCTCCGAATCGGTAAAGGCCTTGCTAGCCTTCTGCAAGAGCATACAGCTGGGGGTCATACGCAACGCGTGCGCCCACCCCAATCGGCCATTCAAGGAGCACTATTGGCGATGCATCCAAGCTCTTGCGACGCACCCGGTGGTAATGTCGCTGGATATGCGCGACGTAGTGCACCAGCATGTCGCCGCGCGGAATGGTAGGTATCGGGTGCCCCCAGAGGTGTGGATGACCACCTTGGCAGAGGCAGCCATTCCAAACAACCTCTCACTAGATGTGCTCAGAGCACATCGCGCAGAGCACTTTATCGGCCGAAAGAAGCAGCTCGACGAACTCCGGAAGAGTCTTCTGAATCCACGATTTCCTGTGATCGCAGCCACCGGGCCCGGGGGCGTGGGGAAGACCGCCACGGTGATGGAAGCCGTGGTCGGACTCGTCTACGATTCGAAGGCTTCGGTGGCCTTTGACAAGATCGTGTTCGTGACCGCCAAGCAGACTCAGGCGACCTACGCGGGAGTTGAGGAGAGCGCTCCGGACTTTGCCGAAGCAGATGAGCTGATTTCTGCCATTCGCTATGCGCTTCATCAGTCTGATATGACCGAGGCACAGGCGGTCGACATGCCGGAGAACGGAGAGTCCTCACCCCAGGAACTGGACGATATCTTTAGTAGTGATGAGCGTGTGCTTCTTTGCGTTGATAACTTGGAAACACTGTTGGTGAAGAATCCACGCGTATTCGAGGATCTCAATGAGCAGTTGCCCGCACCTTGGCGGGTCGTCGTCACTAGTCGGATCCCCGTGGCAGCCGCGTCGAAGAATGTAGCGCTAGGCGCGATGTCATCAGCCGATCGAAACGCTTTTGCTCGGTCGTATCTGCGGCGTTTCAATGTCCCGGTGAACGAGCAGGAACTCGCCATGGTTGTGGAGAAGTGTACGACACCGCTTCAGCTCAAGCTCACCCTGGACGGAATTCGTATCGGTGGACGCGCGGCGCGCGCTTCGCTTCAAGAATCGCATGAGATATCAGCAGCGTTTGCCTACTCAAATCTTCTTGAGCACGTCGCACCGGACGCGCGAAGAATTCTCGATGTACTCTACGCTATTCCGGAGCCGCTGACAAGGCTGCATGTGGAGGTCCTGCTGGATTTGCCGTCTGACAGAGTTGTCGAGCAAATTCAGGTTCTGCAGCAGATGGGTCTCGTAGTGCCTCTTTCTGGAGGACGTGTGCAGCTGAGTGATAATCTGCATGACTATCTGAGGGATAGTGGGACTGAAATTCCACCCGGTATCGTCAAGAAGTACAACGCTCACCGGCTGGCAGCCCGTGTGGCATCTTCGGGCACCAACGGATGTCGCTTGAGCGTCTTCGAGTTTCACGATGTTCCAGAGGAGATGGCTCGATCGGAGCTTGCCGTTACCGCGCGGAAGCTCAAGATGGGCGCGAACTACAGGCGTAGTTCGGGGTACGTGCGGCATGCAGTCCGTACCCTTCGCACGCTTCAAACTCAGACCGATCATCCGGCTCCCAGTCGTTTGCTCGCCCTATGCTTGTCATGGATCGGAGACCAATCCGGTGCGATCCGTGCTCTCGAGGAGATTCTTCATAGAGTTCCAGGGGATGGTCCGGCCAGACTTCTGTTGGCTGACCACTATAAGCATAACTCGCGGTTCGATGAGGCGTTGTCGCTGGCGCGTGCGCTGATCGATGAGGGGTACTTCGCTGATTCCACTTGCCGTCCGGAGCTGCGGCGCATGATCGCACAGATATACGTGCTTTCCGCGCTATGGTATGCCCAGGAGTATCGGCGTCAGGAGAGGGCGGTCGAGGCCGAGCGGCTTGCGCTTGAGGCCGAAGACTTTTGTCGTACTTGGCGCAGCACGGACTCAGAAATTCGGGCAGCAATGGGGGTACTGTTTGCGACTTGTCGGCGGCGCAACACCGAGAGCGCTCAGTTGCAGGCGCGTCTCTCGGCACTGACTGAGGCTGTCGGTGTGTTTCGAGAGGTGTTTGACGACTATGGCGTACAAGGCTGGTCGCTCGCTGAGTTCTTTCATCTTCTGGAGCAGTTTCGGTATCATAGTGCGGATCCGAGTGCCGTAGCCGCCGTGTCCGCATGGGATGCGATTGTGGGTTTGATTGAGTCACATGTTGGTGACATCATTGCAGTCGATCGAAGGCGCGGTGCGGAAGAGTACGGGGCCATTCTGGCCGCGATGCAGGCGGCCGCGGTCCACCCACAGCACCCTCTGCAGCGGCTTGCAGGAGTCTCGGTGTCACCCACGGACTCTGGCGCTGGGCGTCCCGATGCCGCCGCAGACGAACTCAAGGCCGCGGGCTTCGTTCTCGTGCGGGTCACCAATGCCACTACTGCGGCCAAGGGCTTTATCTTCGCCGAGGACGCTGAGGGTCGATCGTACTATTGCCATCGCGATGCGTTCGTTGGGGAGGAGTTCGCCGCGGGCGTCGAGTTGGGTGATGTGCTCTGGGTGAATCCGGGGCACCCGGTGACGGGTAAGGCAGTTCCGGCGACCCAAGTGCTCCGGCCGTCAGATAGATAGCGAGAACTCCCGCGAGGAGACGAACGGCACGCGTCGCCCTAGCAGCCTGTTGATTTACTGCCGTGCGGGGGATCGACATGCGGATCCGAGACGGATAGGGTCGACGCATGGCGATGGGACGGCGCAGGCCGAAGCAGAAGTCGCTTTTCGTGGAGACGGAGCGAATGCCTGCGGGGCCGCGACACCGCTTCTACGACGCGCTGAACGGGCTACTCGGGGACGCGGGGTTCGACGAGCACGTAGAGGCTCTGTGTGCCCTCGCGTACGAGGCGCGGCGCAAAGGTGGGCGGCCGTCGATCCCTCCCGGCGTGTACTTCCGGATGCTGCTGATCGGATACTTCGAGGGGATCGAGTCGGAGCGGGGGATCTGCTGGCGTTGCGAGGACTCGCTCTCGCTCAAGCGGTTCCTCGGGTACGAGGCGCACGAGCCAACGCCTGATCACGCGACGCTCTCGCGGACGCGCGCGCGCTTGCCGGAGCGGACCTACGAGGAGGTGTTCCGGTTCGTGATGCGGGTCCTCAACGAGCAAGGCCTCACGCAGGGCAAGGTGGCCGGGGTCGACGCGACGTACCTCCGAGCCGACGCCTCGATGAAGTCGATCGTCCGCAAGGGAAGCGGCGAGGGCTACAAGGGCTACCTCCGCAAGCTCGCGCAGGAAGCGGGGATCGAGCAGCCGAGCGACGAGGAGCTGCGACGCTTCGACAAGAAGCGCAAGGGTAAGAAGACGTCGAACGAGGACTGGGAGAGCCCGACCGATCCGGACGCAGAGGTCGTGCGCCTCAAGGACGGGCGGACCCGCTTCGGATACAAGGCCGAACACGTCGTCGACATGGAGAGCGGCGCGCTGCTCTCGGTCGACGTGATGGCGGCTACGGCGAGCGACCCGGAGTCGATGGAGCGCAGCCTCGAGCTCGCCGAGGAGAACCTGAAGCGAGCACGCCGCAGCGACACCGACAACTCGGACGACGACCCCGATGATGACGAGCCGGGAGGCGGGCGCCAGATCGAGGAGGTCGTCGCGGACAAGGGCTACCACAAGGCCAGGACGATCCGCTCCCTCACCGACAAGCGCGTCCGGACCTACATCCCCGAGCGCATCCAGCATGGGAAGCGACGCTGGGAGCGGCACGGAGGCCGCCGCACCGCACAGGCCGTCTACGCGAACCGCGCCCGCGTGAAGCGCGCGAAGAGCAAGGCGCTACAGCGAAGACGCGGAGAGCTGATCGAGCGGTCCTTCGCACACATGTGTGAGACCGGGCAGCATCGCCGCGTGCGGCTCCGCGGTGAAGCCAACGTGCGCAAGCGCTACCTCATCCACGGCGCCGCGTTCAATCTGGGCTTGCTGATGCGCTCGCTGTTCGGGGTAGGGACCCCGCGGGAGGCGGCGAGCCGCCTCGCGGCGCTTCTCGGCCCGATCCGCACCCTCATCGTCTGGGTGTTTTCCCATCCGGCCAACCGTCCCCCTGCTTCTCACGGGCCGTCGCGGCTTCGCTCCTCGAGCTTCCTGATGAGTCTCAGTCCGCCTGAGGCCGGTTCGTCAACGGGCTGCTAGACGGCGACAGCCTACTGCGCTCCAGCAGCAACCGCGCGGCCGAGTCCATATTGGTCTGGTCAAGACGGTCGACGAGCGTCGGTCTCAGCTAGGCTCTGCCGAGCGCGGAGTCAGCCAGCGGCCTCCCTATCTGCAGCGGGAATTCATCGAGCCCGAGGCAGGCGAAGTCTGCGGCGTGCGCGGTCGGCCCTGGCGCGCGGTGGACGCGTGCGCAGCAGCTCGGAGCGCGTCGCCCGCGCCCGGGACGCGTCGGATCGGCGCGCGAAGGCGACCCCCGGGCGGGGGAGGGGTCCGCGCGGCGTCCGCGCGGCCCTCCCGAACGGGGAGCGGGCCGTCGAGCGCGTCCGGGCCGCCTCCCCGGCCGGGAGACGCGCCCCGAGCGGCTCGGGAGACGATCCGGGGGCGCCGGAGGCACGCGAATCGCGTCGGCGCGCGGGTCCCGTCAGCGCGAGGGCGTGACGACCAGGGTGGCGCGGTCCCGATCGCGCTCCTCGTCGAGGGCGATGCGCACGGGGAGGAAGCGCGGGATCAGCCCGATCTGGGTGCGCGTGTGGAGGCTCGGGCGCGTGGTGACGAAGGCGCCGCCGCCCGCGATCGCGAGCAGCAGGATCAGCTGGTCCGCCTGGTGCTCGCCGACCGGGACCTCGGCCGCGAGCCAGCGCTGGGCCTCGTTGGCGAGGGCGTGCGCCAGGTCCTCCGCCCGCTTGCCCCGCTGGCCGAACGCGGAGAAGACCTCGCGGCCCGAGTCGGCCCTGAACCCGACGCTGACGACGTTGCCCGGGCCGACCGGCGAGGCCTCCTCTTCGACCCGCACCTCGTCCTTGCCGAAGCCGAGCACGGTGCGCAGCACGCCGAGCTCCCGACGCGCCACCGCCTTCGGCAGGGCGCTGACGATCGCGACCGCGAGGCGCTCCTCGATCGGGCCGCGCGCGCGCACCTCGAAGCCCTCGAGCCGCTCGGGCACGCGCAGCGTGACGACGAGCCGGCCGCCGCCCGCGGGGTAGTAGCCGCGCCGCTCGACCTCGACGTGCAGATCCACGCCGAGCTGACGCACGCGCGGCGCCCAGACCTCGGTGAGGAACCGAGAGGGCGGCGCGGCGGGGTTGTCGGTCCCGCCCTCGATGGTCAGCCGGCTCTCGCCCGCGTGCCCGAGCAGCCCGGTCACCAGCGTCTGGAGCACGAGCGCGGCGCTCCCCGCGCTGCCCACCGCGAAGGTGTGCTCGCCGTGCCGCACGCGGCCCGGGCGCAGCTCCACCTCGCGCGAGCCGAGGCTGGCGCCCCGCACCTCGCCCTCGCACATCGCGGCGATGGCCTTCAGCGCGGTGAGGTGCTGGCGCAGGAGCCCCGGCCGCCCGCGCCGCGCCCGCACGTTGCGGATCCGGAGCGGGCGGCCCGTGGCCATGGCGAGCGCGAGGGACGTGCGCACGACCTGCCCGCCTCCCTCGCCCTCGGCGCCGTCGATGTCGATCCGCTCGTCCACGTCTCTACCCCTTCACGCACGCCACCTGACGCAGCGTGTGCACCACGTCGACGAGGTCGGACTGCGCGGCCATCACCGCGTCGATGTCCTTGTACGCCGCCGGGGTCTCGTCGAGCACGCCCGCGTCCTTGCGGCACGAGATGCCCTTCGTCGCCTCGGCGTGATCCTCGAGCGTGAACTTCTTCTTCGCCGCGGTCCGGCTCATCTTCCGGCCCGCGCCGTGGCTGCACGAGCTGAGGCTGTCCTCGTTGCCCTTGCCGCGCACGATGAAGCTCTTGGCGCCCATGCTGCCCGGGATGATGCCCAGCTCGCCGGCCCCGGCGCGCACCGCGCCCTTGCGGGTCACGATGCAGTCGGCCCCGAAGTGCCGCTCGAACGCCACGTAGTTGTGGTGGCACTCGACCGCCTCGAGCTTCGCGTCGAACGCGGGCAGGGCGGCGCTCTTGCGCATCGCGTCGACCACGCGGTGCATCATGAGCCGACGGTTCTCCGCCGCGAACGACTGCGCCCAGCCGACCGCCCGCACGTACTCGTCGAAGCTCTCCGTGCCCTCGCGGAGGTACGCCAGGTCACGGTCCGGCACGCGGATCCCCGCCCGCTCGAGCTCGCGCTTCGCGAGGGCGATGAAGTGCTGGCCGATCCGGTTGCCGACGCCGCGCGAGCCGCTGTGCAGCATCACCCAGACGCGGTCCACCTCGTCGAGGCACAGCTCGATGAAGTGGTTGCCCGTGCCGAGCGTGCCGAGGTGGTTCTCGGTGTTGCCGCGACGGATCTTGGGGTGCGCGTCCGCGATGCGCTCGAAGCCCGGCGCGAGCTCGGCCCACGCCTTCTCGACGCGCTTGGGGAGCGAGCCCCACGCGCCGCGGTCCCCGCGGCCACCGTTGGCCGTCCGGCCGTGCGGCACCGCGCGCTCGACGTCGCTGCGCACGCCGTCGAGGGAGTCGGGCAGATCCGAGGCCTCGAGGGAGGTGCGCACCGCCATCATGCCGCAGCCGATGTCCACGCCGACCGCGGCCGGCACGATCGCGCCCACGGTGGGGATCACGCTGCCAACCGTCGCACCCTTGCCGAGGTGCACGTCGGGCATGACCGCGACGTGGTGATGGATGAAGGGCAGGAGCGCGATCTTGCGCAGCTGCTCCTTCGCCGCGTCCTCGACGGGGACGCCGCGGGTCCACGCCTTGATGGGGTGGAGGCCGCCGTGGAAGGTCTCGTATGCCTGCTCGGTCATGTCGTTCTCCTCGACCGCCTCATCGCAGCCGGCGTGCCAGCCTTGGGAGCGGCGAGGACGGCCTCGACGGGTCGATGCTGACGATACTCCTGTATCGTGGCATATATGAACGGATATGCCTCGCACCGTCGTCATCTCCGCCCTCGGCACGACGCTCGACCGGGGCCGGGGTGAGTCGCGCTGGCACCGCTGGCGGCCCACCGTTGCGCTCCACCAGCACGAGGACCTGCTCGTGGATCGGCTGGAGCTGCTCTACTCGCCCGGACACGAGCCGCTCGCCGAGACGGTGATGGGCGACATCGAGCGGCTCTCGCCCGAGACCGAGATCGCGCTCCACCCGCTGAGCCTCGCCGATCCGTGGGACTTCGAGGCGGTCTACGCGGAGCTGCTCGACTTCGCGAAGACGTATCAGTCGGGAGACGACGAAGAGCTGCTCGTGCACATCACGACGGGCACGCACGTGATGCAGATCTGCTTCTTCCTCCTCGTCGAGAGCCGCCACTTGCCGGGCAAGCTCATCCAGACGCGGCCGCCGCGCCGGGGGGACGGGGGCGGCTGGTCGGTCATCGACCTGGATCTCGAGCGATACGATCAGCTCAAGGCGCGCTTCGACGCCGAGCGCGACGAGGATCTGAGCTTCCTCAAGGCCGGCATCGCGACGCGGAACGCGCGCTTCAACCGGATGGTGGCGCAGATCGAGCGCGTGGCGCTCTCGAGCCGGGAGCCGATCCTGCTCATGGGCCCGACCGGCGCGGGCAAGTCGCAGCTCGCGCGGCGCATCTTCGCCCTCCGGGCCCAGCGGGGGCTCACCTCGGGGGAGTTCGTGGAGGTGAACTGCGCGACCCTGCGCGGCGACGCGGCGATGAGCGCGCTCTTCGGCCACGTCAAGGGCGCGTTCACCGGCGCGCAGAAGGACCGCGCCGGCCTGCTCCGGCGCGCGGACGGCGGGGTGCTCTTCCTGGACGAGATCGGGGAGCTGGGCCTGGACGAGCAGGCGATGCTGCTGCACGCGATCGAGGAGAAGCGCTACCTCCCGGTCGGGGCCGACGCGCCCGTGGCGGTGGACTTCGCGCTCCTGGCCGGGACCAACCGGGATCTGCGGGCGGAGGCCGCGGCGGGGCGCTTCCGTGAGGATCTGCTCGCGCGGCTCGACGTCTGGACCTTCTCGCTCCCCTCGCTGGCCGAGCGCCCGGAGGACCTCGAGCCGAACCTCGACCACGAGCTGGTCCGGCAGAGCGAGCGGCTCGACCGGGTGGTGCGCATGACGGCGGAGGCGCGGGCGCGCTTCCTGGAGTTCGGGCGACACGCGGCGTGGCGAGGGAACTTCCGCGACCTCGCGGCGGCCGTGATCCGGATGTCGACCCTCGCCCCGGACCGGATCGACCTCGACACGGTGGAGGAGGAGATCGGCCGGCTCGAGCAGGCCTGGGCGCCCCTCGCGCCGCGGGTCGAGGACGGCCGCGTGCGTCACCACCTGGGCGAGGCGGCGTCGGAGCTCGACCGCTTCGACCGGGTCCAGCTCGAGGACGTCTTGCGGGTCTGCGAGCGCGCGCCGAGCCTCTCCGCCGCGGGCCGCGAGCTCTTCGCGGAGAGCCGGCGGCGGCGCGCGAGCACCAACGACGCCGACCGCTTACGGAAGTACTTGGCGAAGCACGGGCTCGCCTTCGCGGACCTCGGCGCCGGCTGAGCGGCGCCCCGCGGGCTGGTGCACGATGCCACGACGCGGCTCCAAGGCGTGTCGTACTCTGCCTCTGCACACTCGGAATCATGGGGAAAACCGGCGGCCCGGGTTTTGAAGAGTTCCCTGGGCATGAAGACCCAATCGCTCCCCCGAGTCCTCACGCCGCTGCTCGCCGTCGCGGCGGTCGCCACCCTCTGTTTCGCCTTCACCCGCCCGGTGCGCTCGCAGGTCCGCGAGCCTGGCGCAGGGCTGGAGAGCCTCGACGGCACCTGGCGCCTCGCCACGCCGAACGCCGAAGGAGAGATCGATCGCTCCATCGCGCGGGTCGTCGACCGCATGAGCTTCTTCATCCGCGGCATCGCGCAGTCGCGCATCGACGAGAGCGTCAACCCCGATCGCGTGGTGCGCATCCAGCCCGAGCGAGAGCGCGTGCGCGTCGCCCTCGACAGCTGGGGACCCGTGGAGCTGTCCCTGGACGGGAGGCAGCGCCGGGCCCGCAGCACCGACGGCCAGCCCATCCGGGTTCGCGCCGCG
>SHBB01000204.1 GCA_004213565.1 Sandaracinaceae bacterium
CGCAGCTCGCCGCCTCGCAGCGACCCACCCGGCAGGTGAGCCCGTCCCCGCAGGTGCCGCAGCTCCCGCCGCAGCCGTCGTCTCCGCAGGCGAGGCCCTCGCACGCGGGCACGCATCCGTCGGGCGGCACGGCGCCATCGCGCACGCCGCCGTCCGGGTCGGGATCGACCGCGCCGTCGGCGCGGCCGCCGTCCATCACCGCGCCGTCGGGCGCGTCCATGCTGCCGTCGGGAGCCGTGACCTCGCCGTCGCAGGCGAAGAGGAGGGCGCAGAGGAGGGCCAAGGGGAGAACGACCGCGAGGGCACGCTGGGCTCGAAGCATCCGGGGACAGTACGAAGATCGCCTGGCGGAGTCACTCCCCCCTCACCAGACCTCCACGGACTGCCTTCGCTCTCCGGCCGGCGTCTCCAGCACGATGAGCACCCTCGCCGGGACGAAGCTCCTCCCGCGATACTGCGGCTCGGCGACGTACCGGCTGGCCTCGCCGCGCGACGCCATCGCCATCGCTTCGGCGTCGAGTTGCTGCTTCCGAGCGGCGGCGGCGGGGGGCAGCGGGATCCGGTTCTCCGGCACGTCGAGGCCGCCGAGCCCCTGGGGACACAGCGCCGCCCACACCAGCGCGCCCGCCGCCACCTGCTCTGCGACCGCCTCCTGCGAGTCGACGTGCTCCCACCCGGTCGGAGCGGAGGTCGGGCCCTGCGGCGCGGGCGACGCGCCGGCCTGCATCGCGGCGAGCTTCTGTCTCGTGCGCCGACTCCAGAGCACCATCAGCGGGATGAACACCAGCGGGAAGCAGCAGAAGAGCCACGACGAGACCCCGCTGTAGAGGCCGTCCACGTGTTGCGGGGTGGGGAGGCGCGGCGCGGGCGTGCTCGGGTCGCGCCGGACCGCGATCTGGTAGCGCACGAACGGCAGCGTGTAGCTCTCGTAGTTCTCGTCGGCCCCGAACAGCTCGCACTGCGCGCGCTCGGACTTTCGGCGCCTGAGCGGGATGACCGACGCGTGGATCGACTCCACGCCGCGGAAGGTCTGGCAGTCCTCGCCGAGGTCGGCGCAGAGCTGCTCCTCCAGGTCATCGCAGGGGTCGTAGAGGAGGCCGCACCCCGACGAGAGGCCGAGGAGCGAGCCGAGGAGCGCGAGGCGAACCGTAGTTTGCACGATGCGCAAGATACATGATGGCCGACGCCAAGGGAAGCCTCATGGACAGCGACCGGTCGCGGGGCGCATTCCCGTGCTCACTGGCCCTGGACGAGGCACGCGACGTCGGCGGCGATCTGGCCGAGGCAAGCGCCCGCGTGGCCCAGCTGGCACGCGCGAGCGAGGAGCTGTCGCTGACGCGCCACGTCGGGTGGGATACCGCTGCCGACGGCCGCCGCCGAGGCGAGCGCGACGCAGGCGTCCGCGTTCCCGCGGTCACAGGCCCGATCTTCGAGCTGGGCCGCTCGGCGCGGGTTGCGCGCGACCCCGCGGCCGAGCCAGAGGAGGCCCGCGGCGCGGTGACAGCCGAACGCGTCCGAGGCGCGGCACGCGCGCTCGTAGAGCTGCAGCGCGCGGCGCGGGTCTCGAGCGATGCCCGCCTCGATCATGCCCGCCTCGTGCAGCGTGCCCAGACGCCCGCACGACGGCATGTCGCCAGCGTCGCAGCCCTGGTTCCAGGCGAGCGCGGCCCAGGACGGAGTGCGCGGCACGCCGCCCGTGCCGTCGAGGTAGTGCTGGCCCGCCGCGACGCAGTGCGCGGGTTGCCCGCTGAAGCAATACGCCCAGGCCGTGGCTCCTTCGGCCTGCGCCGACGCGAGCGAGGGCGCCGACGCCAGGCCGAGCACGGCGAAGACGACGAGCTGGGTGGTGAGACGAGTCATCGCAGGACCTCCTCGTCCGGGTGTGCGAGGACGAGGGCCGCGCGCGGGTCGTTTGGCGTGTTCGGATCCACCATTGGCGCGATCGGTCCCATGATCCGGCGGCTCACTCCCCCTCGCGGGGCAAGCGCTCGCGCACCTTCGCGAGCAGCGCGTCGAGGGTGAACGGCTTGGCGAGGAAGCCCGCGTGGCCGCCGATCTCTCCCTGGGCCGCCCGCGCATAGCCCGACATGAAGACCACGGCGAGCTCGCGGGAGAGCTGCGCCTGGAGCCGCTCGACGAGCTCGAGGCCCCCCATGCCCGGCATGACCACGTCGGTCACGACGAGATCCAGGGTGTCACACGACGCGGCGAGCTCGAGCGCGCCGCGCGCGTCGGTCGCCGTGAGCACCTCGAAGCCAGCGTTCCCGAGCGCGCGGGCGACCATGCGTCGGATCGCCGGCTCGTCTTCGACCACCAGCACCGTGCCGGTCGCGCCCGTCGCCGGCGCGACCTCCGGCTCGTCGACCTCGGGCGCCTCCGCGGCCACGTGGAACAGCACGTGGAACGACGTCCCCACGCCCGGCTCGCTCTCCGCCCAGACGTGCCCGCCCGCCTGCTGCACCACGCCGTAGACCGTGGCGAGGCCCAGCCCCGTCCCCGCGCCCATGGCCTTGGTCGTGTAAAACGGCTCGAACACGTGCTCGAGCGTGTCGGCGCTCATGCCGTGCCCGGAGTCCTCGACCGTCAGCTGCACCCCGGGCGCCGCGTCGGGCGAGAAGCCGGCCGGCCAGGGCACGCGCCCGCGGGTGCGCACCTGGACCCGCCCCGGCCCCTGCATCGCGTCGCGCGCGTTGGTCACGAGGTTCAGCAGCACCTGCTCGAGGTGCGTCGGATCGATGAGGACGGAGCCGACCCCGGGCTCGAGCGCGAGGGACAGCTCGACGTCCTCCCCGAGCACACGCCGCATCAGCCCGGCCGCGTCGCGGATGGCGCGATTGACGTTGGTGGGACGGGGGGCGGCGGCCTGTCGGCGGCCGACCGCGAGGAGCTGCTGCGTCAGGCCGCGCGCCTTGAGCGCCGCCTCGCGGATCTCGGTCACGTCGTCGAGCTGCGGCCGCCCTTCGACGATGCTCTCCGCGAGGAAGTCCGCGAAGCCCAGGATCGCGCTGAGCATGTTGTTGAAGTCGTGCGCCACGCCCCCCGCGAGGCGGCCGATGCTGTCCAGACGCTGTGCGTGCGCGAGATGCTCCTGGAGTCTGCGCTGCTCGGTCACGTCGCGCAGGGTCATCACCACCGCCTCGATCCCGGGCAGGTGCTCCAGGTTCCGGCCGACGACGTCGAACTCACGCGCCCGACCGTCCTTGCGGACGAGCCGCACCAGCGCGCGGAGGGCGCCGCCCGGCTCGGCGCGCGAGCGCTCGAGCTGCGTCGCGAAGGCCTCGCGGTCCTCCTCGTGCACCAGGTCCTCGAAGGGGCGCCCTCTCCGCTCGGCGGGCGTCCAGCCGAGCAGCTCCGTCATGGCCGGGCTGACGAAGCTCGCGCTGCCCTCCGCGCTGATCAGCACGAAGAGCTCGCTCGTGCTCTCGACGAGCGCGCGGAACATCGCCTCGCTGGCGCGGAGCCCGTCCTCCGCGGCGCGCTCGCGGGTCACGTCCTCGAGCTGTCCGACGAAGTAGCTGGGGCTCCCCTCGTCGTCGAAGAGGGTCGAGACGGACAGCCGACCCAGGAGCACGCCGCCGTCGGCGCGCACGTATCGCTTCTCCACCTGGAACGCGCCGCCGCGGCCCTCCTGCACGCCCGCCTTGTGCTCCACCTCGACGTCCGCGTCGTCCGGGTGAGTGATGTCCGGCACCGTCAGCCGCAGCAGCGCCTCGCGGGAGTAGCCGAGCATGTCGCAGAGGGCGGCGTTCGCCTCGGCGATCCGCTCGTCGAGCCCGACCAGCGCGAGCCCGATCGGGGCGTCCTCGAACACCCGGAGGAAGAACGCCTCGCGGCTGCGGTCGTGGGCGGAGCGAGACTCGAGCTGCGCCTGGAGCGCCTCGATGCGAGCGCGGAGCGCGCGATTCTCGGCCGCGAGGTCGGCCTCCTCGACTCCGTCGTCGTCCACCACCCCATTGGAGCACCGACCGCCCGGGCCGGTCGAGCGCGTAATCCGCTATGGCGCGCCGGCGTCGCCCGGGGCGGACTCACCGATGGCCCGGAGCACTCCGTCGTCGCCCCCGATCACGAGCGTGCCGTCCGCGGTGAGGATCGGCGACGCGTCCACCGCCCCGCCCACCGGGTGCACCCAGCGCAGCGCCCCCTGCGCGCTGAGGCTGTAGACGAACTCGTCGTGGCCGCCGAAGAACACGCTGCCCTCCGCGTCGACCAGCGGCCCGGAGGCGACCCCCACCTCGGCGCTCTCGGTCGGGCTCAGGAGGAACGACCAGCGGATCTCGCCCGTCTCCGCGTCGAGCGACACCACCCTCGGCTGCGGCCCGTAGACGCCCGCGATCACGTCTCCGTTCCGCCCGAGCGCGACGGGGGCGCGAACGAAGCCTCCCAGGTCGGTCCGCCAGCGACGCTCCCCGTCCCGGCTCACCGCGTGCACGTGCCCGTCGTCGGAGCCCACGAAGAGGGTCCCGTCGTCGCCGAGCGTGGGGCTCGAGCGCACGTCGTCCCCCGTGCGATACGCCCAGCGCTGCCGCCCGTCGGGGGCCACCGCGTAGAGGTGATCGTCGAGCGATCCGAGGTAGGCGGTGCCGTCCACGTCGATGACGGGGGAGGAGAGCAGGAAGAGCCCCGGCGCCTCGAACGCCCACGCGATCCGGCCATCGGAGCCGGCCGCGTGGAGGCGCGCGCCGGCCGCGAAGCGGAGCGAGCCGTCGGGCGCGAGCGCCGGGGGGCCGTCCGCGTCGCCCGAGAGCCGCGCGCGCCACCTCGTCTCGCCGGCCGGCGTGAACGCGAACAGCGCGTCCGCGTCCGAGCCCACGACGACCGCGCCGTCGTCGAGCACCAGCGCCGCGCTCCAGATCCGGGCGTGCGCGGGCGCCGTCCACCGGGCCGTCCCATCTGGCGCCACCGCATGCAGCCGCTCGTCGTGGGCGCCGACGTACAGGGTGCCGTCGGGCGCGACGACGGGCTGCGCGGTGATGCGCGCGCCGACGTCGTACCGCCACAGCTCCCGCGCGCTCCGCGGGCCCCGGAGGTCGCTGCGCCCCGTGTTCCTGCGTCCGCCGCGGTAGAAGCGGAGGGACGGCGCCTCGGCCTCCACGTCCAGCTCCGCCCGCGACGGCCCCTCCACCAGGTCCTCGCCGGCTCGAAAGACCGGCGCGTCGTCGAGCTCCCGCGTGCGCCCGTCGTCGCCCTCGGGCTCGAAGTGCAGGTAGATCAGCGCGACGGCGCCGAGCGCGAGCGCCCACATCGCGCCCACCGCGACCACTCGACCGCGCCCGCTGCCCAACGCCATGCGCGCCGCTTAGCAGCGGGGAGAGACGGCGTCGACCGGGTCGCGGGGCCGCTCCTCGACGGCGTCACGGGACCAAGCGCCCGAGGCTCAGGAGGGGGGCGAGGCCGCGTCGACCGGGGTCACGAGCCCGCGGGCCAGGCTCGCCAGGTGGTCCTCGACCGCGTCGCGGCAGGACTCGAGGTCTCCGTGCTCCACGTCCAGGATCATCTTCAGCTCCGGCTCGGAGGCCGCCACGTAGCGGGTGGTCAACGCGAGCAGGGTGTGGATCCGCAGCCTCACCACCTGCGGAGGAACCCCGGATCGGCGGCTGATCGCGGTCGACCAGCGGGTGAGGAAGCTCCCCTGCCGCGTGTTGCGCCACTCGACCGGGAGCGCGCCCAGCTGCCCGACGAGCGTCAGGATGATCCGCATCGCCACCCGGTGCTGACGGGCGACGCCGAAGCCATGGCGGAAGACCGCCTCGAGGGATCCGGCCATGTCGTCGCTCTCTTCGAACGCGGCCAGGAGCCGATCCTCCTCCTCGATCACCACGCTGAAGAACGAGTCGACCAGCGCCTCGAGCAGCCCCTGCTTGCTGTCGAAGTGATAGTTGATGAGGCCGACGCTGACCCCCGCCTCCTCGGCCACCCGCCGCAGCGCCACCCGCGCTGGCCCCAGTCGACGAAAGAGGCTGTCCGCGGCGGACACGATGCGGGTTCGAGTCCGACTATCGCTGTCATCCAGATCGCGCACAGTGGGGCGCGCCGATATTACGCGAATCCTCCCCGGAGATCACCGTCAGGTGGCGGCCGCCACCCCCCCGCCCGCCACCCCCGCCAATTCGCGCTCGTAAGTATGCGGAATCACGTACGCGGCCTCCGGCACGGGCCGTGCGCAGCAGCTGGGCGGAGGTTTGCTGATGGAGATGTCCACGATCGAAGGCCCTCGCGAGCGCATGCGTGTGGTCGGCACCGAGCGGCTCAGCGACGCGGAGCTGCTCGCGCTCTTGCTCGGGACGGGGGCCCGCGCCGAGCCGGTGTCCGTGCTCGCGAGCCGGATCCTGCACGAGCTGGGCGGGATCGCGGGCCTGCGGCGCATCGGGGCGGGGGCGCTCGAGCAGCTCGCGGGGGTGGGCCCGACCAAGGCGTCGCGCATCGTCGCGGCGATCGAGCTCGGCCGGCGGGTGGCGACGCGGCCCCTGCCCCGGGGCGAGCGCATCGGGTCGAGCCGCGACGTGGACGCCGCGCTCCGGCCGCGGCTGGCCGACGCCGACGCCGAGCGCTTCGTCGCCATCGCGCTCGACGCCAAGAACCGCCCGGTGGCGGAGGTGGAGGTGGCGCGCGGCGGGCTGAGCGCGTGCCCCGTCTCCCCGAGCGACGTCTTTCGCTCCCTGATCAAGGAGGCGGCGGCGGGCGTGGTCTTCGTGCACAACCACCCGAGCGGCGAGCCGAGCCCGAGCGCGGAGGACGTGGAGCTGACCGAGCGGCTGCGGGCGGCGGGGGAGCTGCTCGGGGTGCGCGTCCTCGACCACGTCATCATCGGGCGCGAGGGCTATTTCAGCTTCCTGGACGCGGGCTTGCTGGCCCCGACGCGTTGATCACGACGCCGGCTTGACAGGGCCCCGACCCCGATGCTTACTTCCGGCGCTTTCCCGCTCGGCCCGACCCTCGTCCGTCCGCCGAGCCTTTCAGGCGACGCCCCGCACCTCACCCCGCAGACCACGGGGAAACACCTTCCAGGGCGGGCTCGCCGACGATTCTTTTCCCTCAGGAGATTCAGCCGTGAAGCGCACCTACCAGCCCCACCGAGCCCGCCGCCTCCGAAAGCACGGGTTCCGCTCGCGCCTCAAGTCCGCCACCGGTCGCGCCATCCTCAAGCGTCGCCGCGGCAAGGGGCGCAAGCGCCTCGCCGTCAGCTGCTACAAGAAGTAGCTGCGGCATGTCCCCCGGGGACGGCCTCGAGACGGAGGCGCGCCCCGACCGGCCCGACTTCAGCTTCCCGCCCTCGCACCGGCTCCGCCGGCGCGAGGAATTCTTGCGGGTTCAGCGAAGAGGCCGTCGGGCCCACACCGCGCACTTCGTATGGGTGGTCCTGAGCCGGGAGGACGGCGAGCGGTTGCGCCGCGTCGGCATCACCGTCACGAAGAAGGTGGCGAAGGCCGTCGGCCGCAATCGGGTGAAGCGGGTCGTCCGAGAGGTCTTTCGAACGCACCGTCACCTCTTCCCCGAAGGCTGCGACGTGGTCGTCATCGCGAAATCAGGAGCGCACGAGCTCGGTTACGGCGACGTGCTGAGCGAGATCCAGAAGGTGGAGCGCGCCCTGAACGCCGCAGCCCGAAAGAAGCCACTCGAGCCGAAGGGTGAGCGTGCGAAGCGTCCGAAGAAGCGATGAGCAGCGAGACGACGATGGCCAGCGAGGGCCCGCGGAAGGGCATCCTGTCGCGGCTCCTGCTCGTCCTCATCCGCATCTACTGGTGGACGCTCTCTCCGCTCATCGGGAATGTCTGCCGCTTCCATCCGTCCTGCTCTCGCTACACGGCGACGTGCATCGAGCGATTCGGGGCCGCGAAGGGGTCCTGGCTCGGCGTCAAACGTATCTGCCGCTGTCACCCTCTGAACCCTGGCGGCTTCGATCCGCCCCCCGAGCTCCCTCCCGGGGCGCCAGCCGAGACGTCTGATGGAAGCCAATAAGCGCAGCCTCACCCTGGTCGCGATCGCCGGCGTCGTCGGCGTCGCCTACTACGTCTTCGCGCAGTACATGGCGCCCGAAGGCGAGCCGCAGGCGGCCGAGACGACCGAGGTCGCCGAAGAGGCGACCGAGGGAGAGGGCGAGGAGACAGACGACACCAGCCCGGCCAGCTCGACCGGCCTGACCGAGGACGAGCGCCGCGCGCTGCTCCGCACCGAGACCATCCGCACCGATCTCTTCGAGGCGGACGTCCAGAACATCGACGGCGCGCTCCGGAGCTTCCGGCTGATCGGTGACCCGCGCTTCCTCGAGCAGACCGAAGGCGAGCCCGAGCCCCACGACGTCGTCACCACCAACCCGGACTTCTTCCCGCCGCTCCGCGTGGAGCTGGCCGAGATCGGCATCCCGAAGGACGCGGTCTGGGACATGGAGCGCGTCTCGGAGCGCGAGGTCCGCCTGACGTGGGAGGGCGAGGGCGTGCGCGTCGTGCGCAGCTTCCTCGCCGGCGAGGGGCCCTACCAGCTCTGGAGCACGACCCGGGTCACCAACACCGCCAACTACGAGCGCACCACCCGCCTCGAGATGATCGCCTCGCACTACGTGACGCGAGACGAGGAGAGCGGCGGCAGCTTCATCCCCTTCGCGAGCCGCAGCCCGGGCATCAGCCAGGGCGTCTGCGTCTACGGCGAGGAGACCGACCGCAAGGCGCGCGACAAGCTGACCGAAGAGGGCCGTCACGGGTACGGCAGCGGCGACGTGCGCCTGGCCGCGGTGGAGAACGTCTACTTCACCATCGCGATGGCGGCCTCCGAGCCGGTGGCGGCGCGCTGCGCGATGGAGGCGGAGGACTTCTTCGCGGACGGCGAGGAGCACGGCTCGCTCTTCCACTCGCGCCTCATCTACCCGTGGGTCGAGCTCGACCCGGGTGAAGAGATCACCTACCGGACCCTGACCTACATCGGGCCGAAGGACCGCGACGCGCTCAACGCGGCGGGGCACTCGCTGCCGGAGATGGTGGACCTCGGCTTCTTCGCGGCGATCGCGGAGCAGCTCGCGCGCTTCCTCCACTTCATCCACGACTATGTCCCGAACTGGGGCCTCGCGATCATCCTGCTCACGCTGATGATCCGCCTCGCGCTCTTCCCGCTGACGAACTTGAGCTTCAAGTCGATGGCGCGGATGCGGCAGCTCAAGCCGGAGATCGACAAGCTCAACGAGCGCTTCAAGGACGACCCGGAGAAGAAGGGCGCCGCGGTCATGGAGCTCTATCGCAAGCACAAGATCAACCCGCTGGGTGGGTGCTTGCCGATGGTCTTCCAGCTGCCCGTGTTCTGGGCGCTCTACACGTCGCTCTCGACGAACATCGAGCTGTATCACATGCCGTTCGCCCTCTGGTGGACGGACCTCTCCTCTCCCGACCCGTACTTCGTGCTGCCCGTGCTGCTCGGCGTGCTGATGCACCTCCAGCAGCGCCTGAGCCCGACGACGATGGACGCGGCGCAGGCCAAGATGATGATGTGGATGATGCCCATCATGATCACGGTCTTCATGCTCTTCCTGCCGAGCGGCTTGTGTCTCTACATGCTGACCAACTCGGTCCTGGGCATCGCGCAGCAAAAATTCAACGAGTACCGCCTCAACCAAGAAGCCTCCGTGGTCGAAGCCGGCGCCGATGGCGATCCGGACGACGACGACGGAGACGACGACCTCGAGGCGGACGAAACGGAATCTGACAAACCGCAGAGGCGCCGCCCGAGGCGCAAGCGGAGGGTTCGCCGTGGACGAGCATGATCGAGACGAAGGCCCCCTCGATGGGGCCCTGCTGGTGGACGGGGCGCGCGAAGACGACGACGCCTCGTTCGATGAAGATGGCAAGGCGGACTACGCCAAGGAGATCCTCGAGGGCATCCTCGACCGGATGGGTCTCCTGGCCGAGGTCGAGATCCGGGAGGACGACGAGCAGGTCGTGCTCGACGTGACCGGCGAGGACGCGGGCCGCGCGATCGGCAAGAAGGGGCAGACCCTCGACGCGCTGCAGTTCATCGTGAACAAGGTCGTCAACCGCTTCCCCGAGAACCGTCGGTACATCGTCGTCGACAGCGGCGACTACCGCGAGCGGCACGACAAGAACCTGGTCAGCATGGCCCGCCGCGAGGCGAAGCGCGCGGTCCAGCAGGGCCGCACGGTCACGCTCCAGCCGATGCCGGCGCGCGATCGGCGCCTCATCCACCTCTCGCTCGCGAAGTTCTCCGGCGTCACGACGAAGAGCAGCGGCGAGGGCCTCGGTCGGCGCATCCAGATCATCCCCTCCCGCGGCAGCGAAGGCGGCGCGAGGGATGGCGGCGGCCGCCGCCGTCGTCGCTGATCAGCCCGTCACGCCGAGGGTCCGAGGCGCGCCGCCGAACGGCAGCGCGTACTCGACAACGTGCGCCCACTCGCCGGGCGGCAGCCCCGCCGCGCCCGCGAGCACGATCACGCGATCGCTGAGCGCGCGCCCCTTCTGGAGCCACTTGTCCGGCGGGAAGGTCGCGCGCGACATCGCCGCGTCGAAGGGCGTCTCCAGGGTCGCGCTGCCCAGCTTCGCCTCCACGAGCGTCACCCGCCCCTCGAGCCCGAGCGTCGCCGCCGCGGTGCGCAGGAACGCCACCCGCAGCCGGCGCGGCTCCACCAGCGTGGCGTGGAGATCGTCGCGCAGGAGCAAGAGCGGCAGCGCAGGCGCCCCCGCCCCCGCGCCCACATCGACGAAGCGCGCGCCGCTCGGCAGCACCCGCTCGTCCATCAGCAGCAGGGCGTCGGCGAAGAGCACCTCCGCGACCGCCTCCGGCGTCTTGGCCCCGATCAGGTTGGTCGTCTCGTTCCACTTCGCGGTCAGCGCCGCGAACGCCGCGAGCCGCTCCCGCCGCGCTGGCTCGACCTCCACATCGGGCACGTCCACATCGGGCAAGTGGACGCCCAGCGCCTCGATCAGCCTGTCGATCACCGCCCGGTCCCGCGTCGCGTCGAAGATCACGGGCGAGGGATAGCAGAAGAGGCCCCGGGTTGCGGCCCCGGTGTCGAGGCCCGATGCTTCGGATCCGGTCCCGAGGACCGGGTCTTGCCCCCCGGGGCCACAAGAGTAGACTCCCCCCGCCTTTCCCAGGCGCTCATGCTTCGACTCCCGCCCATCGCGCTGATCTTGGCGACCGTGCTGCCCGCGACCGTGGTCCTCGCTCCGGCGAGCTCCGCGGCGGCGGACGACTGCATGTGCCTGCCGGCGGAGCTGTCGTGGAGCACGAGCCTCTCGGACCGACTGGCCCTGATCCAGAGCGAGGAGGGCGACCGGCCCGTCTTCGACCGACGCCTCCTCGACGAGAGCGCGTTCGCGGACGCGCTCTTCGCGGAGGGCCTGGTCGCGGAGGGGCTGTTCGTGGAGCAGAGCCGCGAGGTGGGCCCGTTCTTCAGCTCCGACGGGACGCTCATCTCGTCGCGCGTGCCCTCGGTCGCCAAGCAAGGGCGCCGCGGCTCGCCGGTCGAGGTCGCCTGGTGCGTCAGCGCCAACGACCCACGCTGCTCCTCGGGCGATCCCGCGCCCGGTGAGAGCCTGCTCTCGGGGAAGATCTCCCACGGCGTCGCGCTGACGCCCGAGCCCCCCGAGCTGCCCGAGCCCCTGCTCGCCTCGACGTCGCCGCGCGCCGTGCTTCTGGGCGCGTCGGCCGGACACTCGTCTCGCCTCGAGCGCCCTCCGCGAGCCTGACGGGCACGCCCGCGCTCTCGACGACGGCCTCGTCCGCTCCGATCACCGCTCCGTGCGGTCGTCGGCGCCGACAGCCCGGTGCGTGAGCGCGCGTGGCCCTGCCCTCGCGGGCACGTCACTCGAACGAGACGAATTTCAGCTTTCGAACACGAATGGGCGGGCGCACACGGCGTCCGTCGATGGAAAGGTTTCTAGTCATGAGCAAAGGTTCTGCGATCATCTCGATCCTGATCGCTTTCGTCGCGGGGTTGGCCATCGGCAACCTGATCAGCGGCACGAGCGGCAGCGGCGAGGAGACCCTCGCCGACATCGGTCCCGACAGCGACGTCGGAGCGGCGCGGCTGGTAGGCGAGGAGGCCGAGGTCGAGCGCCTCCGCGCGACCGTGCCCGAGAACGCCCCGCAGCGCGGGCCCGACGACGCCCTCGTCACCATCGTGATGTGGAGCGACTACCAGTGCCCCTTCTGCACGCGCGTCGAGCCGACCATCTCGCGGCTCGTCAACGAGCACGGGGACGACCTGCGCGTCGTCTGGCGCGACAACCCTCTCCCGTTCCACCAGAACGCGGGGCCCGCGGCCGAGCTGGCGCGTGAGGCCTACGCTCAGGGTGGCGACGAGAAGTTCTGGGAAGCGCACGACCTCCTCTTCGAGAACCAGAGCAGCCTCGAGCGCGCCGACCTCGACCGCTACGCGCAGCAGCTGGGCCTCGACATGGCCCGCTACCGCACCGCGATGGACAACCACACCCACCAGGCGGGCATCACGGCCGACCAGCAGGCGGCGGCGGCGCTCGGCGCCCGCGGGACCCCGGCCTTCTTCATCAACGGCGTGCAGCTCATGGGCGCCCAGCCCTACGAGCGCTTCAGCGAGGTCGTGACCCGCGAGCTCGCCACCGCGCGACGCCTCGTCGAGAGCGGCACCCCGGCGCGCAACGTCTACGCCTCGCTCATGGCGGCCGCGCGCACCGAGCCGGCCCCCGAGCCGAACCAGCCGAGCAAGCAGCAGCCGCAGGCGCGCCGCCAGCCCGACCCCGAGGCGGTCTACCGCGTGCCGCTCGGCGACGCCCCGACCAAGGGTCCGGACGACGCGCTCGTGACCATCATCGAGTTCAGCGAGTTCCAGTGCCCCTTCTGCAGCCGCGTGCTGCCGACCACCTCGCAGATCATCGAGCGCTACGGCGACGACGTGCGCATCGCGTTCATGCACAACCCGCTGCCCTTCCACAACAACGCCATGCCGGCCGCGCAGGCCGCGATGGAGGTGCAGGAGCAGCTCGGCGACGCCGCCTTCTGGCAGTACCACGACACGCTCTTCGAGAATCAGCAGGAGCTGACGCGCGAGAACCTCGAGCAGTGGGCCAGCCAGCTTCGCGGCATCAACATGGGGCAGTTCCGCGCCGCCCTCGACAACAACGAGCACCAGGAGGCGATCCAGCAGCAGCAGCGCCTCGCGCAGTCGCTCGGCGCGAGCGGCACGCCCTCGTTCTTCATCAACGGCCGCAACCTCCGTGGCGCGCAGCCGTTCCCGGCCTTCCAGGCGGTCATCGACGCCGAGCTCGAGCGCGCGCGTGAGGCCGTCCGCGGCGGCGTGGCCCGCAGCGCGGTCTACGAGCACCTCATCCGTGACGGCGCGACCTCGCAGCAGTTCATCGACCCGCCGGCCGGCGCGGCTCAGCCCTCGGAGCCGGCCCGCCCGGACCCCGACCAGGTCTACGAGATCGCGGTGCCCCGCAACGCGCCGAGCAAGGGCCCGGCGAACGCCCCGGTCACCATCCAGATCTTCAGCGACTTCCAGTGCCCCTTCTGCAGCCGCGTCAACCCGACCGTGGAGCAGATCGTCGAGCGTTACCCCCGGCAGGTGCGCATCGTGTGGCGCAACTACCCGCTCCCCTTCCACCAGCAGGCGATGCCCGCGGCGGAGGCGGCGCTCGAGGTCTTCGCGCAGGGCGGCAGCGAGAAGTTCTGGGCCTACCACGACCTCCTCTTCGCCAACCAGCGTGAGCTGACCCGCGAGAACCTGGAACAGTGGGCGCAGCAGGTCGGCGGCATCAACATGGCCCGCTTCCGCGCCGCGCTCGACAACAACACGCACCGCGCGGCCGTCCAGGCCGACATGACGGCCGTCACCGAGGCGGGGGCGCGCATCGGCACGCCGTCGTTCTTCATCAACGGCCGCCTCATCCAGGGCGCGCAGCCCTTCCCGGCCTTCCAGGCCGCGATCGACGCCGCGCTCGAAGCCGACTGACGTCGGACCTCGCGTGACCGAGCTCGCTCGGTCGACCGAACGGGCCCTCTCTCAGCGAGAGCGGCCCGTTCTTTCTTTCCGTCGCCACCACAGGAGGCCCAGCGCGAGGAGCACGATGGCGGCGGTGGTGAGGAGGCGGACGACGCGGTTGCGCTGCGCGCTGGCGTGGGCGGAGAGGAGACGGTTGGGGGAGCCGAAAGGGAGAGGCAAAGACAACGCGAGCGAGCGCGCGTCGGCGCGGAGCGAGGCGGCCGTTTCGGCGCTCGTCTCGGCGACCCAGTTCGCGTGCGCTCGTGTGCCCGTGCTCCCCGTGCCCGAGTCCGCCACCGCGTCCGAGTCCGAGTCCGCCACCGCGTCCGAGTCCGAGTCCGTCACCGCTTCCGCATCCGCCACCGCGTCCGAGTCCGAGTCCGCGTCCGAGTCCGCATCCGCCACCGCGTCCGAGTCCGCCACCGCGTCCGAGTCCGCCACCGCGTCCGAGTCCGAGTCCGCCACCGCGTCCGAGTCCGC
>SHBB01000205.1 GCA_004213565.1 Sandaracinaceae bacterium
CGCGCCGCGTCGCCGATGGGAGCCGGCGGCTCGGGCTCGACCGATGTTGGGGGCACGGGAGGCGTGGGCGCGGCGCCGTCGCACGCGACCAGGAGCAGGCAGAGGAGCCCGAGCCGCATCAGCTGGCGGGGAACGACGGGCAGATGCCGCGCTGCTCGCGGCGGGTCATCGCCTCGCAGGCGCGGCGCGCGCGGTCTCGGAGCGCCGTGCGTCCGAGCGCGTCCTGCGAGCGGGACAGGGCCGCGTAGCCGTAGGCGTCGGGCATCACGTCGTCCTCCGCGAGCCGCGTGAGGATCGTGACCGCCTCCTGGTGGCGCCCCACCTGGTCGAGCGCCTCCGCGTAGCGCGCCTGGTCGATGGGGTCGTCGCTCCGCGCGAGGCGCTCGAGGGTGGCGACCGCCCAGTCGAGGTGCTCGCGGCGCGCGTCGGCGGAGACGTGCCCCGGCGTGCGCCAGCGCCTCCGATCGACGGCCCCGTGGAGGCGCACCGCGCTGACCGCGACGACGCGGCGCAGGCGGTTGCCGAGGTGGAGCGCGCGGCCTGGCGACGCGTCCGTGTTCCGCTCGAGGTCGCGCAGCGTGCGGCCGGCCACCCGGAAGGCGCGGCGCAGGTGCCCGCTCCGCATCAGGCGCTCCGCGCGCGCGGTCTTCACCGCCTCTTGTCGGAGCTCGATCTCCATCTCGTTGAAGCACGCCGACGCGGGCGCCGGCGCGAGCCCGAGCGCCAGCAGCGCGATCAGTGTCCGTCCCATGGGCTTCCCTCCACGCCCGCATCGACAGCGCGCGGCCGTGGAGGTTCCGAGACGATCAGCGCGTCAGACGAAGAGCTCGTTCAGGTAGCCGACGAGGAGCTTCTCGTTCAGCGCGCGCGGCAGGGAGTCGAGCACGTGGTTGATGTCGGACTCGCGCTCGGGCAGCTCCGTCCCGCTCGCGCCCGCCATGGAGAGCATCTGCTTCAGCGTCTCGGGCGAGATGTCCTCCGGGGCCATGTTGGCGAAGGCGGCCTGGATCTGCCCCGGCAGGTCGCTCTTCGGCAGCGCCTTCGCCGCCTCGACCGACGCGCGCAGATCCGCGACGAAGGCCTCCGCCTTCTCGTCGTTGGTCGGCCCCACCGTCAGGTGCAGGTTGGTCGGGCTCGGCCCGTACTCGAGCTGCGCCCCGATGAGCCAGCCGCGGAGCTTCATCTCGTCCGCCACGTGGAAGACGTCGACCTCGTCGCTCGCGAAGGCGAGCAGCGTCATCACCGGCTCACCGAGCATGCGCAGCTCCGGGATGGACTCGACGCCGGCCGCGATGCGGTCGGTCGCGTCCATCGCGCGGCGGGTCAGCGCGAGGTAGCCCTCGTCCCCGATGTGGTGGAGCGTCGCCCAGGCGGCCGCCATCGGCCCGCCGCTCTTGGTGCTCTGCATCGTGGTGTTGACCACGCTGTAGCCGGTCCACGCGGCGCACGCGAAGATCTGGTGCTGGCGAAGCTCCTTGTCCTTCATCATCAGGACCGAGGCGCCCTTGGCGCAGTAGGCGTACTTGTGGAGGTCCATGCTGACGCTCGTCACGCCGGGCACGGAGAAGTCCCAGTCCTTCAGCTTCCGGCCGAGCCGCGCGACGTAGGGGAGCATGAAGCCGCCGATGCAGGCGTCGACGTGCAGCAAGACGCCGTGCTCGAGCGCGATCTGACCGAGCTCGACGATCGGGTCGATGACCCCGTGCGCGTAGCTCGGCGCGCTGCCGACGATGAGCACGGTGTTCTCGGTGAGCGCCGCCTTCACGGCTGCGGGATCCGCCTCGAAGGTCTCGGCGTCGACGTCGACCGGCACGACCTTCACGCCGAAGTAGTGCGCGCCCTTGTGGAAGGCGGCGTGCGCGGTGATCGGCAAGATCATCTCGGGCGCCGTGATGCCCTTCTCGGCCTTCGCCCAGTCGCGTGCGGTCTTCACCGCGAGCATGCAGCTCTCGGTGCCGCCGCTCGTGAAGGTGCCGACCACCGCGTCGTCGCCGCGGAGGTGCGTCCGACACATCCCGACGACCTCGGTCTCGAACTTCACCAGGCTCGGATAGACGCGCGGGTCGAGCGCGTTCTCGCTGAGGAAGCGACCGTAGGCCTCCTTGGTGACCTTCTCGGCCTCGCGCCCCGCGTCGTAGCTGTAGCCGAAGGTTCGACCGCTCCTCCAGTCGGTGTCCCTCTCGGCGTACTGCGACATCGTCGCCATGACCTCGTCACGGCTCATCCCCTTCGACGGAATCTTCACGCTTCCCTCCCTCTCTCGTTCTCTCTCGGCGACACGGTTTGGCTACGGCGAAACGACGTCGGCCAGGCCCACGTCGATGTGCATCTGATGGGCGTGACGGCGCGTGAAGCGTCGGCGCAGGCCGCGCATGGCCGCCGCGCGCACGGGCGGGTCGGCGTGGTGCCCGAGCGCCCAGCGGTAGTCGCGCACCGCGCCCTCACGGTCGCCCGCGGCGTCCCGGGAGCGGCCCCTCCAGAGGTGGAAGCTCGCGCGCCGCTCGGCGTCTGGGTGGCCGAGCGCGATGGCCTCGTCGAAGGCGCCCTCGGCCGCGCTCAGCTCGCCCGCCTCGAGCGCGTAGAGCCCGCGGAGCGAGTGGTAGAGCGGCTGGCCCGGAGACAGGGCGCAGGCCTCTCGCAGCAGCGCGTGCGCGCGCCCCACGTCGCTCTCGTCCACGTAGGCCACGTAGCTCTGGCGGAAGCGCTCGAACGCCTCCCGATCCGCCTCGTCCTCGAGCGCGCCGACCCTGAGCTCGCCCTTGTCCGGGTCGTGCCCCTGCGCGGAGAGCGAGAAGGGCACGAAGGTCCCGCGGCTCGTCGGCGCCTCGCCCGTGCCGACCCACACCGTCCCGTCCTCCGGCCGGAAGACCACCGAGCCGACCGTCATCACCATCGCGATCGAGTCGCGGATGCGGCAGCCCCCGGTGCCCGTGTCGCCCAGGATGGAGGCCATGCCCGCCGGGTCGAGCGCGCCGCGGCGCTCCTCGAGCAGCGCGTTGACCCGCGCGTGCCGGCCCTGGTTGTGCCGCCAGTAGCTCCCGTAGAGGGAGACCTCGCTCTGGCCGAGCGCCTCGTCGAGGTAGACGTTCGCGTAGCCGAAGGTGCCCTCCTCGCGGACGCGGATGGCGCGCTGGCGCTCCGGGTTCTCCTCCCAGCAGAGCACCTCGCGGGCGTGCCCGTCGGAGATCACGTAGGTCCAGCAGCCGACCGGGGTGTGGCTGCCGAGGATGCGCTCCGCGTCGTCGAGATCGCGCGCGTGCCGCATCACCTCGTCGCCCACGATGCCGATCGGCGTGCCGCCGAGCTTCGTGCGATCGGTGAACATGTGCTGGTGCACGGTGAGCGTCAGGCCCGCCTCGTTCATGGCCGTGATCCCGCCGAGACCGACCCCCGCGGCCGCCACCGAGACGAAGCGCTGGCCGTGGTCCGGCGTGTGGAACAAGAGCGCCTTGTTGGAGGGCCAGCAGCCCACGCCGTGGTAGTCGAAGTTGCGGGCGTGCAGCAGCATCCCGTCCGCCGTGGCGTCCCCCCACGCGAGCGCGCTCGTGCAGCCGAGGCCCAGCGCGATCCGGTGCGCGACGGCGGGGCCGTGGCCACGCAGCTGCATCGCGCGCGCCGCCACCCACATCACGGCGTCGGGCATGGTGCAGCCGTCGACGAAGGTCTGCACGTCGAGCCCGGCGCCGTCCGCGATCCCGCGGATGGTCTCCTTCACGTGCGGCGGCAGGCCCTTGGCGATCTGTCGCCCCAGGGTCGTCTGGAGCGCGGGCCAGACCAGCTTCGACGCCGGGCCGAGGCTGCCCTTCCCCATCAGCTTCTCGACGATGCGACGGTAGTAGGGGATCGGGCCGCGTCGGACCTCGTCCGAGAGCAACACGCCGTGCTGATACCCCATGTCGTAGTCGCTGCCGGCGACCCCGAGCACGTGCACGTCCCCCACGCGTCGATGCCAGCCCTGCCCCTCGCGCCGGATCGGCGCCTCCGTGTCTCTCGTCGTCGTCTGCGTCACGTCAGCCCCTCCATCACCACGCTCAGCGGCTCCCCCGTCGAGAGCGCCGCCGCCGCCAAGAGCCGCGGGGTCGCCCAGTCGTGGAAGGCCTCCACGAGGGTGCGCACCTGCTCCACCTCGCCGGCCCGGATCAGCCCGACGACGAGAGAGAGCCCCGCGAGGTGCGGCTCGTTCGCGGGCCGCACCGTTCGAAAGATGTCGCCGAGGTCCCGCGCGACCTCCTGGTTCCACCAGACCAGCATCTGGAAGATCCGGTTGTGGGCCGCGCGCGCGACCGCTCGGGTGAGCGCGTCGGCGTGCACGTCGTAGCGGGCCCGGTCGTGCAATGCGTCCTTCAGGCGGGCGAGGTGCGCGTCGAGCTCCTCGAGGTCCGCGGGCGTGCGCCGCGTCGCCGCGAGCGTGGTCATCTGCACGTCCAGCGACGCGCGGATCTCGAGGAAGTCCCGGAAGACCTCCCGGTTCACCCGCCCGGGGCCCGGCGTCATCATGGCGCGCAGGACCTCGGGGCTGACCGACGCCATCGGGTCGAGCACCTCCGTGCCGCGCCGCCGGATAGGGCGAACCAGCCGGTGCACCTCGAGCAGCTTGATGGCCTCGCGCACGACGGAGCGGTTCACGCCGTAGCGCTCGGCCAGCTCCGCCTCCTTGGGGAGGAGCGAGCCCACCTCGACGTCGCCGCGAACGATGCTTCGCAGCAGGTCGTTCGCGACCCGATCGGCCTTGCGTCCCGTGCCCTCCGCCACGAGACCTCTATTACATCGGACCTATTACCTGTCAACCGTCTTTTGGCTAATCACCGGGGTATAGTCGATGGCCATCTGCTGCTCGCGGCGGGCGATGTTCCAGAGTCGGGTCGCGACCTCGGACGCGGTGGGAGGCCGGTCTTCCGGCTGTCGCTCGAGCAAGCCCGAGATCAGGAGGTCCAGCTCGCTCGGGAGATCGGCGCGCAGGCTCCGGGCGTGCGGGGCCTCCTCGTGCATCGCCCGCATCACCACCGCGGCGGGGCTGGTGGCGGGGAGCGGGAGCTGACCGGTGACCATCTCGAAGAGCACGACGCCGAGGGAGTAGAGGTCGGCCGCCGTCCCCACCTCGAAGTTCCAGGCCCGCTCCGGCGCCATGTACTGGGGCGTGCCGACCACCTGGCCGGGCTCGGTCAGGCGCGTGTCCTCCGGGATCCGAGCGAGGCCGAAGTCCACGAGCTTGACGTGGGGCGCCCCGTGCTCGTCCCAGCGAACGAAGATGTTCTCGGGCTTGAGGTCGCGGTGGGCGATGCCCAGCTGGTGTGTGCAGGCCAGCGCCTCGGCGATCTGCGCGCCGATCGGCGTCGCGATGGAGACCGGCATGCGCCCGCACTCGGCCAGGATCCGGTGCAGCGGCTTGCCCTCGAGCAGCTCCATCACGATGTACGGAGCGCCCTCGGAGGTGCGACCGAACGCGTGGACCTCGACGATGTTCGGGTGTCGGGAGGCGGCCGCCGCGCGGGCCTCGCGGCGCATGCGCTCGATCCACCTGGCGTCGCTCGCCAGCTCGCGCCGCAGCACCTTGACCGCCACGGCTCGGCCGGACTCGAGGTCGACTCCGCGGTGCACGCTCGCCATGCCGCCCGCGCCGAGGAACCCCTCGAGCCGGTAGCGGCCGTCGATCACCGTGCCCTCCCACTGGGAGGCCTCCTCTTCCATCGCCGCGCCGCATAGGAGGCACACCACGCGGGGGCCGGACGACTCGGAGAAGCCACATCGAGGACACACTCTCATGTGTCGTCAGGTAACCCCCGATCCCGCCGTCACCGCCCGCGCCCGCGGACGAAGGGTGTTTCGGTCAGTCGCGGGCGAGCGCGTCGAGGTTGGCGCGGCAGGTGCGCGCCGCCCGGAGCGCGTGCCGGACGAGCTCGAGGGGCGGGGTCGCGCCCGCCTCCGCCTTCTGAATCGCCTTCTCGATCTCGGCCACGGAGTCGGGGCCGTGCTTTCGCATGCGCGCCGCGAGTCGATCACGGCCCCGGCCCGCGTCGGCGAGCAGGGACGCGTACTCCTCGGCGCGGTGGGCGCGCAGACGCGATCCGAGCGCGCGCACGCGCTCCCGGAGAGACTTCAGCGCGGGCTCCTCGGGCGCCACCCGGCTCCCGAGTTCGAGCAGCTCGATGCAGAGCCGGTCCAGCTCCGCGTGGTGCGAAGCGATCAGCTCTCGTGTCTGGTACGTCGTCATCGAATACCCCCGTGACCAAGTCTACGCGTTCGCTCGTGACCGGCACGAATTCGGCGCCATCTTCGGGTTAGAACTGCACGCGGATCGGTGCAAGCCCCATACCTCGGACGTCGCTGGAACGATCGGGGGGATTCTCGAACGGTGAGGTGCGTAAGGCGCGCGGCACCGTGAAAAGGGCCGCGCGCCGCGCTGCGATCTGCCGCGGGAGCTACGCGCCTTCGCGCGCGAGGGCGCCGCGGAGCTTCTCGAGGGCCATCGCCTCGAGCTGACGCACCCGCTCGCGGCTGAGGTTCAGCTCCTCGCCGATCTCGCGGAGCGTGAGACCGTCGGCGTTGTTGCCGTCCATGCCGAAGCGGCGACGCAGGATGAACTGCTCGCGGTCGCTGAGGACCGACAGGATGCGCTCGGCCGTGCCCTCGCGCTCGCGCGCGATGACCGCGTCGTCGACCTGCTGGGCGTCGTCGTCGCAGAGCACCTCGTCGAGCGAGCGGTCGCCGTCCTCACCCATGGGGGCGTGGATGGACACCGAGCGCGTCGTCGCCTCCAGCGAGCGCCGGACCTTGTCGACCGTCATGCCCACCTCTTCGGCGAGCTCCTTCTCGCTCGGCGCGCGCCCGTAGCGCTGCGTGAGCTGACGCTCCGCCCGGCGGAGGCGCTTGCGCTTCTCGGTCATGCCGAAGGGCACGCGCACGGTCTCCGCGTGACGCGTGACCTCGCGGGCGATGCTCTGGCGGATCCACCAGGTCGCGTAGGTGCTGAAGCGCGTCCCCACGCGGTGGTCGAACTTGTCGACCGCGCGCATGAGGCCGAGGTTGCCCTCCTGGACGAGGTCCGGGAACGGCACGCCCGAGCCGCGGTAGGCCTTGGCGAGCATCACCACGAGCCGGAGGTTCGCCTCGGCGAGGGCGTTGCGACGCGCCTCGAGGCGGCGGCGCTTGGCGTCGAGGACCGGCCACACGCGGCGCAGCACCGGGCGACGGCGACCGAGGTTGTCCTCGGCGCGGCGGATGATCTCGATGGCCTGGTCGTCCTCGCGCCCGTCGGCGGCGGCGAACGCGCGCAGCTCGCGATGCACGCGGGCCACCACGTCCTGGATGCGCTCCCGGTGGAGGCCCATGTGACGGACGATCTTGCCGCGCTGATCCCACGCGCGGTCGCGACGGACGCGACGCTCGGCCGCGCTGCCCCGCTTGGAGCCGGCCATCTTCCCGATGCGCTCCTCGACCTTCGCGGCCTTGCCGAGGTTCTTGGTCAGCTCGGCCCGGCCCTCGAGCCCCTCGTAGCGGCCGAGGTGGGCCACGCCGAGCACGTCGATCTCTTCCGCCTCGAAGCGGCGATGCCAGGTCAGGACCTCAGGCAAGGAGAGGCCGTTGTCGAGGATGCAGTCGAGGCAGTCGCGCTCGGCCTCCTCGATGAGCTGGGCAGCCGCCACCTCACCCGCGCGGTCGAGCGGCGGCTGGAGCTCGCCGAGCCCGGCGAGGTAGAGGTCGAAGGGGTCACGGGTGCTGCGGCCCGTGCGAGCGCGCGGCCGGCGCTCGGCAGTGGCAGTCGTCTTCTTCATGGCTTCTCGGGGGTGCGCGGCGGCTAGAGGAGGCGGGGTGCGAGGTTCGTTCGTGTCCGTCCGGGTCGGTCGGGGGTCTCCCGACCCGGACCACGCTGCCTCCCCCCGGGAGCCTTGCGCTGGGTGGCGCTGGGCTCCGGTCGCGCGGTACGCCGGATCATGAGGCCGGGACTCGAGCTTGCAAGCCGAAGCCGTAGAAAGCTCACGAGACCTGACCAGGACTCGGTTTTGTGAGGCTTTTTCGGGGTTCGGGCAAGCGTTCGCCGGAAAAATCCGTTTTTGGCCGCGAACCCCAGTCCGAAATCGAGGGTAAAGAGCGATAGAGAAGCCAGTGGTAGAGGCGCCGCGGGAGGAAGCGGCGAAGCGCGTCGAAGAGGCGGGCGTCGAAGGTCGCCAGCACCCGGAGCGGCGGGGTCGGGTCGGCCATGGTCCGCAGCACCGCGCGCGCGACCTTCCACTCGGGGGTGGCCAGCCAGCCCCGCATCATGCGGGCGATGAACGGCCCCATGTGCTCGTAGTGGGCGTGATAGGGGTCGTGGTCGTCGTCGTGGGAGCGCCGGCTCATCGGCGTGTAGCGCACGCGCTCGAACGAGCCGCTGCGGATGAAGCCAGGCTCGATGAGGCTGACCCGGATGTTCCACGGGCGGACCTCGTACCAGAGAGCCTCGCACGCGCCCTCGAGCGCGAACTTCGAGGCGCTGTAGACGGCCATGGTGGGCATGGCCATCATGCCGCCCACCGAGCTGACCGTCAGGATGTGCCCGCCCCCGCGGTCACGCATGCCGGGCAGGACCAGCCGGGCCAGCTCCATCGGCGAGCGGAAGTTCACGTTCATCTGCTCGAGGCGCTCGTCCTCGACCACGTGCTCGACCACGGCGCGATAGGAGACGCCGGCGTTGTTGATCAGCACGTCGACCCCGCCCCAGCGATGGTAGGCCTCGCCGATCACTTCGCTCCGCATGGCCGGGCTCGTGACGTCCAGCGGCCGCAGGTGCACCCGCTCCGACTCCGTCACGCCCGCCGCCGCGAAGCGGGGCATCGAGCTGGGCCGGGCGGTGAGGATCAGGCGGTGCGGCGTGGCGAGCAGCCGGCGCGCGATCTCGAGCCCGAGCCCGGTGCTGGCGCCGGTCAGGAGGACGGTCCGTGGCTGATCGCTGCGCCTCACCACTCCTGTATGTAGGGCGGCGCGCCGCCGTCACCTCGTCCCGGATCGGGGAGTCAGAGACCGGCCGCTCAGCCGACCACGCGGTTTCGGCCACCTTCTTTGGCGCGGTAGAGCGCGGCGTCCGCGATCTCCTGCGCATCGGAGAAGGGGAGCGTGCAGGTCCAGAGCGCCACGCCGATCGACATCGTGACCGCCGCCGTCTCCTCGGCCGACACGGGGACCGGGGCGCGGCAGAGGCGGGCCCGGAGGCGCTCGGCGGTGGCGCGGGCGCCCTGCCAGGTCCCCTCGGGGAGGAGCACCATCAGCTCCTCGCCGCCCACCCGGAACGCCTGGTCGTCGCCGCGCAGCTCGCCCCGGAGGAGATCCGCCACGTGGCGAAGCACCGCGTCGCCGCCCGCGTGGCCGTGCGCGTCGTTGATGGCCTTGAAGTGGTCGAGATCGATCGCGAGCACGCCGACGTCGCGGTCGTGACCGACGAAGCCCTCCGCCGCCTCCATCATCGCGCGTCGGTTGCCGAGCCCGGTGAGCGCGTCGGTCCGCGCCTGCTCTTCGGCGTCGCTGAGCGCCGCCGCCAGCTCCTCGGCCCGGCGCCGGCTCTCGTGCGCGGCCTCGACCGCCTCCCGGACGGCGCCGTGGCGATGCACCGCCGCCTCGACGAGGGAGCCCGCGTGCTGCAGCAAGGTGCCGCGGAGCAGGTCCAAATCCTGGATGTCCTCGGCCTCCGCGAGCTGCTGTCGGATCTCGGCGAGGCGCGTCGTGTGGATCTCCTCCCCCTCGGAGAGCCCGCCCAGGGTCTCGATCAGCTCGCCGACGCAGCGCTTCATGATCTCGCCGCCCTCTCGCGTGCGCGCGGCGTGCAGCGAGAACGCCTCGAAGAGGAGGCCCAGGGTGCGGACCGGCTTGTCGTCGGGCCCGTCGAGCTCGGAGACCTTCAGCAGCTCCGCGAGATCGGCGACGGCGGCGCGGAGCCCGAAGGCGTGCGCCACCGGCTGCGCCGCGAAGACGACGCGGTGGAAGAGCTCGACCGCGAAGCCGCCGCCGCCCCGCTCGACCGGGGGCAGGCTGACCGTGCGCAGCCGCTCGGCCAGCTCGGCGTAGTCCTCGGGGACCATCGCGCGTCCCACGTCCGACTCGATGTCGGCGAGGATCTCGCGAGCGCCCTCGAAGTCTCCCGGCAGCGCGAGGCGGAGCAGCCGCAGCGACTGCGCGAGGGCGTCGCTCATCGCGCGGGCCGCCCGGAGCTGCTTGGGTCGCTTCGCCTGCGTGGTCGCGCGGAGCTCCGCCGCGAGCGCGTCGCCGCGGCCGCGATCGACGGGGTCCAGATCCTGCGCCGTCAGCGCCTGGCGTCGCCCCCCGAAGCGCTGGCGCTCGGGGGCCTCGACCCTCTCGTCTGCCTTGGCGCCCTTTCGTCGTCCCCCGAAGAAGCTCATCCCGGCTGATCTCCCTGCGCGTCGGTCGCCGCCGCCGCGCGCGTGCCCTCGGAGTCCGGCTCGGGCGGGCGCGTGAACACGAACTCGACCCGGCGGTTCTGGGATCGCCCGTCGTCGGTCTGGTTGTCGGCGATGGGGCGCGTCTCCGCGTACCCCGCGATGCTCATCGCCTCCGGGTGCAGCCCCGTCGTCTGCAGGTAGCGCAGGACCGCGGTCGCGCGGGCCGCGGACAGCTCCCAGTTCGAGGGGAAGCGCGAGGTGTGGATCGGGCGGTCGTCGGTGTGCCCCTCGATGGCGAGCTCCTGCGTGAACTCGGTGCTGAGCTCGGCGATGCGCGTGAGGATGGGCAGCGACTCGTCCTTGAGGTGATCCGAGCCGACGTCGAAGAGCACCGCGTCCCGGACGCGGAGCGCCACGCCCCGGTCGGTGACCTCCACGTCGACGACCTCCTCGAGCCCTTGCTGGCGGAGGCGTTCGCGGACCCGCGCCGCGAGGGCCAGCGTGGGCGCCTGCGGCAACACCGACGGGTCCGTGGGCGAGCCGCCGGGGGCGACGCTCACCGGGGTGTCGCTCCGGGTCTGGAAGTCGCCCGGGCTCTCGAACTGCACGCCGAACGCCTCACGGACCGAGCCCATCATCGTGCGGAACTCGACGACGTCCATGTTGGCGAAGGACAGGAGCAGCACGAAGAACGTCAGCAGCAGCGACATCATGTCGGCGAAGGTCGCCATCCACGCGGGCGCTCCCTCCTCGACCTCTTCCTCGTCACCGTCCATCTCAGGCCGCCTTCTTCTCGCCCTCGCGCTCGGTCGGAGCGAGGCGTGCCTCGAGCTTCTCCTGGATGACCGCCGCGTTCTGGCCCTTGACGATGGACTGGATGCCCTCGATGACGACGACCATCCGCGCCGTCTCCTCCTTGCTGCGGAGGCCGAGCTTCTCGGCGATGGGACCGCAGACCACGAAAGCGACGACCGCGCCGTACATCGTGGTCAGGAGCGCGACCGCCATGGCCGGTCCGATCGACGAGGGATCGTCGAGCGACTGGAGCATCTGCACAAGGCCGATGAGGGTGCCGATCATGCCCATCGAGGGCGCGGTGGCGGCCATGAACTTGAAGAGCTTCTGACCCCGGCTGTGGCGGTCCTTCATCGCGACCAGCTCCGCCTGGAGGGTCCCGATGATCTCCTCCTCCGGCATGCCGTCGACCGCCATGCGGATGCCCTTGGCCATGAAGCCGTCGTCGATCTGCTCTTTCTCGAGCGCGAGCACGCCCTCGCGGCGGGCGATGGCGCTGAGCTCGACGATGCGCTTGATGGTGTCGCTGGCGCTGGCGACCTTGCCGCCCTTGATGGCGTTCATCGCGACCTTGAAGGCGCCGAGCACGCGCTCGAGCCGCTCCATGATGAGCGTGCACGCCATCGTACCGCCGAGGACGATCAGCAAGCTGGGGATGTCGATGAACGAACCCAGCGACCCGCCCATGACGATCGAGCCGAGGATGAGGCCGAAGCCGAGTACGATGCCTACGATCGTTGCGATGTCCACCTGACGTCTCCTCCGAGCGGCCTCCCGCCGCTCTCGTTCTCTCTATCGGCGGACAGATGCCCCGACTTGAGTCAACCGGTCGCGGCCATCTGCGGCGGCGAGGTGTCGGAGCGCCGCGGCGCCCCCTCGAGCAGGTCGCTCGCCGCGTCGCAGGAGCGCGCGTCGAGCTCCACCCCGTAGTGGAACCCCGCCACCGAGACGTGGCGCACCACGCCGCGGAGCTGCGGTCGGCCCGGCAACCCCACGAGGGTCAGCGACAGCTCGTCGCCGATCTCCCCGCCGAGGTGGCCTTCGATCATGGTCCCGCGCGGCGAGAGGTCCTTCATGCGCGCCTGGAACGTGCGGCCGCCGAACGCGACGCGGAGCGCGTGGTCCGTCTCCACGCGCTCTTCGCGCCGGAGGTAGTCGATGAGGGTGACCCCGAGGATCTTCTCGTCGGTGTCGCGCACCGGCTCGTCGCTCACGTTGCCCGGGTCCTCCGCGGGCGGCGCCTGGCGCGCCTCGCGGATGGCCTGCACGTCTTCGGTGACGAGCGCCTCGGCGAGGCTGCGGAGCGCGAGGCTGGCCTCGTGCCCCGGGTGGCTGAGCAGGAAGGGGCGGCGCCGCGTCACGGAGTGATGGACCTCGCGGTTCATCGACAGGTGGGCGCCCACGGGGACCGCCACGTCCAGGAAGTCGCTCGCCATGCGCGAGAGCGCGGCGAGCACCTTCCGCTGGTGCGGCCCCTCGAGCATGTTGCCGACGATGCGCGTGGCGAAGCCGGTCGTGACCTGCTCGAAGGCGTGGTCGAGCCCGGCGCGCTCGTCGCGCGCGCGGCGGCGCAGGTCGCTGACGCGGTCGGTCTCGCGGTGCCCACAGACGAGCTTGAAGGCCTCGCGCTGGGCGTGGTTCTCGAGCCGCTGGGTGAGCCCCCGGTGCACGGCCGCCTTGAGGAAGCAGTAGGCGTTCTGCATCGCGGGCAGCTGCGGAGAGCTGACCACCAGGCGCAGATCGCCCAGCTCGAAGAAGTCGAGGACGTTGAAGCTCACCCCGGCGCCGACGTCGATGACCACCACCTCGGCGTCGAGCCGGCGGATGTGGCGCATGACCTTCAGCTTCTGCGCGTGGTTGAGGTTCGCCGCGCCCGGGACCGCGCCGATGCCCGGCACCAGGAACAGGCGCGGGGCGCCGGTCGGGCTCGCGATCTCCTCGAGCGACCGCACGTCCTTGTCGAGGAAGGCCTGGAGCGACTGCCCGGGCCGGTCGATGCCGAAGAGGGTGTGTTGGTTCGCGGCGCCGAGGTCGGCGTCGATGATCACGGTTCGAAAGCCGAGATCAGCGATCGCCACACCCAGGTTGGCGGCGACGACGCTCTTGCCGACGCCCCCTTTGCCGCCTCCGACGGAGATGCAGACCGGTCCGGAATGAGTCACGTGAGCTGAATCGGCCGTGCGTTGGAGATCTTGAGCGACGGTCTCTCAGCCCACCCGGCGGAGCTTCGCCCGGATCGGGACCTCGGTCTCGTAGACGCGCTTGACGCCGTCGCCGAGGGAGGCCTCCACCGCGCGGATGTCCCGCACGAGGCGCGCGAAGCCCTGGGGCTCGATGGACGCGGACTGGTCGCTGCCGAACATCGCCCGGTCCAGGGTGACGTGGCGCTCGACCACGCAGGCCCCGAGGGCGACCGCGGCGACGGAGGTGGCCAGGCCGAGCTCGTGCCCGGAGTACCCGATCGGCACGCCGTAGCGCTCCTTCAGCATCGGGATGCAGTGAAGGTTCAGCTCCTCGTTCTTCGAGGGGTAGGTGCTCGTGCAGTGCAGGATGATGAGGTCGTCGGTGCCGAGGACCTCGACCGCGTGGTCGATCTCCTCGAGCGTGCTCATCCCGGTGCTGATGATGATCGGCTTGCCGGTGGCGCGCTTCGCGCGGAGCAGCGCGTCGTCGGTGATGCTGGCCGACGCGACCTTGTAGGCCGGCACGTCGAACTGCTCCATGAAGGCGACCGACGGCTCGTCCCAGCAGCTCGCGAACCAGTGAAGGCCCTTCTCCGCCGCGTGCCGCCCGATCGCGTGGTAGGCGTCGGCGTCGAACTCGAGGTGCCGCTTGAGGTCACCGTTCGTGCTGCCGAAGGGCGTCTCGCGGGGGCGCGCCAGCTCCTCGGCCGTGTAGACGATGTCGAGGGTGCGCTTCTGGAACTTCACCGCGTCCGCGCCGGCCTCGGCCGACACGTCGGTCAGCTGGTTGGCGAGCGCGACCTCCCCGTTGTGGTTGATGCCGATCTCGCCGATGACGTAGCAGGGCTCGCCGTCGCCGACCCAGCGCTCTCCGATCTTTACCTTGGTCATGATTCTTTCCCTTCTTCAACCGAACAGCAGCTGCTCCGCGACATCGCAGATGGCGTGGAGGGCGGCGGTGTGGATCTCCTGAACTCGCGCCGTGTGACGCGAGGGTGCTCTGAGGACGAGGTCGGCGGCCGGGCTCCCGGCCTGGCCGACGATCGCGATGGTGGTCATTCCGAGCTCGTTCGCGGCGT
>SHBB01000206.1 GCA_004213565.1 Sandaracinaceae bacterium
GGCGTGTCCAGCGCGCCGGGCCGACGACGAAATGCTGAAGCATTTCGGAGGAGCGACTGGCGCGCTGGGCGCGCTGTCCCGCCGGCGAGGCGCGCGCAGTCATCTTTGCCGGACACTGCTAGAAGCGCCGCAGGCGCGTCGTTTTCGGGTGAAGCGAAGGCGGCTTTGCCGCCGCAGCGAGGGGCTCTTGCGAAAAGCCCCTGACTAGAATTGCTAGGCTCGGAGCAAGCGCGAAGCGCTTGATTCGGGCCTAGCGAGGGCGCGCCGATCCGCGGGCGGCTCAGTCGCCAGCCGCGGCCTCTTCGTCGGTGGGGAGCGTGAGCTGCACCGCCAGGGGCGCGACGGCGCCGCTCGCGTCGAGCTCGACCATGAAGGGGCCCGCGCCGTAGCTCGTCCACCCCTGTCGCGAGAACGGGTTGAGCGGTCCGGCGTAGTTGGCCGTCAGGTAGATGGGCCCCGGGCGCGGATAGGCGTCCGACTCGACGACCCACGTCTCGCAGCGCTGATCGACGCAGCGGAGCGGGTGCTCGCCGTCGTGCTCGGGGCTCTCGGGTGGGTAGTACCAGTGCGCGATCGTGCCCGGTACGGGCGCGCCGTCCTGATCGACGAGCGAGACGGTGATCGCGCTCGTCGCCTCCTCCGGGCCCGCGAGCACGTCGCTCGCGTCGAGGTCCTCGTCGTGCGGGACGTTGATGAGGGCGCGCGCGGTCCCCTCGTCGATGCAGTAGGTGCCGAACGTCGGGAGCGTGAGGTGCAGGGTCTGCCGGGGCACGGCGGCCGTTCCCGGGTGGACGACCGCGAACGCCGACGCGTACGGCTGACACGTCTCGGTCGCCGTGGCCTCGGTGGCGCGCTCCGCGGTCACGGCGATGCGCTCGGTGATGGCGTCCTCGACGACCCACGCCGAGCACGGCGGCTCGCCGCTCTCGCACGTGGCCGGGGTCGCTTCGATCCAGAAAGGATCGGCGGGCTGCGGCTGCCACACGACGCGACGAGCGAGGACGGGGGCGCCCTCCTCGTCGACGGTCAGGATGCGCAGGGGCGGCCCATCGGTTGGCTCGGGCGTGTCTTCAGCACACCCGGTCGAGAGCACGAACATCACCGCGAAGAACGAAGACGCTGTGCGGGCTGTCATGCCGGATTGTATCTGCGGACGTGCCGGCGTCGAGCGGGATCGCGCCGGGGGCACCCGTCAGCGCGCGTCTCGCCGCTTGGCGCCGCGCCCTGGCCCGGTGCGCGCTCGGATCGCGCGGAGGGCTGGCCGGTCCGGCGGGCGGAGCCGGAGGCCTTCGAAGTCGGGATCGTCCGAGAGGACGACGTGCCGGCGCCCGGCGTCGAGCACGAGCCCGTCGCCGATCACCCAGCGCTCCCCGATGGCCGAGCCCTCGGGCGGGCCGACCCGCTCCTCGACCCGCCAGCGCTCGCCCACTCGCGTCACTCCCCGGCAGAGGGCGACGGGGGCCCACGGACGGAGCTCGTCGCGTCCCACGAACGCCCCCGCCGCGCCGCGTCCGCCCACCTCGATGGCGTCGTCGACGTAGGGCGGCAGGTAGTACCTCGACAGCGCCCCCACCGGCGGCAAGCCGCGCGCGAAGAAGGCGGCCCAGCGCTCGCGCATCGCGACCCAGCGGTCGAGCGCCAGGGTCAGAGCGGGCAGCCGCTCGCGGTCGATCCCCAGGTGGGTCCGACCGCGCGACAGGTGCACGTCGCGCCGGCCGATGGCCACGAGCAGATCCGTCTCGGTCCACCGATAGAAGCGCCGCCCCGCCTCGCGTCCCACCTCGAGCAAGCGGGCCTCGCGCGAGATGGCGCGCGCCAGATCCATCACGTCTCTGTCCATGAGCTCCTCCATCGTTCCGGCCTTGCCACCTTCGCCGCGCGTGCTCTCGCGCGACGGGTTGGCCGGGGGTCATCGGGCCGGTCCCTCGCCCCGTCTGGATGATCGTCGTTCGTTCGGCTTCCTTCGAACCTCTCCACCCGCGTCTCGCATTCCTGGCCGTTCGCCTCGCGGAGCGCCTGCGGTCGGAAGATGTGGCATCGTACGCGCGTGCTCCGACTCTGGGACAACGCCTTCAGCCCCTTCGCGCGCAAGGTGCGGATGGTCCTGGAGTACAAGCAGCTCGAGCACGAGGTCGTGGACGGGTTGAGCCGCTCGCAGCGCGACGCGCTCGAGCGCGTCAACGGGCGCGTGGAGGTGCCCGCCCTCGAGCACGGCGCGCTGATCGTGGTCAACAGCGCCGACATCGTGGCCTACCTCGAGCGCGTGTTCCCGGAGCGGCCCGTCCATCCCGCCGACCACGCGGCGTGGGTGCGCGCGCGGGCGTGGGAGCGCTGCTCGGACGCGGTGGTGGATCCCATCGTGATCGACGTCAGCTACTGGCTCTGGGCGGAGCGGGACGACGAGATCCCCGAGGGGCTCCTCGACCGCGCGCGGGAGGACATCGGCCGGGTCTACGACGCGCTCGAGCGCGACCTGGCAGGCCGGGACTTCCTCTGCGGTGCGCTCTCCATCGCGGACATCGCGCTCTTCCCACACCTCAACGCGTCGCGCATGTGCCAGCTCCCGATCGACGGCGCGCGCCACCCACGACTGCTCGCGTACTACAAGCGCCTGCGCGCCATGGAGCCCTTCGCGTCGGACCTCGCGCGCATCCAGGCCTACCTCGCGGACCCGGCCGCGCTCGACGTCGAGCGGCGCCGCATCTTCTGGCGCGGCGATCGCCTCGAGTGGATGCTCGCGGCCGGACAGCACGCCTGGCTCACGAAAGAGATCGAGGAGGGGCGCGTGATCTGGCCGGGCCTCGGGATCCCCGGCTGAGCCGTCGGTCGAGCGCGGCGCCGCCAGGTACGCGTCCGCATCGATGCTGCTACGGTGCCGCCCCATGAGCGATCTTCTGCTCTTCAGCACCGACGCCTACGCCCCGCTGCGCGACGCCCTGCTCGGCGAGGGGCGCGTGCGCGGCACCCTCGCGCGGACCGACTTCCCGGACGGCGAGCGCATGTTCCGCATCGCGGAGGACGTCGAGGAGAGGGAGGTCGTGCTCTTCGGCGGGACCACCGACGACGCGGCGACGCTGGAGCTCTACGACGTCGCCAGCGGGCTCGTCGCGGGCGGGGCGCGCAAGCTGACCCTCGTCGTGCCGTACTTCGGTTACTCCACCATGGAGCGCGCCACGCGGCCCGGGGAGATCGTCACCGCGAAGATCCGCGCGCGCCTGCTCTCCTCGATCCCGCCCGCGAGCTACGGCAACCGCCTGCTGCTCCTCGATCTCCACAGCGAGGGCATCCCGCACTACTTCGAAGGCGAGATCACCGCGGCGCACCTCTACGCGAAGGACATCGTCCGTCGCGCGGCGCGCGAGTTCGGAGGCGAGGACTTCGTCATGGCCTGCACGGACGCGGGGCGGGCGAAGTGGGTCGAGTCGCTCGCGAACGATCTGGGCGTCACCGCCGCCTTCGTCTTCAAGCGCCGGATGAGCGGCAGCGCGACCGAGGTCATGGCCGCGAGCGCGCGGGTCGAGGGGCGGGCGGTCGTGATCTACGACGACATGATCCGGACCGGCGGCTCGCTCGTGCAGGCCGCCCAGGCGTACCGGGACGCGGGCGCCGAGCGCATGATCGCGATCGCGACCCACGCGCTCTTGCCCGAGGGGGCGCTGGAGAAGATCGAGCGCTCCGGCCTCTTCGAGTACGTCGTCGTCACCGACAGCCACCCCCGCGCCCGCCAGCTCGAGAGCGAGTTCCTGCGCGTGGAGAGCATCGCGCCGGTCTTCGACCCGCACTTCTGATGGGCGCCGCGATCGTGCTGAGGCTCGAAGGCGGCGCGCCCGTCGGCGGCCTCCTGGACGAGGGGAAGGTCATCCTCGCGGAGCGTGGCGCGCTCGCAGACGCCGCGGAGCGGGCGGGGGTGGTGCCCCTGGACGCCTTCGACGCGTACGCCCATCTCGAGCTGCCGGCGGACTTCGATGGCGATCCGGACTGGCTCGCCAAACTCCAGGAGGAGGCGGAGGCGCGCTGGTTCGACCCACACGATGCGCTCGTCAGCGTCGCCGCCATCCAGGAGGCGGCGCTCGACGGGCTCGAGCGCTACTCGAGTCAGGAGACACGGGGAGCGCTCGCCGCGCTGCGGCGCGCGCTCGAGGCGGCGGCCGCCCGCGGTGTTCGGTTCCATCTCGACGTCGAACCCTGACGTCGGCCCCGTCCGCGCGGGGCGCTGACTCGAGCCTCGCGAGCGCTCTCGCTCACTGAACGCGAACGAGGTCGTCGGGGAAGAAGGCCCGCGTGGGCGCGAACGGGTGGGTCTCGATCCACTCGCGCGCCGCGGCGGCGTCTTCGCCGATCTCGAGACCCAGGCCGGGGCCGAAGGCGAGCGCCGCGAACCCGGGGAGGTGACCGGCCTCCGCCAGCTGGCCCAACCAGCCGTTGAGCTCGACGGCCTCATCGAGCAGGGAGTGTCCACGCTGGACGTAGCCGTCGAGCATCGCCACCACGACGGGCATGGTCCACTCGCCGAGGAAGGTGGCCAGCGCGGGCACGAGCGCGAGCTCGAAGACGTGAGCGACCGGCGCGCGCATGCTCCCGTCGTCCGACGCGAACGCCGGCATGGACCCGGGCGCGAGTCGAGTCGAGACGTGACGGCGGGTGGCGTCGCCGGTCACCGTGATCCGCTCGCGCAGCACCCGGGCCATGGCGTCGGAGACCGCGCCGTCGTCGCCTCCGAGCGCTACGTGCGCCATGCCGTAGAGGAGCGCCATGCCGGCCGCGTCGGTCTCCGCGTAGAAGCGCGCCGACTCCGCGTACGCATCGGCGCGGCGCGGCGCGCGGGCCAGACCCTCGTCGACGGCGTCGGACCCTGGCGGCTGGAGCGGCGCGAGCGCGGGGTGCGTCGGGCGGGCGACGCGAGTCGACGTCGCGCTCGTCTCGCCTCCCCCCGTCGCGCCGTCGTGCGACGCGCGCGCGCCGCCGGCGCCTCCGCCGCAACCGGCCAAGACGAGGAGAGACACGAAGGCGGTCGTGCTGGTGTTCACGGCCGCATCCTACAGGAATCTTGCCGAACAGGAGGCATCGACTCTTTCGGCGTCGAGTGTTTGCACCGGTATCGCGCGGGCGGCGTCGGCGCGTGAAAGGGCGCGACATCCGACCTACGTTGCGGAGCGGCGGACCACGTGAACGAGCCTCCCCACAGATTCCGCGCCTGGCGTCGGCGCCTCGTCGCGCTCGGCGCCCTGGGGTTGGCCGGCGCGCTCTCCGTCTACGCCACGCGATACAGCTGGGGACCGGCGATGATCGTCGGCGCTCCCAGCCCCGCGTACGCGCCGACGCCGCTCCCGACCGGGGTCGCGCGGGCGGTAGAGGTCGAGCGCGCGGGGCGCGGGTTCGCGCGTGGTTGCTCGAGCCGGGGGCCGCTCTTCGCGGCACGCTCCTCGTGCTGCACGGGATCGGCGACGACAAGCGGAGCCTGCTGTCGACCGCGAGGGGCCACGCCGCGCGGGGGTTCCGAACCCTCGTCGTCGACTCCAGGGGCCACGGCGAGTCCTCCGGTCGCTACCTGACCTATGGCGTCGAGGAGTCACGGGATCTCCGAGCGCTGGTCGACGTGCTCGAGGCCGAGTCGCTGCTGCGCCGACCCCTCATCGTGCTCGGCACCTCGTATGGCGCCGCCACCGCGGTCCAGTACGCCGCCCTCGACGAGCGGGTCGACTCGACCATCGCGGTCGCCCCGTTTCACTCCCTCGTCGAGGTGGTGCCCGCCTACGTCGAGTGGATGCTCGGCCCCCTCGAGGCGCTGGTCTCCGCCGAGCTGCTGACCGACGTGATCGAGGCGTCCGGTCGCCGCGCACACTTCGACCCCGCCGCCGCGTCGCCCTTCCTCGCGGCCGGTCAGGTCCGCGCTCCGGTCCGGATCATCCACAGCCGCGACGACGAGCGCATCCCGGTCGCGCACTCGCGCGCCATCGCGGCCCGGCTGGTCGACGGGGAGCTCGTCGAGATCGACGGCGCCTCGCACAACGAGACGGGGAGCGCGGACGGCGTCTCGGCCACGATCGCCGCGTGGCTCGACGAGGTCAGCCCGCCCCGATGAGCGCGCCCGCCGACCGCGAATGAGAAAGGCGGTCACGAACCGCTCGGTCGTGGGCACTGGCTCGTATGCGATGGCTCGTGTTGGGGCTCTGGCTGCTGCCGCTCGGGGCGGAGGCGCAGGCGTTCGGGGAGATCCGGTTCGCGGGGGAGACGCGGGTGGAGGTGATCACCGAGACGCGGCCGAGGGGGCAGGCGCGGGTGTCATTGCGGGCCGGCGCTCCGGGAGAGGGCGCGCAGCGGGTGGTCGTCTACGAGGGGCGGGACGTGCAGGCCTGGTCGGACGCGTCCGGCGCGGGGGTGCTCGTGGGGCTGCTCGGCGGCGAGCGCGGGCTCTCGGCGGTCTTCGTCCCGGTGCGCGAGGGGCGGCTCGGGGCGCCGCGGCAGGTGACGGTGCGCCGACCCGAGGCGCGGGATCGCGCGCCGGTGGGGATCGCCATCGCGGCGCGCCCGGATGGGTTCGCGTTCTTCTGGCAGGAGGCGTCGGTCACGCAGCCGGGCGCCCAGTACACGACGCACGCCCTCGCGATCTCGAACGAGGGGCGGCCGGGGCAGGTGCGGAGCTCGAGCGCGACCTGGCCCATCGCCGACGTGGCCTGGATCGCCGAGGATGGCAGATATTATTTCTTGCTCTACTACGCGGCCGGGGGGCGTCCGGATGGGACGCGGTTCTGTGGCGTGCACGTCGAGGCACAGAGCCTGCGCTCGCTCGAGCACCCGTGGTGGGCGACCCGCGCTGGGCAGCTGGACGAAGCGCAGCTCGTCGTCCGGGGGACGCGCGTCGTGGCCGTCTACCGAGGCGGCGCGAGCGGCGACGAGCTGCTCGAGGTCGACGTGACCGGGGGGCGCTGGGGGCAGGAAGCACCCGCCTCGAGGTCCCACGGGCGCATCGCGCCGAGCGAGGCCTACGGAGCGCGCTTCGTCCGTGAGCGGCTGGAGGTCCATCGCGCGGCTCTGGACACCAACGGGTGACGCGCGTATCTGGATCGCATGCGCTTGAACACCTGGTCCTGGCTCGCTCTCGTCCTCCTCGTGCTCCCCGCGTGCGGCACGAGCGCGATCACCATCCGCGGCACGAGCCGAATGCCGGGGGTCGATGGGCGCGTCTACATCGAGAACGCGGAGGGCGAGAACCGCATGATCCGCGTGGAGCTCCAGCACCTCGCGCCGCCCGCGCGCCTGGAGTCGGGCCATCAGTACTACGGCGTGTGGTTCCGGACGGGCAGCCACGGGACGACCTTCGCGGGCCGGCTCGCGTACGACGAGGGCAGCCGCACGGGCCGCCTCGCCGCGACGACGCCGCTGCGCAACGTCGAGGTGCTGATCACCGTCGAGCGTCAGCAGAGCCCGCGCGAGCCGAGCGGCCACGTGATCGTGCGCGGACGGCTCAACTGAGGTAGACAGGTGAGGTGAGCCAGCCGCCTCCCCAGACCAACGCCCTCGCCATCGCCGCCGTCGTCTCGGGCGGCCTCGGGTGGGTGGGCGTGCCGCTCATCGCCTCCATCGCCGCGGTGATCTGCGGCCACCTCGCGCGGACGCAGATTCGCCAGACCGGGGAGCGAGGCGACGAGCTGGCCGTGGTCGGGCTCGTGCTCGGCTACGCGCACATCGTCATGCTCTGCCTCGTGACGGCGGGGCTCGTCGTGTTCTACGGCGGCCTCATCGCGTTCATCGCGGCCGTCGGCGTGGCGGGCCAGTAGCACGAGGCGTCGACGTCCCGCGGACGGAACGAAGAAGGGCCCGACCGCGCGGTCGAGCCCTCCTCGTGTCTTTCTCGGATGCGGCTCAGCCTGCGTTGGCGTTGACCGACGCGCTGACCGAGACGCTCACCTCGACGCTCACCGAGACGCTCGCCAGCGACTGCTGGAGGTCCGAGAGGGCGCCCGCGCTGCAGGCCGCCGCGCTCACGCCGACGGTGCGGATGGCGTCGGGCAGGTTCTGCATGCTGTCGATGATGACGCGACCGCTGCGCTGCATGCGCTCGACGCGCTCGTGGACGAGCTGCACGCTGGCGAGGCCGGCGCGCACCGCGGCGCGGACCTTCTCCAGCCGCGCCTGGGCCTCGGGACCCGGGCCGCCGCTCACGATGACCTCGGCCTGACCGGGGCGGCACTCCATCTGCGCCTCGACCGAGGCCTCGCAGGCGGCGCGGCAGTCCGCGTTCACCTGGGGCGGGTCGTAGTGACCGGTGCAGTAGGGCTCCTGCCACTCGACCGAGCACGAGCCGCGGCACTCACCGCTGCAGCTGGCGCTCGCGTCGGTCACGCACTCGCCGCGGCAGGTGCCCTGACAGCGGCCGGCGCACTCGCCGTTCGGGCCGCGCTGGCTGCACTCGCCCTCGCAGATGCCCTCGCACGTGCCGCTGCACTGGGCCTGGACCTCGACCGCGCACTGACCGGTGCAGCCCCCGCTGCACTGGCCGCGGATCTCGCCGCCCTCGCAGCGCATCTCGAGCTCGCCCGGCTGGACGTTCACGTCGCAGCGCCCGGCGCAGCTCGCGTAGGCCTCGAAGCGCGCCTCGCAGCGCGGCGGGGTGGTCTGGATCTCGACCGTGTAGCTGGTGTCGGCGCCTACGGCCTGCCACTCGGTGCGCAGGGTCTCGGCGACGCGGGTGCAGACCTCGCGGGTCCCCTCGGGGCCGGAGCCCGAGAGCGCGGCGGCCGGCATCTCGAGCGCGCGCCCCATGTCCTGGCACGCGTTGAGGAGCGTCTCTTGCGTCTCGACGGCCGCCTGGTGGAACTCCCAGGTGGCGCTCATGAAGGTCTCGAACTCGTTCGCGGCGGCGCTCGCGCCGAAGTCGCCGCGGCACTGCGCGGTGTACGCGCCCCGCGCGCTGCCGCTGCCGCCGCCGCTGGCGGTCCCTCGACCTCCGCCGCGCGCGACGGGTCCGCACGAAGCGGAGAGTACGATCAATGAAAGCGAAGCGATGATGAGACTGGTGTTGCGGATCATGCGTCCTCCACGCCGGTCGGACGGGGAGAAGCGCCGCACCCTTCACGCTCCCCCGTTCTTCGGCGGCCTACGAATACCACGGACCCACGGCCCGTCTCACCCCCGTTTAGACGCCTGGCCCCACCTCGAAAGGCGCGATGCGTACTTCGTCGCCCACGGTGATCGGCGCGCCCTCCAGGACGCGGGCGAGGATCCCGCCGTGACCGCGCATCGCCGCGTACCCTCCGTCGCCGAGGGCCTCCTCCATCTTCGAGCACGGGTGGCACTCGCCCGTGCCCTCGAGCAGCGCCTCCCCCACCCGGAAGCGCGCGCGGGCGAGGGCGCGGAGGTTGACGCCGGACACGACGAGGTTGCGGCGCAGGAGCGCGGGATCGATCGCCGCGCGGCGCATCAACCGGGCGAGGACCTCGAGGTGCTCCGCCTGGAAGAGAGACACCTGGCGCTTGCCGCCCGCGCGCCGACTCGCGCGGTCTCCCTCGAGCCCGCGGCCTTCGAGCAGCGTGGCGGAGTCGAGGCGCACGACCGTGGCCGCGCGCTCGGGCCGGACGCCGATCCAGTCGAGGCGGCCCACCTGGGGCACGTGGGCGATGAGGTCGACGATCCGAGCTTCGGCCACCGCGCTGGCGAGCGTATCATCGCGCCGTGATCGTCTCCACGAACCGCGGCTTCGTCTTCACCCGCATCGTCTTCCTCTGGCAGTGGCGCAGCTCGCTCTTGTTCCTGGGAGCGGGCGCCGCGGTGGCGGCGGCGTACGAGGTCTACGACCAGACCTACCTGGACTTGCCCACGTTGCCGCTCGCCGTCGTCGGCGCGGCGCTCGGCATCTTCGTCAGCTTCCGGACCAACTCGGCGTACGACCGATGGTGGGAGGGACGGAAGCTCTGGGGCCGCATGATCAACGAGTCGCGGCACTGGGCCTCCCAGATCGCGTCGTACGTGCAGGACGACGGGCTGCGGCGGCGGCTCGTGCGCCGACACGTGGCCTACGTGCACGCGCTGCGCTGCCTCCTCCGCCAGCAGGATCCGTTCGCGGACGAGGAGGTCACCGCGATGCTCCAGGACGACGAGGCCGCGCTGCGCGAGGAGAGCAACCTGACCCACGCGCTGCTCGCGCGGCAGCTCGACGACCTCGTGGAGATGAACGCGGACGGCGCGCTGAACGACTTCCGGCTGCAGTCGCTCGACACGACGCTGCGCGAGCTGATCAACATCCAGGGCGGCTGCGAGCGCATCAAGAAGACGCCGATGCCGCCCCTGTACGGCCTGCTCGCGACGCGGCTGGTGCAGTTCTACGCGGTGCTCTTCCCGCTCTCGGTCGTGGAGGAGCTGGGCTGGTGGACGGTGCCGGTGAACCTCCTGGTCTGCATCGGCTTCTTCCTCATCGCGGAGGCGGGCCGGGTGCTCGAGGACCCGTTCACGATGTTCTTCAACGGCCTGCCGCTGAGCGCCATCAGCCGCATGATCGACGTCAACGCGCGTCAGCGCATCGGCGAGACCGACCTGCCCCCGATGATCACCCCGGGGGACAACGGCGTCTTGATGTAGGGATCCCGTGGAAAAGTCTCGCCGCAGAGCGTTCTGATCCATACTCCGGCGCGATGAGGGCGGGGACGTGGTCGTGTCTGGTGCTGGCGGCGCTCGTGGCGTCGCCGGTCGAAGCGCAGAGCATACGGTTGGATCAGTACCGGATGGCCGAGACGCCGCGCGACGGCTTCGCGCTGTCGCGGCCCAACGACCTCGGGCACCTCTCGTTCGGCGTTCGCCTCGACGTGGACTACGCGCTCAACCCGCTGGTCTTCCAGCTGCGCGGGAGCGACCCGGGATCGGAGTCGGCCGCGATCGTGGAGCACCTGCTCGCCGCGCAGGTCGGGGCCAGCTTCGGGCTCTTCGACCGCCTGGTGCTCTACGCGCACGTGCCGGTGAACCTGATGATGGAGGGGCAGCTCGTCGACGGGCAGCCGCGCGCGGACGGCACCAGCCTCGGCGACCTCGGCTTCGGCGTGCGCGGCCGGCTCTTCGGCGAGGAGGACGACGCGCTCGCCATCTCGCTCCAGGCCACCGCCACCGCGCCCACCGCGCGGGCCGCGCGCTTCCAGAGCCGCTTCGCGGGCGAGGAGAGCTGGACCTTCCAGCCGGAGCTGCTCGTGGAGGTCCGGGCGGACGACGTCTTCCGGTTCACCGGCAACGCGGGCGTGCTGATCCGCGAGCGGCAGGACTTCGGCGGCAGCCTCGAGGTGCGCAGCGAGCTGACCTGGGGCCTCGGCGCCGCGGTGGGCGTGGTGCCCGGCGTGCTCGACATCACGGCCGAGAGCTGGGGCGCGACCTCGCTGTTCGACTTCGGCGCCGCGCAGCTGACCCCCATCGAGGGCGTGCTCGGCCTGCAGGTGCATCCGGTCGAGGGGCTCACCGTGGGCGCCGCGGCGGGGACCGGGCTCCAGCGCGGCTACGGCGCGGGGGACTTCCGCGCGATCTTCAGCCTCGGCTACGCGACCCCGGGCGAGCAGCCTCCGGGCGACCGCGACGAGGACGGCCTGACCGACGACGTCGACACGTGCCCTGACGAGCCGGAGGACGCCGACGGCTTCTCCGACGACGACGGCTGCCCCGACCCGGACAACGACGGCGACGGCATCCTCGACGAGGACGACGCCTGCCCGGACCGGGCGGAGGACATGGACGGGCTCGGTGACGAGGACGGCTGCCCCGAGGCCGACTTCGACGACGACGGCGCGCCCGACGAGACCGATCGCTGCCCGAGCGAGCCTGGCGTCGCGCTCGCGCCCCGCCCCGAGTGCACCGGCTGTCCCGTCTGCGAGGATCCGACCGAGCCGGAGCCGGAGCGCGAGCCCGAGCTGGGCCCGCCGCCCCAGGCGCCGCCGCCGATGGGCACACAGATCTTGTTCGAGGAGGGCAGCTACGCGCTGCGTCCGAGCCAGATGGCGGCGCTGCGTGAGGCGCGCCAGTACCTCCTGGACAACCCCGGCGCGCAGGTCGTGGTCGAGGGCCACGCCGACTTCCGCGGCAGCGAGCCCGACAACGAGATCCTCAGCCGCCATCGCGCGCGGCGGGTCATGCGCTGGCTCGAGCGCCACGGCATCGACCCGAGCCGGCTCGCGGGCTCCGGCTGCAGCGAGGCCTACCCCGTAGACGACAACCAGACCCGCCTCGGCCGCCGCGCCAACCGCCGCGTCGAGGTGCGCCCCGTCGGCCAGGGCTCGATCCTCCGCCCCGGCTGCAACGAAGCCCGCCTGCCCTGACTCGACCGAGATCTCCCCTCGCGTACCCCCAAGAGGTGACCAGGGGACGGTGTTCGGTTGTTAACTTGTGCTATGCAAAGTTTGCGTGCGCAATGTTTGCGGGGCAGAACTCAACAACCGAACACCGTCCCCTTAGCGCCATTCGGGGCTGTAGAGGTGGGCGGGGGCGTCGGGGAGCGGGGTGACGGCGAAGGCGGCGTCGTCGTCGGCGAGGAGGAGCACGAGGCCCGCGATCAAGGCGCCTGCGAGGAGCGCGCCGCCGACCGCGGCGCCGCTGGCGTAGTACGCGTCGCCATCCGGCTCGGTCAGGCCGATCACGGAGAGACCGAGGCCGCCGCCGACGGCGAAGGGGACGCCGGCGAGCAGGATCACCAGGCCGGCTTCGCGCTCGGGCGCGCGGTCGCGCCAGGTCAGGCGGACCCCGGTGGGGCCGTCCACGCCGAGCGGGTCGTCGAACCGGACGAGCTGCGCGCCCCGCCGCACGGCGAGCCCCAGGTGGGTCTGCGGCAGGTCGCGGTCGCAGGGCGCGCGGCAGAGGAGCTGGTAGCGCGACGGCGCCCCGAGCCGCACCGACAGCGCGTCGTCGAGGGTGGGGTCCGGCAGATACAGGACGTCGAGCCCCTCGAGGTTCGCCCGAAATCGCACCCGCGCCGGGCGCAGCTCCACGCTCGCAGGCGCCTCCGGGACCTCCTGCGCGCGGACGCTCGACGCGGAGGCGAGGAGCAGCAGGAGCAGAGCGATGCTGGGTCGCGGCACGGCTCGACTACGCCCGAGCGGCGGCGTTCTCACCCGTGCTTGGCCAGGAAGTAGATGACGAGGCCGAACACCGAGACCATGCCCGCCGTCTCGACCCAGTTCACCTTCCCGTCGTCCTGCACGCTCTTCCACAGGATGAGCATCGGCGGGAACGCGAGCAGCACGACGCTCGTCGTCTCGAGGTCGATGGGCAGCGCCACGCCATCCGGCAGCGCAGGGACGAGGCCCGTGAGCGAGAAGACGCCGATGAGGAGCATCACCGCGGGCAAGACGAGGAACGGCACCTGCGTGATGGAGCCCGACACGCCCGCGAGCGCCACGTCGTACATGCCCTTGAAGTGCGCGCTCGCGATCATCACGTACGCGCCCGCGCCCGCGAAGATGCTCAGGATGATCGCGCCGATCATCTCCGGGTAGCCGGCCGCCTCGAGCCCGCTCACCAGCGCGTCCGCGAAGTCGCCTACCGCGTGCCCACCCAGGAGCGACGTCACGGCCGACAGCACCCCCCAGCCCGCGATCGAGCCCCAGGAGGGCGGCGCTTCTTCCGAGGGCGTGTCTTCGCCCAGCTTCTCTTCGGGAGGCGGCTCTTCGGGAGGCGGCGCGTCCTGCGCGTCCTCGTCCTTGCTGAAGCGCTTCACCATCTGGGTGGTGGCCACGACCTGCACCGCGAGGAGGCAGACGCCGATCACCACGAGGTCCCACGGGCCGAGCCCGCTCCCGCGATGGTCGTCGGTCGAGAAGACCTTCATCACGAGCATGAGCGAGCCCGTGGCCAGGAAGACGCCTCCGCCCGCGGCGTAGAGGTCGGTGCTGATCTTCACGAGCGCCGCCGGGAGCCGCGCCCCGCCGCTCTCGTCCCGCGGCAGCAACCCGCTGTAGACGCCGAAGGTCAGCGCGTTGACGTGGAGCGTGAGGGTGACGACGACGAACGCCACCCGCGGAGCGGCCGCGACCACGAACCCGAGCATGACGATCTCGGGCAGGTTGCTGGCGAGGCCCGCGATGGTGCCGGCCACGAACTGGTTCCAGTTCAGCCGCTTGCCCACGCCCTCGACGCTCTTGATCATCGCCTCGACGGAGCCGAAGACCACCGCGAGGCCACCGACCGCGAGGCAGGCCACAGAGGCCCAGTGCGGGCCCAGCTCCGCGAGCTCCAGGCCGTAGCCCGCGCCGCAGAGGGCCACGCCCGCCACGAGGATCCAGATCCAACCGTTTCCTTCTCCGCCGCCGCCGCCCGCCACCAGTGCCTCCTCTCGGGGCGCCGACCATAGCAGCACATCGCGTGACGTGGCTCGCGCCGCGTCTATGTGATGCGCGATG
>SHBB01000207.1 GCA_004213565.1 Sandaracinaceae bacterium
GAGCGGAACCGAGCGGGTGAGCTTCGGGTTGCCGCTCGCGCGCGGCGCGCTCTCCGACGCGGCGCAGATCGTCGTGCGCCACGAGGGCGCGGAGCTGTCGGCCTCGCGCCGCGGCCTGGCGACGTGGCCGGACGGCAGCCTGCGGAGCGTGCAGATCCAGGTGGAGCTCGCGGCGACGGAGACGGAGCTCGAGCTGGAGGTGGGCGCGACGCCGAGCACCGAGGGCCTGGCCGAGACGCCCGTCGTGGACACGCTCCAGGGAGACACGCCGCGCATGTGGGCGCTGATCCCGCCGACGTGGCTCTCGGACAGCGGCTTCGCGGGGCCGATGGTGGCCGACGCCGACCTCGCGGGGACGCCCCTCGAGGGCGCCTGGGACGGGGTCTGCGACTATGCGCGCCACGACACCGACGCCTTCCTCGAGGGGAGCGGCTCGCGCGCGGTGTGGCTCTTCGACCGCGTCACCGCGATGGTGCGCGGCTACGCGCGCTCCGGCGAGCTGTCGACGCTGCGCTCGGCGTACCGGGAGGCGACGCTTTACCGGGACGGGATCAGCGGGAGCGGGAGCGCGCTCCGCATCGGCGTGCCGGGCGCCGAGGGGGACGTGAAGTACCACTACACGCAGGGCATGGCGCTCCACTACCTGCTCACTGGCGACGACCGCTTCCGGGAGGCGGCGGAGGGGGTCGCCGATCGCATGGCGCAGCTCTGGACCAGCCCGGGCTACGCGGGCGGCTCGGACTTCTGGACGGAGCGGCACGCCGGCTTCGCGCTCCTGGCCTACGTCTGGGCCGCGACGGTGTCGGACGACCGCGCGGCCGCGTTCACCGCGCTGGCCGACGAGGCGGTCGAGGCCTACCTCGACATCCAGGCGACCTACCCGGAGGGCTACGCCGACGCCGACGCGCGCTGCTTCGCGCACCACGCCGACGCGCACGGCGAGGGCTACGGCTACTTCGGCTGCAGCCCGTGGATGAGCGCGATCCTCGCCGACGCGCTCCACGCGCACGCCGCGCTCCAGGGCGGAGAGACGGCGGACCGCGTGCACGGCTCGCTCATCCAGCTCGGCCGGATCCTCGCGCGCGACGGCCGCGACGACGAGGGGAAGCCCTTCTACTTCATGGGCGTCGGGACGGCGGAGGACGAAGCGGACGCCTACGACGAGCACTGGGGAGAGAGCGCGTACATCGTCGCCATGGCCTGGCACCTGGACGGCCGCCGCGACGACGCGCTGCGCGCGGTCGCCACGGAGCTCGTCGACGGACTCCGCGCGCGCGGCCGGGCCCCGCACGTGCGCAGCTTCAACTGGCAGTGTCGCAGCGCGGTGGCCGCGCCGTACTTCCTGCGCTGAGCGGACTCAGGCCGCCGCGGCGTCGGCCTCGGCGGCGTCGGCCTTGGTGGGGACACGGCTCATCGCGCGCTCGGCGAGCGCGGTGATCGTCAGCGACGGGTTCACGCCGGGGTTGGCGCTGACCGCGGAGCCGTCGATGACGTAGAGGCCGTCGTAGCCGAAGACGCGGTGGTCCTTGTCGATGACGCCGTCGGCCGCGGTCTCGCCCATGCAGCAGCCGCCGAGGATGTGCGCGGTGGACGGAACGCCGAGCAGGGTCTCGGTGAACATCGTCGCCGCGACGCCGCCGACCTTCTTCGCGAAGCGGCGCGCGAGATCCGTCGCCTCCTCCATGAACGCGCTCGGGGCCTGCGTCGGGTCGTCGAGCACGGTGACCAGGCCCTTGCGGAAGCCGGTCCACGTGTTGCGACCGAGCTTCATGGTCAAGGTTCCTTCTAGCGTGCGCATGTAGAGCAGGATCTGGCCGGCCTTCGCGTAGTCCTTGACGGTGTAGGCCCTGGCCCAGCGCACGGGGTGCCTGGCGAAGCCACGCACGGCGCTCGCGAGCCGGCTGAACACCGTGCTGCCGGGCGAGTGCGGCAGGGTCAGCAGCCGGAAGAAGCCGCTGCCTGCGCCGTAGCGCACGGGCTCGATGTGGCTGTGATCGTCGGTGTGCAGGATCGACGTGATCGCCACGCCCTTGGAGAAGTCGACGCCCTCCTCGGGCGTGACCACGCCGAAGAGCGCCTCGCTGTTGGTGCGCACCTCCTTGCCGAGCTGCTCGCTCAGCCGCGGCAGGCCCTTGGGGTCCTCTTTGAGGCGGAGCAAGAGCGGCAGGGTCCCCATGACGCCCCCCGCGAAGACGACGCGATCGGCGGTGAAGGTGCGCGCCTTCTTGTCGAAGCTCCCGCGCGTCTCGATCTCGTACCCGCCCTCGGCGCGCTCGCGCACGTGGGTGACCTCGGTCTCCGCCTCGACGCGGCAGCCGAGCTGCTCCGCGAGGTAGAGGTAGTTGTGGTCGAGCGTGTTCTTCGCGCCGACCCGGCAGCCGGTCATGCACGCGCCGCAGTAGGTGCAGCCGACCCGGTCGGGGCCCTTCCCGTCGAAGTAGGGGTCGGGCACCTTCTCGTCCGGTTTGCCGAAGAACACGGCCACGTCGGTCGGGTGGAAGTGCTCCTCGCGGCCCATGTCCTTGGCGATCTCGCGCAGCACCTGATCGCCCTTGGTGGTCACGGGCACGGTGGCCGCGCCGAGCATGTGGCGCGCCATCTCGTAGTGCGGCTCCAGCTCCTTCTTCCAGTTGGCGAGGTGCGCCCACGACTTCGACTGGAAGAAGCCGAGCTTCGGGGTCGGCAGGGTGTTCGCGTAGGTCAGCGATCCGCCGCCCACGCCCACGCCGTGGAAGATGGTGACGTGCTCGAAGAAGGACATCTGGAAGATCCCCTTCATGCCCATCGCCGGCATCCAGAGCCAGCGCGGGAGATCCCAGTTCGTCTTCGGGAAGTCCTCCGGCCGGAAGCGTTTGCCTTTCTCGAGCACGGCCACGCGGTAGCCCTTCTCCGAGAGTCGCAGCGCCGAGACGCTCCCGCCGAAGCCGGAGCCGATGACGATCCAGTCGTAATGAGCAGTCATTCAGCGGCGAAGGATAGGGGCGTCGAGGCCCCGCGTCGATTCGCCCCTCGCCGAGCCGCCGAGAGGGTCCTACGCTCGTGAGCGATGGGCACTCGAGCCGGCGCCGCGCAGCTCGCGGACGTGGACGATCCCCTCGATCGAGGGGGGCGCATCGTCGAGCACTTCCGGGTCGACGCGAGCCGTCGGCTGTTCTTCGCGCTCGGCCTCGGCTCGATGGTCATGGCCGTCGGCTCGCTCTCGATGGCGGCGGCGCTCTACTTCATGCGCGTCGACGCCGGCGTGCCCCTCCACGCGCGCGCGACGCCGGTCGAGGGCGTGCCGGCCAGCGGCCCGATCCTCAGCTCGGCCGCGGACCCGATCGAGCTCCGGCTCTCGTGGTGGGAGGTGATGTTCGGGCTCGTCGGGCTCGGCAGCATCGCGGGCGGCGGCGGCTGGGCCATCGCGCGCCTCAACCGGGTGCTGCGCGAGGAGCGCTACCTCGCCCTGCGCACCGACGGCGCCTACTACTGCGACGAGGCGGGGCGCTCGCGGGTCCTCTGGGAGGACGTCGCCGAGGTCCGGGCCGAAGGCGACGCGGTCGTGTTCGAGCTGCACGACGGCGAGCGCTGGACGCGCACCGAGCGCTTCGCCGGCGCGAGCCCCGAGGCCCTCGCGAAGCGCGCGTCCGAGATCCGCCGCAAGGCGCTGTTCGGACTTCTCTGAGCTGGCCCGCCAGACGGACGTGCGCACGTTCCCGAAGTGGCACCGAGCCACGGTCCGGGGGGGAGCATGTCGGAGGTCACGGGTTTCTCGAGCGAGGACGTCATCGGGGTCGTCACCCCGATCGCGGTCCTGGTGGTGGGATGGATCCTCGCGCTGGTCCTCGGCGCGCTCACCCGCGCGGGGCTTCGGCGCACGTCGCTGGACGAGCGTCTGGCGTCGGCGGTCCTCGGCGAGGGGCGCGCGGCGGAGCTCGACACCGCGCGCACCGCGGGCCGGGTCGTCTACTACACGGTGCTGCTCTTCACCGCGCTCGCCTTCTTGCAGGTGCTCTCGCTCACCGCCGCCGCGCAGCCCATCAACGCGATGCTCGACTCGGTCTTCGCGTTCGTGCCTCGGCTGCTCGGCGCGGCGCTGCTCGGGCTCGTCGCCTTCGCGCTGGCCAGCGTGGTGCGCCGGGTCCTGCGCGCGGCGGTGGAGCGCTGGGGGGTCGACCGCAAGCTGCGCGCCGCGCTCGACGGGCCCGCGCCGAAGACCGCCGATGACGCCGGGTCCGCGCGCTCGGTCACCTCGACGCTGCCCGGCGCTCAGGTGGCGCCGACGGAGGAGGAGCGCGTCGCCGCCTTCGAGCGCGCCGAGGCCTCCGCGTCGATGCCGCCGCCGCCGCCGGTCGAGCCGCCCGCGGCGGGGCGTGACGTGGGGCGCACCCTCGCCGACGCGTCGTTCTGGCTGGTGCTCCTGCTCTTCGTCCCGGCCATCCTCGGGACCCTGGGGCTGGAGGGCTTGCTCGCGCCCGTCCAGGGCATGATCGACGATCTGCTCGGGTTCCTGCCCAACCTCGTGAGCGCCGCGGTGATCTTCGGCGTCGGCTTCTTCGTCGCGCGGGTGGTGCAGCGCATCGTCACCGGCCTCCTCTCGGGCGTGGGGCTGGATCGACTGAGCGCGCGCACGGGCATCCAGAAGGCGATGGGCGGCCGCTCGCTCGCGGCGCTCGTCGGGATCGTGGTCTTCACGCTCATCCTGCTGCCGGTCGCCATCGGCGCCCTGGACGCGCTCGCGCTCGAGAGCGTCACCGCGCCGGCGACCGCAATGCTCGAGTCGGTCTTCACGGCGATCCCGCTCCTCTTCGCGGCCGCGCTCCTGCTCGGCGTCGCCTACCTGGTGGCGCGCCTCTGCGCGAGCCTGGTCGAGAACATGCTCTCGGCGGTCGGCTTCGACGCGCTGCCCGAGCGGCTCGGCCTGCGGGTGCGTGGGGAAGGCCGCTCCGCGCCGTCGGCGATCGCGGGCAAGCTGACCCTGATCGCGATCATGTTCTTCGCCGCGGTAGAGGCGAGCCGCATGCTCGGCTTCGAGACCGTGGCCCTGCTCTCGACGGAGCTCGCGACCCTGGCCGGGCACGTCCTGCTCGGGCTCGCGATCCTCGCCATCGGGCTCTACCTCGCGAACCTGGCCGCGCGCCTCATCGCGCGCAGCGACGTGCCGCACCCGCGCGTGCTCGCCATCTCCGCCCGCGTGGTGATCCTCGTGCTGGTGGCCGCGATGGCGCTGCGACAGATGGGCATCGCGAACGAGATCGTCGAGCTCGCGTTCGGCCTGACGCTCGGCGCGGTCGCGGTGGCCGGCGCGCTCGCCTTCGGCCTCGGCGGTCGACAGGCGGCGGGCCGCCTGCTGGACGAGGGCTGGCGCAAGCTCGACCGGCGCGAGACCTACGCGCCCCCCGCGGCGGAGCCGGGCGCGGCCGAGTAGCGCTCAGGGTGCGTCGTCGGCCAGGCCGATCAGGGCGTCGAGGGTGGCGCCGGCCGCCGCCTCGGCTTCGGCGAGGAGCGCCTCGGGGTCGGCGCGCCAGGACTCGGTGTCGAGGGGGAGGACGTTCACCCGGCCCTCCGACGCGAAGATCATCCGACCGTCGGCCGTCCACGCGGCGGCGGTGGTCCGCGCGCCGAGGTCGAGCCGCAGCGCGAGCGTGCCGTCCGGGTGGTGCACGCGCATCCCCTCGTCGGTGGTCACGAGGAGCCAGCGCGCGTCGGCCGACCAGGCGAGCGAGATCACGCGCTCGCCGTCCCGCGCGCGCCACTGACGGACGCGCTCCCCCGTCTCCGGATCCCAGCCGCGCACCCAGCCGTCGAGATCGCCGGTCGTCAGCTCCTCGCCATCGGGCCGCCAGTCGGCGTCGTAGATGCGCGCCTCGTGGCCGCTCCAGCGGTTGACGACCTCCCCCGCGCGCGGGTCGATGAGGGCGACGGAGCCGTCGTAGCTCGCGGCCGCGAGGCGCCTCCCCGCGGGATCGAAGCCGACCCACCACGCGCGCTCGCCGAAGACCTCGAGCACGCGCCGCTCGCCGCGCTCGGGCGCCTCGAGGAGCACGCTGCCGTCGCCGCTCCCGATGGCGAGGGTTGTCAGGTCGGCGCCCCGCGCCAGCTCGTCCCCGAAGTGCGGGAGCGTGACGACGGAGGTCGTCTCGGCCCGGCCCACGTCGTGGGTCCGCAGGGTCAGGTCCATCGCCGAGGTGATCAGCTGCGCGTCGTCGCGCCAGAGCAGCCCGCGGATCGGCGCCGAGTGACCCTCGAGCGCGAGCGCCTCGCGGCCGGTCTCGAGGTCCCAGAGGCGGACCACGCCGTCGTCCCCCGCGCTGGCCAGCCTCCGGCCGTTCGGCGAGACGCGGATGGTGTCGATCTCGGCCGCCGTCGGCGTCGGGAGCGCGAGGCCCGCGCGCGCGCTCGGGATCGCCCAGCTCACCACCCTGCGATCCTCACCGCCGCTGTAGAGGCGCCGACCCGACGCGTCGAAGGAGAGGGCGACCACGATCGAGCGGTGCCCCTCGAGCCTCGCCACGGGGCGGAAGGTCGCGGCGTCGACGACGGTGATCTCGTCCCAGCCGATGGCCAGCCACCGCCCGTCGGGCGAGCCCGCGAGGGCCTCACACGCGCCGCCCACCTGGGCCTGGGCGAGCACCGCGCCGGAGATCGGATCGAACCGTCGCAGGACGCCTTGCTTGTCGACGGTGACGACGCGGCCGCCCGGATCGAGGATCGCGCAGTGCACGTACGAGCCGCCGTGCATGAGGCGGTGGCGAACGGCGCCCGCCCCGAGGTCGAGGACGACGGCCTCCGAGCCGCTGGTGCCCGCGACCGCGACCGGGGCGTCGCGCGCGCAGTCGAGGCGCCAGGGAAGGGCGCTCGTGAGCTGGAGCTCGCGCGTGACCGCGCCCGAGGCCGGATCGAAGACGGCGACCCTCCCCTCGAGCCCCGCGGCGATCAGGCTCCCATCGTGCGCGAAGCAGACGCCGTAGACGCGGTCGGTCGGGTGCTCGAGCGTGCGGATCGGCCGCCCGTCCGGGAACGACCAGAGCCGCACCGTGCCGTCGTAGCCGCTGGTCGCGAGCGTGGCTCCCTCGCGGTCGAGGGCGGCCTGGAACACCGTGCCGGTGTGGCCCTCGAGCTCGCGGTGCACGCTGCCGTCGCGCGCGTCCCAGATGATCGCGCGCCGGTCGGCGCCCGTCGTGACCAGCCAGCGCCCGTCTTCGCTCGCGAGCACGTCGTAGATCCAGTCGGTGTGCGCCGAGAGCACGCGCTCGTGCGACGCGAAGCGGAGTGCGCGCGCCGCCGACCACGTGGCGGCGGGGCCGGCCAGGCGTGCGGCCCGGACCTCGGGCGGGAGCGCCGGCGCGAGCGCGTGGTGGGGGCTCGCCGGGTTCGCGGGCTGCTCCAGCAGGGCGCCCGCCGCGAGCACCTCCGCGCCGAGCAGATCGCCGCGCTGGAGTCGCCGCACCGCCTCCTGGGCGTGCACCTGCGCGAGCCGCTCGTGGGCCACCCGCTCCTGATTCAGCGCCCGCTGCTCCGCCTCGACCGCGCGCGCCCGCTCGCGCTCCGACTCGCGCTGGGCGGCCACGATCGCCACCGCGAACGCGACCGCCGACGCGGCGAGGATGGCGAGCGCCGCGGTGAGGGCCGGGTTTCGCCGCACGAAGCGCGTGATCAGCTCCCACGACGAGTAGCGGTACGCGCCGACCAGGCGCCCGGTGGTGAACGCCTCCAGATCGCGCGCCAGCTCGCGGGCGTCGGCGTAGCGATCGGCCGGGTCGCGGGCCATCGCCTTCTCGACGATGCCGATCAGGTCGGAGGGCGCGCTCGGCGCCCGCGTGGCGAGCGGGACCGGCGGCTCGGTCAGGAGCTCGACGAGGATCGTCTGCACGTCGGTCCCGTCGTAGGGCGGCTCCCCCGAGAGCGCGTGGTAGAGGAGGGCGCCCAGCGCGTAGACGTCGGCGCGCGCGTCGACCGGCCTCCCCATCGCTTGCTCGGGCGGCATGTAGCCCGGCGTGCCGACGACCGCGCCCTCCACGGTCAGCTTGCTCGAGCGGCGGCCGGCGCCGAGCGAGGAGGGCCGCTTCCCGGTGGTCGCGCGCTCGTCGCCGGCCGTGTCGCTGGCCTCCGGCGTGGGAGCCTCCTCGGGCTCGTCCATGAAGCGTGCGATGCCCCAGTCGATGACGACCGTCTCGCCGAATTCGCCCAGGAGCACGTTGGCCGGCTTCAGGTCGCGGTGGATCACGCCCTGCTCGTGGGCGTACGCGATCGCCTCCACGGCGGGGAGGATGCGGGGGACGAGGGCCAGCCGGGCGTCGGGGTCGAGCGCCTCGTCGACCACGTCGTCGAGCGGGCGGCCGCCGACGAGCTTCATCGCGTAGAACGGGCGCCCGTCGGGCCACTGGCCCACCTCGTACACCGGCACGATGCTCGGGTGCTGGAGCTGCGCGGTGATGCGGGCTTCGCGCTCGAAGCGCACGCGCAGCTTCTCGGAGCCGCCGAGCAGCTCCTTCAGCGCGACCTCACGCTGCGCCCGGAGGTCGCGCGCTCGCCGCACCACACCCATGCCGCCGCGCGCGACCTCACCGCCCATCTCGTAGTGACCGGGGTCGACGTCGACGAGCGCCGGCGCCTCGCGCTCTGGCTCGCCCGGCTCGGCCGGGGCCACGAGGGTGTCGGCGACCTCGTCGCCCGGCTCACCCTCCCCATGCCGTCGCGCCACGCGTCACTATCGGAGCCGCGCTCGGCTCCGGTCAAGCGGCGCCGGCCTGGGGACGCATCAGCGCGCGCGTCCAGGCGACGCGGCGCTGGAGCCACGCCTCGCTCGTGTTCTCCTTCGCGACCTCGACCGCGGCGCGCATGCGCTCGGCGAGCTCCTCGCGGTGGTCGGCGTAGTGGGTCAGGCGGTCCGCGAGGGCCTCGGTGGAGGGCCACGGCACGGTCTCGACGGCGCCCGTGGAGGCCTCGAGGTCGCGGTAGTAGTCGGTGCCGAACGCGAGGACGGGGACGCCGCTCGCCATGGCGTCCCAGGTGCTGCGAGGGGTGTCGTTGCTGAGCGGCGTGGCGAGCATCAGGTGTCGGGCGCGCACCTGATCGAAGAGCGGAGCGCCGTAGGGCACCGCGCCCTGGAAGCGCACGACCTCCTCGAGCCCGCGCGCCTTCTCTCGCAGGCGCGGCTCCTCGTCGCCGGTGCCGATCACGGTCAGGCGCACGTCCCGGCCGCGGGCGCGCGCCGAGGCGACGGCGTCGAGGCAGCGGTCGACGCCCTTGTAGGCGACGAGCCGGCCGAAGTAGACGGCCTCGAGCGGCCTTCGGGGATCGCGCACCGCGGCGATCTTCTCCTCGAGCGCGTCGGGCGCGATCAGGTGCTGGGCCTGGAACGCGACGTCCTGGAAGGTGCGCACGTTCGGGCGGTCCGCGCCGTAGTCCGCGCGCTGCGCCTCGCTCTTGAAAAGCACGAGCGAGCAGCGCCGCGCGATCCAGTGGTGCTCGAGGTCGCGGACGGGGTCGTAGAGGAAGCGGCAGAGCAGATAGCTCTTCAGCGACCAGCGCCCGAGCGTCCGGTTCATCTCCGCGTCGCTCCGCAGATCGATGTCCGTGACGCTGATGGTCGGGCGGCCCTCGCGCACGCCCATCGCGAGCGACGCGATCTCGATCGGCCGACGCAGATCGTGGCTGGGCCCGGAGTGCACGAGCGCGTGCTCACGAACGAGCCCCCGCAGCCGCCGGAGCACCTCGGGCAGCGCGCGCGCGAAGTCGACGGTGCCGAGGTCCCCCGGATAGAGCGGCACCACGCGGATGCGATCGCGCTCGGCGTCGAGCACGCCGAGGTGCGCTTCGTTCGCCTCGAAGTCGGCGCGCGGCATGCCGACGGTGGCCACGGTCATCTCGTCGAAGGACGGCGCGAGGCGCGCCAGCAGCTCCCGCAGGTGCTCGCAGAAGGCGCTCTCCATCGCCGCGCGCTGCTCGTCGATGGTGAAGGCCCGCACCGGGACGACCATCAGGTAACGGCGTGGCTGTCGTACGTACATGGTTCCCCCCGTCGCGCGTCAGCGCGATCGTGTCTCGGGGGGACGCGGCGTCATGTGCGCACGGCGCGGCGCGGAGGCCACCGGTCCATGTGGGCTGTGGTAGCTTGAACGTGGCCCAGCAGTCTCGAAGCAGCATCGGGGGGTGATGCACCAGGTCGCGCTGCCGGCGGTCGTCGACGCCGTCTTGTTCGCGCTCGCCGCGGTCCTCGGGGCTTCGGAGGCGCTCCTGTTCCGGACCACCCGCGACCGGCGGCATCTCTGGGCGGCGCTCCTCTGCGGAGGCGGGGCCGCGTTCGCGGCGCTGATCTTCGCGCACTACCACGCCGAGCCGCGGCACGTGCCCTGGCTCACGCGGATCGAGGGCGCGGTCATCGTGCTCGAGATCCACGCGTGGCTGATGCTGGCCCCGGCCGTGCTCGGGAGGCGTCCGCCGATCCGCCCCCGCCTCGTGCTCACCTCCGCCGCGGTCACCGTCGGCCTCCTCCTGTGGGGCGACTCTTTGACCGGCACCACGACGCGCCCCATGCGCTGGCTCGACCACCCCTTCCCGCGCCAGGAGAAGACCGCCGTCGCGAGCGTGACCGTCGCCTACGGCGTCGCGGTCTCCACGTACATGCTCGCGTGGTTCGTGCGCCACGGCTGGGGCCGCGAGCGCACGGTCCCGTTCATCGCGGTGGGGCTCCTCTTCTGGATGGTCTGCGGGTTGCTCGACGTCCTGGCCACCTCGCTCGGCTGGACGGCGCCGATGCACTTCTTCGACGTCGGCGTGGTCGGCTTCGTGGTCGCGCTCGCGACGGTGGACGTGCGGGCGTACCTGGCGCTGATGCGCTCGACGCGGCTCGACTTCCACCGCCTGGTCGAGCGCGCGCCGGATCTCGTGGCCGTGCTGCGCGGGGAGCGGATCCTCTACGCAAACGCGGCGCTGCGCCGCGCGCTCGGGCGGGACTCCGTGGCCGGCGAGCTCGCCGAGGACGCGCTGGGCTTCGCGCTGGCCGAGGTGACGCAGTTCGGGGCGCCGACCGAGGCGTGGCTCGGCTCCGGCGACGCGCGGGTCCACGTGGAGCTGATCGCGCTCGAGGAGACCTTCGAGGGCGGTCCGGCGACGGTGCTCCTCGGGCGCGACCTCCACGAGCGCGACCAGCTGACCGCGCGGTCGATCGAGCTGGATCGCATGGCCACCATGGGCCGCGTGGCGGCGGGCGTGGGACACGAGATCAACAACCCGCTCGCCTACGCGATCCTCGCCCTCGAGGACGCGCGCGATCTGATAGGCGGAGGCGCGCCGGACGCGGACGTGCGGGAGCGGATCGAGACCGGGCTCGACGGCGCGCGGCGGATCCAGCGCATCGTGCAGGGGCTCCGGGGCGTGTCGCGCGGTCACGGCGAGCTGCGGCCGACGGACGTCGCGGAGGTGCTGCGCTCGGCCGTCGCCATCGCCGAGAGCGAGCTGCGGCACGCGGCGCGGCTCGAGCTCGACCTCGAAGAAGTCCCGCCGGTGCGCGCCGACCCGACGCGCCTGTCGCAGGTCTTCGTCAACCTGCTCGTCAACGCGGCGCACGCGGTGCCCAAGGACGGGCCCGACGCGCAGCGTGTCCGGGTGTCGGTGCGCGAGTCGAAGGGCCTCGTGGTCTTCGAGGTGCTCGACACGGGGCCCGGGGTCCCGGAGGCGCGGCGGGAGGACATCTTCGCGCTCTTCTTCACGACGAAGCCGCCCGGCGTGGGGACCGGGCTCGGCTTGAGCATGAGCCGCGAGAGCATGCGCTCGATGGGCGGGCAGCTCGCGTACGTGCAGCGCGAAGGCTGGGGGGCCGGCATCCGCGGCGAGCTGCCGATCGCGAGCGCGGCCGTGGCCCCCGAGCCGGAGGCGCCGGTGGAGATCGCCATGCCGCCGCGTCGCCCGCGGGTCCTGCTGGTGGACGACGAGCCTCAGCTCCTCCGCGCGCTGAAGCGGTCGCTGCGCAAAGACGCCGACGTCGTGTGCGCCGAGTCCGGCGACGAGGCGATCGCGGAGCTCGAGCGGGACGGCGCGTACGACCTCGTCATCACGGATCTGCAGATGCCCAGCGGCAGCGGGGCGGATCTCTACGCCTGGGCCGAGGCCAACGCCCCCACCATCGCGGCCCGCATGCAGTTCGCCACCGGAGGCGCGTTCACGCCCGACGCGCGCGCCCTCGTGGAGCGCTTCCCCGACCGGGTGATCTACAAGCCCTTCGAGACGCTGGACCTGCGGCGCCGCATCGCCGAGTCGGTGCTCTGAATCAGCCCCGTCCGGCGGCGAGGGCCGCGTCGCGCGTCGCGTCGTCGATGTCGAGCGCGCGGGCGAAGATCTCGAGCAGGGTGTCGGGGTCGCTCATCGGCGCGCGGCGGAAGGTGACCTCGCGGGTGCCGAAGCCCGAGCCGCGCAGGGCGAGCACCGAGACGAAGCGGAAGGCGTCGTCCTTCCACTCGCGGTCGAGGTCGGAGGCGACGAGGCGCACGGTGTTCTCGAGCGACTCGAGCGTGGAGACCCGGCGCGCGCACGCGCGCAGCTGCTCGATGGCCTCGTCGGGGTCTCCCGTGAAGTGCGGGTGCGCGTCGAACAGGTGACGCAGGTTGTCGGCCTCGGCGTCGCTCACCTCGCCGTCCGCGAGCACCGCGAAGGTGAGGATCTCGCTGAGCGCCTCGCGCTTGTCGTGGAGCGCGCTCGCCGACTCGAGCGAGGGGTGGAAGAGCGTGGCGATCGACGAGCCGATGCTCGCCGCCCATCCCGCGGTCGCGGCCACGCCGACGCCGCCGATCAACACCGTGAGGGTCACTGGATCCACGGCGTGCAGTCTACCCGAGGATGCCGGCCACGCGCTCCACGACCCGACGGTCGGTGATCATCCAGCGGTGGAGCGGGACCGGGATCGAGTGCTCGGTCGCGCCCGGGAGCCGGCTCGAGCGCGGCGGGAGGATCATCAGGTCCATCGGGGTCCAGACGGTGTGCACGTCCACGTCGCCCCACGGATCGGCGTCGCGCGCGAGCGAGCGAAGGAGCGCGCTCCCCGGTCGCATCTGCCGGACGCCCGCGAGCGGGAGCGCGTACGCGGTGGCGGTGCCGTGGTGTGGCCCGCTGATCGAGACGAAGCGGCGGACCCGCGCGCGGCCCTCTCCGCGCTGGATCCAGTAGCGGCTCACGAGCGCGCCCATGCTGAAGCCGACCAGGTCGATCGCGCTCCCCAGCGCGCGCGCCGCGCCGTCCACCTGCTCGGCCATGTGCTCGACGGACACGCTCCCGTCGTTGGGCCGCAGATCGATCGCGCGGACGGTGTGCCCGCGCCGCTCGAGGGCGCGCCGCATGACGTCGAAGCGCGCGCCGTCGTCCCAGATGCCGTGCACGAGCAGGACCGCCACGCCCGGGGGATACGTGTAGAGTCAGCCCGTGTCTAATCAGCAGGCGTCGAACCTGACGCGGGACGTCGTCGTGGTCGGGGCCGGCCTCAGCGGCCTCACCGCGGCGCGGCGCCTGAAGGAGGCCGGGCGCGACGTGCTCGTGCTCGAGGGCCGCGAGCGGGTCGGCGGCCGCACGCTCTCACGGCGCCTCGGCGACGACGTGATCGACCTCGGCGGTCAGTGGATCGGCCCGACGCAGCGGCGCGTGGAGCGCCTGGCCGAGGAGCTGGGCGTGGCCACGTTCGCGCAGCGCTGCGACGGCCGGAAGGTGCTCGACCTCGGCGGGCGGATCCGCACCTACGCGGGCGACGTGCCCTCGGTCGGGCTGCTCGGGCTGCTCGAGACGCAGCTGGCGATCTGGCGGCTGGGCGCGCTCGGCAAGCGGGTGCCGCTCGACGCGCCGTGGCGCACCGAGGGCGCGGAGGCGCTCGACGGTCAGACGCTCGAGGGCTGGATGCGGCGGCACCTCCGCACCTCGGCGAGCCGCGAGCTGCTCGCGATGGCCACCCGCGCGATCTTCGCCGTGGAGCCCTCGGAGCTGTCGTTTCTGCACTTCCTCTTCTACCTGCGCTCGGGCGGCGGGCTGATGCGGCTCGCGCAGGTGCGGGGCGGCGCGCAGGAGCGGCGCTTCATCGGGGGCGCGCAGCAGCTCAGCGAGCGGCTCGCGGAGCGGGTCGAGGTGCGCTTCGAGCACACGGTGCGCGGAGTCGAGCAGTCGGAAGACGACGTGCTGATCCACACCGACGCGGGCGACGTGCGGGCGCGGCGGGTGATCATGGCCACCCCCCCCGCGCTCGCCGATCGGATCGACTTCGCGCAGCCGCTGCCGGCCATGCGGGACCAGCTGCTGCAGCGCATGCCGATGGGCTCGGCCATCAAGTGCATCGCGGTCTACGAGCGGCCCTTCTGGCGGGAGCGCGGGCTGTCGGGGGAGGGCCTGTCGG
>SHBB01000208.1 GCA_004213565.1 Sandaracinaceae bacterium
GCGGCAGAAGAAGTTGTTCTCGTTCGGCGCGCCAGGCGGCTCCGTGGTCTCGCTGTTCTCGGGGGTGCAGATCGCCCCGTCCACGCAGTCGTTCCTTGCCGGGCCGCCCGCGCAATTCTGTCCAACCTCACCCGGGCCACAAGCCACGAGGAGGAGACCCAGCGCACCCACGATCATCGAGAGCCGTCGCATCCTGACCTCCGGAAGGGCGGACCGTAGAAGAAGCGGCCTGCACCCGCAAGGTCGGCGTGCCCTGGAACGGTGGGCGGGGTAAGAAGGCGCCGCAATGGCCGTCAGTCTCCTCACCGATCAGGACAAGCATCTCTTCAACGAGGGCACGCACCAGCGGCTCTACGAGCGGCTCGGGGCACACTTCGCCACCGACGACGAAGGGCAGCGGGGGGTCTGGTTCGCCGTCTGGGCCCCCGCGGCGCGCGCGGTCTCCGTCGTCGGTGACTGGAGCGACTGGGCACGCGAGGCCCACCCCATGACGCCGAGCGGCGAGAGCGGCATCTGGGAGATCTTCGTGCCCGGCGTCGCGCGCGGCGCCCTCTACAAGTTCCTCGTCCAGGGCCCGGACGGGTTCGAGGAGTACAAGAGTGACCCGTTCGGCCTCTTGCACGAGGAGCCGCCCAAGACCGCCTCGGTCGTGTGGGACCTCGACTACGGGTGGGGCGACGAGGCGTGGATGGCGACCCGCGAGGCGCACAACGGGCTCGACGCGCCGATGAGCGTGTACGAGGTGCACCTCGCCTCGTGGCGTCGCGTCCCGGAGGAGGACGACCGCCCGCTGAGCTATCGCGAGCTGGCCCCGCTCCTCGTGGCCCACGTGAAGGAGCTGGGGTTCACGCACGTCGAGCTGATGCCGGTGATGGAGCATCCCTTCGGCGGATCCTGGGGCTATCAGGTCACTGGCTACTTCGCGCCGACGCATCGGCACGGCACGCCCCAGGACCTCATGTATCTCATCGACCAGCTCCATCAGAACGGCGTGGGGGTGATCCTCGACTGGGTGCCGGCGCACTTCCCGACCGACGCGCACGGGCTCGGGCGCTTCGACGGAACGCACCTCTTCGAGCACGCCGACCCGCGTCAGGGCTTCCACCCGGACTGGCAGAGCTACATCTTCAACTACGGCCGCCACGAGGTCCGGAGCTTCCTGATCTCGAGCGCGCTCTTCTGGCTCGAGCGCTACCACGTCGACGGCCTCCGCGTGGACGGGGTCGCGTCGATGCTCTACCGGGACTACTCGCGGGGCGAGGGCGAGTGGATCCCCAACGAGCACGGCGGGCGCGAGAACCTCGAGGCCATCGCGTTCTTGCGGCAGCTCAACGAGGCGGTCTACGCGGCCCACCCGGACGTGCAGACCATCGCCGAGGAGTCGACCTCCTGGCCGATGGTGAGCCGGCCGACGTTCGTGGGCGGCCTCGGCTTCGGGCTGAAGTGGGATATGGGGTGGATGCACGACACGTTGCGGTACCTCGAGCGTGATCCCATTCACCGTCGCTTCCACCACAACGAGCTGACCTTCCGCTCGCTCTACGTGTTCAACGAGAACTTCACGCTGCCCCTCAGCCACGACGAGGTCGTGCACGGCAAGGGCGCGCTGCTGAACAAGATGCCGGGCGATCGCTGGCAGAAGTTCGCGAACCTGCGCCTGCTCTACGCCTACATGATGTCGCAGCCCGGCAAGAAGCTGCTCTTCATGGGCTCGGAGCTGGCGCAGTGGCGCGAGTGGAACCACGACAGCAGCCTCGACTGGCACCTCCTCGAGGACGAGAAGCACGCGGGCGTGATGCGCCTGCTCGGGGACCTCAACCGTCGCTATCGCGACGAGCCGGCGATGCACCGCGGCGACTGCGAGCCGGGCGGGTTCACCTGGATCGACGGCAGCGACGCCGACCGCTCGGTGCTGTCGTACCTGAGGCAGGGGGAGGGCGCGCCGCCCGTGCTCGTGGTCGTCAACTTCACGCCCGTCGTGCGGTACGACTACCGGGTCGGCGTGCCGGTCTCCGGCGCGTGGGAGGAGATCCTCAACACCGACGCCGAGGCGTACGGCGGCAGCGGCGTGGGCAACCTCGGGCAGGTCGTCGCGGAGGCGGCGCCCGAGGACGGCCAGCCCTTCGCGCTCTCGGTCACCCTCCCGCCGCTCGCCGCGGTGTGGTTCCGGGCGCCCGAATGAAGGGGCCCCGCTACATCTGCGTGCACGGCCACTTCTACCAGCCGCCGCGCGAGAACCCCTGGCTCGAGGCGGTGGAGCGGCAGGAGAGCGCGTGGCCCGCGCACGACTGGAACGCGAGGGTGACCGAGGAGTGCTACGCGCCGAACGCGCACGCGCGCATCCTCGACGCCGAGGGGCGCATCACGGCCATCGTCAACAACTACGCGCGCATCTCCTTCAACGTCGGGCCGACCTTGATGAGCTGGCTGGAGACCGAGCGGCCCGACGTGCACGACGCCATCGTCGACGCCGACCGACAGAGCATGGAGCTCCGCGGCGGGCACGGCGCCGCCATGGCGCAGGTCTACAATCACACGATCTTCCCGCTCGCCTCGCGGCGCGACAAGGTCACGCAGGTCCGCTGGGGGATCGCCGACTTCGTGCGCCGCTACGGGCGGCGGCCCGACGGCATGTGGCTCGCGGAGACGGCCTGCGACACGGAGAGCCTCGAGGTCCTCGCCGAGGAGGGCATCCGCTTCACCGTGCTGGCGCCGCACCAGTGCGCGCGCGTCCGGCGGCCCGGCGGGGAGTGGCTGGACGTCTCGGGCCAGCGCGTCGATCCGCGCCGCGCCTACGTGACCGAGCTGCCGTCCGGCAAGCGCATCGCGCTCTTCTTCTACGACGGCCCCATCTCGCGCGGGGTGGCCTTCGAGCGCCTGCTCGACGACGGGTATCGCTTCGCCGAGCGGCTGATGGGCGCGTTCGAGCCGGAGCGCGACGAGCCGCAGCTCGTGCACATCGCGACCGATGGTGAGACCTACGGGCACCACCACGCGTACGGGGAGATGGCCCTCGCGGTGGCGCTCTCGCACATCGAGGCCGATCCGGACGTCCGCCTCACCAACTACGCGGAGTTTCTCGAGCTGCACCCGCCGACGTGGGAGGCGCAGATCGCCGAGCGCACGAGCTGGAGCTGCGCGCACGGCATCGAGCGCTGGCGCGCGGACTGCGGCTGCAACTCGGGCACGGGCTGGCACCAGCGCTGGCGGGCGCCGCTGCGCGAGGCGCTCGACTGGCTGCGCGCGGAGCTGGATCGGGAGCTCGAGGAGGCGGCCCGCGAGCTGCTGCCCGACGTCTGGGCCGCGCGCGACGCCTACATCGGCGTGGTGCTCGACCGCTCCGAGGAGAGCCGGCAGCGCTTCTTCGACGCGCAGTGCGAGCGCGCGCTGACGCCGGCCGAGGTGCAGCGGGCGCTCGAGCTGCTCGAGCTGTCGCGCCACGCGATGCTCATGTACACGAGCTGCGGCTGGTTCTTCGACGAGCTGAGCGACCTCTCCACCATCCAGGTGCTGCAGTACGCCGGCCGCGCGGTGCAGCTGGCCACGGGGCTCTTCGGCGACCGGTTCGAGCTCGGCTTCCGCGAGCGCCTCGCCGCCGCGCCGAGCAACCGCCGCGACTACGGCGACGGGGAGCGCATCTACGACCACTTCGTGCAGCCCTCGAAGATCGAGCTCTCGCTCGTCGGCGCGCACCTGGCCACCAAGCGCGCCTTCGAGAGCGATCCCGGGGACAGCCGGATCGGCGGCTACGAGGGGACGCTCCTCGAGCACGACCTCGCGAAGACCGGCGGCTCGCGGCTCGCGGTGGGTCGCCTGCGGGTGTGCTCTCGGATCACGACCGAGGCGGCGGACTTCAGCTACGCGGTGCTGCACTTCGGCGACCACAACCTGATGGGCGGGATCCGACCCTTCGGCAACGCGGCGCGGCACGTGGGCTTGCACGGCGCGCTGTCGCACCCCTTCGGTCGCGCGGACCTGGCCGAGGTGGTCCGGCAGATCGATCGCCTCTTCGAGGGGCAGACGTTCTCGCTGCGCCACCTGCTGCTGGACGACCGCGAGGAGATCATGCGACAGCTGCTCGCGGATCGGACGCGGCGCATGGAGGAGCGGGTCGAGGCGCTCTACGACCAGACGGCGCCGCTGATCCGCTTCCTGGAGAGCGTGGACCTCACCTCGCCGCCCGTGTTCGGGATGGCGGCGGAGTACACCCTGCGGGCGCGGCTCCGGGCCGCGGTCGGGGCGGGGCTCGCGATCGATCTCGTCACGGTCTCCCGCCTCATCGCGGACGCGAAGGAGGCCTCGGTCGCGCTCGATCCGGTGGCGCTCGGGCGGGCCCTGCAAGAGACGCTGGAGCAGGTCGTCGAGGCGCTGGCCGCGGCCCCCGAGGACCTGGACCTGTGGGCGACGGCGGCCGCGCTGGCGGAGTTCGTGGCCGGGACGCCGTGGCAACTCGACCCGCGTGGGGCGCAGAACGGGCTCTGGCGGCTCTGGGCCGAGCGGCTCCCGGTGTGGCGCGCGCGCGGGATCACCGAGGACCCCCACGCCCGGGAGCGCGAGCGGCAGCTCCTCCAGGTAGCGGCCGGCCTGGGCTTTCGAGTCTGAGCGCCCGCCTCGTGGTAGATGCGGGGCATGCACGAAGCGCAGTCGGGAGCCTCGGTCGCGGAGCTGTTCTCCATCATGCGGCGGCTGCTCGCGCCCGACGGCTGCCCGTGGGATCGCGCGCAGTCGCCCGAGACCCTGCGGCCGTTCGTCATCGAGGAGGCGTTCGAGGTCGTGGAGGCCATCGACGCCGGCTCGGAGCCGCAGCTCCGTGAGGAGCTCGGAGACCTGTTGCTGCAGATCGTCTTCTTGACCGAGATGGCGGAGAGCTTCGGCCCCGACGACGTCGTGCGCGGCATCTGCGACAAGATGGTGCGACGTCATCCGCACGTCTTCGCGGACGCCGAGGCAGACACGCCCGAGCAGGTCCTCGAGAGCTGGGACGCGATCAAGGCGCGAGAGAAGGGCAAGCGGGATCGCGGCGCGCTCGACGGCGTGCCCGTCGCGCTCCCCGCCCTGGCGCGCGCGGTCGCGGTGGGCAAGAAGGCGCGCAAGATCAACCTCGACTGGCCCGACGCCGCCGGCCCGCGCGCGAAGATCGACGAGGAGCTCGCGGAGCTGGACGCCGCGCCGGACCACGAGGCGGAGGAGGCGGAGCTGGGGGATCTGCTCTTCGCCATCGCGAGCTGGGCGCGCCACCGCGGTCACGATCCGGAGGCCGCGCTCCGAGGCACGCTGCGCCGCTTCGGCGAGCGAGTGCGGGTCATGGAGACGAAGGCGGGCGAGGAGGGGGTCGAGCTCGGCGCGCTCTCTCCCGAAGACATCGACGCCCGCTGGAACGCCGCGAAGGCTCAGCGATAGCCGGCCGGCGGCGCGGGGATGGCGTCGGCCGGGGACTGCCCCGGAGGCGGCGCGGCGTCGGCGCGCGCGAGGCTGAAGTTGTGCGCCATGGCCTCCTGCTGCTCCCGGACGAGGGCGCGGCTGCGGCGGTGCGCCTCGAGGTCCGCGAGCGCGCTCGCGAAGCGGGGCGCGGGGACCAGCCGGACCGCGGCCCGCAGCGCGCGCGCGGCGGCCTCGAACCGCCGACCGGCGCTGACGCGGGTGTCGAACCGGCGGGCCTGCCCGAGGTCATAGAGAACGATGGCGCGCTGATCGGTCGGCAGCGCGTCGAAGGCGGCGCTGCGGACGAAGCGCTCGAGCAGGGCGCGACCCTCGGCCCACTCACCCTCACCGATGCGCGCGAGCGCGCGCCGGACCGGCGGCGCGTCGACCGGGTGCAGCTCGACCACGACGGGCTCCGCGCGCTGGTCCAGCAACGCCAGCGTCTGCGCGCGCACCCGCTCCAGCACTCGCAGCCGCATTCCGAGCACGTCCACGCCGGCCTCTTCGTCTTCGACGGCCTCGCGCTGGAGCAGCCGCCCGGTCTCCGCGTCGCGCACGGTCAGCGAGAGCGTCGCGCGCAGCACGGGCACGTCCTCCACGTAGGGGCGCCGCGTCTCGATGCAGCCGAGCGGGCCGCAGTCGAGCGTCTCCCGACGCATCCACTCCGGACGCTCGTGACGCGTGATGGTCAGGGACACGTGCACGACGACGGTCGCGCGACGGAGTCGGCCCGCGGCGCGCATCGCCTCGACCTCGTCCGGCGCGACCCGGCGCACCGCGGAGCGACCGACCACGAGGTGGCGCGCCATGGCGTCCGCGAGCTGGTCGGCCTCGGGGCTCTCGTCGGCGGTGACGAGGATGCGGGGGAACGCCCGCACCGGCACCCGGGCCGGCTGCACGATCGCCCCGCGCACCGCCAACGCGCCGCTGCAGCCCGCGAGCCCTCCGACGAGGGCGCCGCACAGCACCAGTCCCGCCAACCTCACTCCACAAGCATAGGTGGGTTCGGGGGAGGGGTCACAGGCGCGACTGCGGAAAGGCCAGCACGTCCTCGATGTGCTTCACGCCCAGCACCAGCATCACGAGCCGATCGATCCCGAGCGCGTTGCCTCCGCTGGGGGGCATGCCCTCGGCGAGCGCGGCCAGGAACCGTTCGTCGATGGGGTAGTCGGCGAGGCCCTGCTGCGCGCGCGCGGCGCGGTCGCGCTCCAGTCGCTGGCGCTGCTCGACCGGATCGGTCAGCTCGCCGAAGCCGTTGCAGAGCTCCAGCCCGTCGACGTACGCCTCGATGCGATCCGCCCAGCCGTCCGGCCGGATCCGCGCGAGCGAGGCCATGCTGGCGGGCCAGTGGGTGAGGAAGACGGGCTTCGGGTAGCCCAGCCCGGGCTCGATCTTCTCCACCAGGATTCGGAAGAAGCGCTCCTCGTCCGGGAGCACGTCGCTGAGGGAGACGCCCGCGATGCGCGAGAAGGCCTCCTCGACCCGCATGCGCCTCCACGGCGGCGCGAGATCGACTGGCCGGCCGCGGCCGAGCACGGTGGTCGAGCCGTGGTGGAGCACGCGCGCGACGTGCGCCGCCAGCTCCTCCGTGTCCCGCATCATCTCGCCCGAGCCCGCGAAGGCGCGGTACCACTCGAGCATGGTGAACTCCGGCTCGTGGTGGTCGCCGCGCTCGCCGCGCCGGAAGCAGCGCGCGAGCTGGTAGATGCGCGTCGCGCCGCCGGCGAGGAGGCGCTTCATCTGGTACTCGGGGCTCGTGATGAGCCAGCGCGGGGCGCCCAGACCTTCCACCGAGAGCGCGCTCAGGTGCAGGTCGAGGCCCGGGCTCGGGACCGCGAGCGGGGTCTCGACCTCGAGGAAGGCCCGCTCGTCGAACCATCCGCGCACCGCACGCAGCACGGTCGCGCGCCGCTTCAGGTTCTCGAGGAGGCGGCTTGGACCGTTCAGCCGGAGGAACTCACCGTCCGGGGCGGGGAAGGCCTCGGGCGTCCCCAGGATCTCGAACGCGCAGGAGTCGAGCGCCCGGCCGTCCCAGGTGCCCTCGGCCACGACCCACGCGCCGATGGGGGGGAGCGTCTCTCCGCGCGCCTCGATCGAGCCGGTGGGGTCGAGCACGAGCGCGCGGTCCGCGTCGGCGAACGTGACGCGACCCGCCACGCGCGCCGGGCAGGGCGGCGCGAAGCGGGTCAGCGCGGCGATGGGGGTGCGGACGGACGTCAACTCGTCGATCCGCGCCGGGGCTACTTCTTCACGCGCTCGACGTACTCGCCGGTGCGGGTGTCGATCTTCAGCATGTCGCCGATGTTCACGAAGATCGGCACGTTGACGATCTTGCCCGTCGTGACGGTGGCCGGCTTGGTGATGTTGGACGAGGTGTCGCCCTTGAAGCCGGGCTCGGTCTCGGTGACCTCGAGCTCCACGAAGGTGGGCGGGGTCACGCCGATGGGCTTGTCGGAGAAGAAGAGCACGTCGACCATCATGCCGTCCTGGAGGTACGACGGCGTGTCCTGGAGGACCTCCGCGCCGAGCGGCAGCTGCGCGTAGGTGGTCGTGTCCATGAACACCCACTGGTCGCCGTCCGGGTAGAGGTACTGCATCTGGCGCTCCTCCATGTCGGCCTTCTCGAGCTTCTCGCCGCTCTTGAAGGTCTTCTCGAGGACCGCGCCCGTGATCATGTTCTTCAGCTTGGTCCGCGTGAACGCCTGACCCTTGCCGGGCTTGACGAACTGATGGTCGACCACCGCGTAGGGGTAGCCGTCGATCACGATCTTCAGGTTCTTGCGGATGTCGGAGGTGTCGTACATCGGAGTTTCCGTGCGGCCTGGCTCACTCGGCCGTGATGCGCTGGTTGTAGATCACGTTCTCGGAGGGCTCCACCACGTTCCCGTTTCGCTCGGCGGTGACGATGACCACGAAGCGGCTCATCGGGGTGGTGGCGGTCGCGCGCGCCGTACGCGAGCCGGGATCGTATTCGAGGAGGCTCGCCTTGGTGCTCTGGCCGCGGGCGTCGCGGAACCACATCACGAAGGCGGTCAGCCCGCTGCCGAGGCGCTCGGGCGGGGTCAGGTGCGCGAGGGAGGCGGTGACGAGGCGGTTGCCGCCCTCGATGCGCTCGACCTGGATGCGCCCCTCGGCGCCCGGATCCCGCTGCGTCCCCACGACGTTGTAGGACCACGAGCCGCCGCCGCAGCCGGGCAGCAGGCCCAGGGAGGCCACGACGAGGGCCACGAACGAGAGACGGGAGACCAGGTTTCGATGCATCGCTGCTCCTCTCGGGATCCGGCCCGCTTGTAGGCCGGGGGCTCTGGGCCGTCAAGCGTGGCGGCCGAGGCTCGGACGCCGCAGCATGCCGCATATTTCGTCCGCTGTGACCGCGCGCTTGCCCGAGCGCGCCCGACGGAGTACGTCGCCCCGTCATGCGTGAGGTCGACGAGGAGATCCGCGAGATCAAGAAGGAGATCATCGAGTCTCGCGGGCTCATCATCAAGACGAACAACCTCACCAACGCGCTCGCGGCGGACATCAAGTCCATCGCCAAGCGGCAGGCGGGCTACGAGCGGCGCTTCGTCTGGAACAGCTGGATCGCCTACATCCTCTTCGCGAGCCTCTCCTTCGTCGGGCTCTGGCTCGCCACCAACTACCGGATCGCGGAGATCGAGGGCGAGAAGGAGCGGCTCGACGCCGACCTCGCGGAGGTCCGCCGCGAGCTGAACGAGGCCAGCGCCCAGGCCGAGCGCCGGGCCCGCGCCGAGACCGCCGCCGCCCAGTTCTACCGGCTGATCCGGGAGCGCCGCCGCACCGAGGTGGTCGAGCGCTGGCCGGAGCTGCGCCGCGAGCAGCTCACCCGCGCCGAGGGAGCCTTCTTCCGGGACACGGTCGACCGTTTCCACCTCGACCTGTCCCTCGAGGCGTACCAGCACGGGCTCGACCTGATGCGCACCGGTCGCTACGCCGAGGCGGCCGAGGCCCTCCAGGAGGCGATCCGGCTCAAGGAGGAGGCGGCGCACATCCCGCGCGTGAAATACGAGCTGGCCCGCGCGCTCATGCGCCTGAGCCGTCAGCCCGAGGCCCGCGTGCTCGCCCAGCAGGTGGTCGACCAGACCATCGACCGCGAGCTCCAGGACGACGCGCTCCTGCTCTACGCGGCGGCGAGCGAGGATCTCGAGGACATCGACCAGGCGCGCAACGCGCTGCGGACGTTCCTCCGCCGCTGGCCGCGCGCCGCCGAGGCCGTCTCCGTACGTCGCCATCTGGCCGACCTCAACCGGAGGGTCATGCGCGGCCAGGTGGGCGCACGTCGCGAATGACCTGATCGGGGCTACCTCCCATTTGGTCCCGGTGGGCGTTTCGTGGGACGATGCCCGACCGGGGGGATAGGGAGCAGTGGACATGGCTCGACCCCGCGTGGCGTTCGTCGGTTCGGGAGGCGCGACCAAAGGGCTGGCGCACATCGGCGCCATCAAGGCGCTCGAGGAGCTGGGCCTTCGGCCCGACATCTTCGTCGGCGCCTCGGCCGGCGCGATCGCGGGCGCCTTCCTCTCGCAGGGGGTGACCGCGGACGAGATGATCGACTGGATGCGCCCCACGTGGCGGCGCCAGGACCCCGCGTCGGCGCTGAAGGGTCGCTACTTCCTCGGCCTCCCCACGCGCGCCCAGCTCGGCAGCCTCGGCTGGCTCACGAGCGGGCTCTTCTCGATCGACCGCTTCGAGCGCTTCCTTGCCAAGCGGCTCCCGGTCAACGACTTCCGCCAGCTGGACCGGCCGCTGATGATCAGCGCGGCGGACGTCGACGGGCGAGGGCGCGTGGTCTTCGGACAGGGCTACCGCGAGCGCGTGCCGATCAGCCAGGCCGTCGCGGCGAGCTGCTGCGTGCCGCTGCTCTTCCGGCCGTACAAGATCGGGGACCGCTACTACGTCGACGGCGAGGTGGTGCGGACCCTGAGCATCGACCTCGCGGTGGAAGCCGGCGCCGACGTCATCGTCGTCTCGAACGTCTACCGCCCCCACGTCACCCGCCCCGGTGAGCGCTCGCTCGTGCACGGCGGCGCCAGCGCGATGCTCAACCAGACGCTGAACGTGATGTTGTCGGAGAAGGAGAAGCGCGGCATCGATCTGATCGGCCGGCTCTACCCGCACGTCACGATCCTCAACGTCTCGGCGGACCTCGGCCACTTCTCGTTCGTGCGCCGCGCGAACGCGCGCCAGCTCCTGACCCGCGGCTACCGCGAGGCGCTGCGCGTGCTCGCCGCGGCCAAGCAGCGCGGGATCTTCGACGTCAGCCCCAACGTGCACACGGTCGGCGAGGCCTGAGCTCAGCCGACGAGCTCGCGCAGGCGCGCGTGGCCGTCGCGGAAGACGGGCCAGCCGTCGCCGACCAGGACGGCGTCGACCATCTTGTAGGCGAGCAGGCCGCGCACGGACGCGCGGGCCGCCTCGGGGTCCAGGAGCTTGGCGTCCGGGAGCAGGTTGAGCCGGCCGCCCGCCTGGCCACGCACGAGGTCGCCGCAGATGAGGGTGGTGCCTTCGAGGAGGAGGGCGAGCTCGCCCGGGGTCTTGCTGCCCTCGAGCGCGATCGCGTAGAGCCCCTCGACGATCTCGTCGCCGTTGCCGACCCAGCGGTCCGCCTCGAAGGCGCCCTCTTCCGCGATCGGCCCGACGATCTGGGCGCCCCAGCGGGCGGCGAGCCCGGTCGCGGCCCGCGTGTGGTCGGAGTTCGTCACCACGATGTGCGACACCGGGCCGTGGGCCTCGATCTCGGCCGCGTCGTGGGCGGAGAGGGGCAGCGGATCGATCAGCACGCCCGGGCCGCCCGCGCGGAGCCACGCCCAGCTGTGGAAGTCCACGTCGCGGGCTTCGTCGAACCGGGACCACCCGAACACATCGGGGCGGTGGGTGCGCTTCACGGGGCCTCCGTCTGGGTCTGGAGCCACCCGAGGTACGCCTTCGAGCCGACCTCGATGGGCAGCGCGATGATCTCGGGCACGTCGTAGGGGTGATGCTCGCCGAGCCACGCCTCGAGGTCGGCGAAGCGCGCGCGGCGGCTCTTGATGAGCAGCTGCACCTCCGCGTCGTCGTGCACCTCGCCCTCCCACGCGTAGAAGCTCCGCACGCCGGGCACGAGGTTCACGCAGGCCGCGAGCTTCGCGTCGACGAGCCCGCGGGCCAGGGTCGCGCCCACGCCCTCGTCCGGCGCGGTGCACAGCACGACGATCGCGTCATCCGCCATGCCCCGAACGTACCCGAAGCGCGGCGCTACAAGGCGACGATTCGGGGGTCGCGGCCCGGACGCACCACGAGCTGCCCGCGCAGATGCCAGCCGAGCAGGGTCCGGAGCGGCGCGCGCCCGGGCTCGTGGATGGGCACCTCGACCACGAGATCGGTGGGTCGCACCGCCTGTGGCATGTCGCGGGGCCAGAACTGCGCGGCGCGCCGCACCTCGAGCTGCTCGAGATCGACGAGCTCCGACACGCGGGCGTCGGCCGGCAGCACCGAGCGGCGCGCGTAGATCAGGATGCGCTGGATCCACGCCGATCGGGGCTGGCCGGTCGGGCGTCCCCGACGGACCCGGACCTGGGTGATCTCCTCGGCCAGCAGCTGCTCGAGCTCCCGCTCGTCGACGTCGCGGATCGCGCGCAGGAGCGCGGGCAGCATGCGGCGCGCCTGGTCCTCGCCGCCCGACGCCGCGAGCGCCACGGTCTCCCCGGTGTGCCCCTCCGTGGTGGAGGGAGGTGGGGTGTAGGGCAGAGGATCACGGTCCGTGGCCGGGAGGCCTTCGTCCGCGCCCATCGTGCTCCCCGACGCTCCCGCACGCGCGGTCTCGGACGTCGGCGCGGGGCCGCAGCCGGCCATCAGCACTGCCGAGAGCACTGCAGAGAGCACTGCAGAGAGCACTGCAGAGAGCGCAGCGCGCACGCAGAGAGACCGCACGCGCAGAGACTACAGCGTCTGGGTGGAGACGCTCAGGTTCCGGTCGACGATGAGGAACGAGTCGTTCTCGACCGTCGTGTAGCCGGCCGGCGCCGTCTCGCCGTCGCTGAAGACCAGCACGTAGCGGAAGGCCCCTGCGCCCTTGGTGGTCGGCCCCTCGCCGGGGAGCCCCGTGCGCTCGACGTAGAAGAGCGGGCGGCCGCGCCGCAGCGCGTACATGTGGCGCCCGTTGGTCAGGACGATGTTGAGCGTGGGCGCGGGCGCGCCGACCTCCGCGCAGAGACGGTCGAGCAGGGCGACGGTCGAGCGCAGGGCGGCCACGACGACCTTGTCGTCCACGTCGGGATGATCGAGCTGCCCCGCGTCGTGCAGGAACGAGAGCAGGGCGTGGAAGACGTGCTCGCTGTCGGTGCCGCCCCGGATCCCGCGCCGGAGGAAGTCCGGCATGTTCTCGAGCAGCCGCTCACGGATCGCGTCGAAGCCGTGCACGGTGCCGTTGTGCGCGAAGAGCCACTGGCGCAGACGGAAGGGGTGCGTGTTGTCGGCCCGGAAGTCGCCGACGGTCGCGTGGCGGAAGTGCACGATGACCGCGTCGGAGCGCACGCCGCGCGCGACGTTCTCCCAGTCGATCGGGCCCTCGTCGAGCTTGGGGCGCTTCTTGTGGAGCACCTCGCCGCCCTGATAGAAGCCGATCCCCCAGGCGTGAGGCTTGAAGTCCGCGGGGGGCGCGATCGCCTCGCGCTCTTCATCCAGGACGTCGCCGAGGCGATCGGTGCGATTCGCCATGTAGCCGAGTAGCCGTCCCATCGAGATGTTGCCTCCGTCCTTGGTCCAGGCGCCGTGATCGACCCCGCCTCGCCTCTTCACATTGGTGTCGAGGTCGGAGTGCCGTCAAGGTAGCGCGATGTGCGTGTCGCGACGCAGCACCGCGCTCCCTCCAGGGCCCGTCGAGTCAATCGTCGGACGCACGCCCCATGGCGCGCATTCCATGCCTTCGAATCAGCCGCCTCGTCCGCGCCTCGGCCGCCTTCTCGCCACGCTGGACCGCGAGCCGGACGAGCACGACCGCGATCAGCGAGCTCACGAGGAGCACGATCGGGAGCGTGAAGTCGACGTCGAGGTGAGCCATCGTCGCGGAGGGAGTGCCGAGATGCGCTCGGAGGTCCCACTCTCGTGGTGATGCCTTCCAGGGGTCTCTGCAAGGTTTCGTCGGTGCTCCTGGCGATTTGGTGCGCCGCGTCCGTCGCGCGCGCCGCCACGCCCGAGCGATACGAGATCGAGGCGCGCGTGGATCGCGCCACCGCCACCGTCTCCGGCGCGATGCGTGTGACGGTGCGCCTCGCCCCCGAGGACACGCACGTGCGGCTCTGGCTCTACCCGGAGCGCATGCGTGAGACGCCGAGCGCGATGGACGAGCGCTCCTGGCGGTGGATCTTTCCTGGCGAGGTCGACCGCGGCGGGATCACGGTGAGCGCGCTGACCGTGGACGGCGCGCCCGTCACGGCGGAGATGATCGCCGAGGCGCCGGGCGGACCGCGCGGTCAGGACGCGGCGGGCACCGATCTGCGCGTCCCCGTCGCGGGCGAGCGTGTCGCGGGCGAGCGCGTGACCATCGCGCTCCGCTTCACGCTCCGCGTCCCCGGCCGCTTCGGGCGCCTCGGGCACGACGACGGCCTGCTCAGCGCGGCCGCGCCCTGGTATCCGCTGGTGATCGGCGACGACGACGCGTTCGACTTCGGGGCCCGCCATCGCGTGCGCGTCGACGCGGGCGCAGACGAGCTCCTGCTCGACGCGCGGCGCTTCGAAGGGGAGGGCGAGGTCGAGCGCGACGCCGCCTACGTGCCGCTCTCGGTCGCGGCGCGCTTCCACGAGCGCCGCGTGGAGGTGCAGGGCGTGACCCTCGTCGTGCGATCGACCGGGCGCTTGGCCGAG
>SHBB01000209.1 GCA_004213565.1 Sandaracinaceae bacterium
GAAGGGCTCCCCCTCGCGGCAGCGCCGGAGCGCGACCGACACCGGCGCTCCGACCGGCACGGCCCCGCGGAAGCGCTCGTGCCGCACGCGCGCCGCGCCGAGCTGCTCGAGGACCTCTCCGAGCCGCGCGCGGTCACAGCCGCCGGCGGTCGCCGTGGAGGGCGTCGGCGGCGCGGGCGGCGGCGGCCGTGGCTCGTCGCAGGCGCCGAGCACGAACAGGAGCGCCGCGCAGCTCGCGGTTGACAGCCGAGCCCGTCCGGCCAAGCTCCGCGAGCCATGCACATCCTCGACGAGCTGAGGGCGCGCGGTCTCGTGCACGACGTCACGCACGAAGACGCGCTGAAGGAGCTGCTCTCGAAGGGCCCCGTGCCCCTGTACGCGGGCTTCGATCCGACCGCCTCCAGCCTTCACCTCGGCAACCTCGTCCCCACCATCCTGCTCGCCCGCCTGCAGAAGGCGGGGCACAAGCCCATCGCGCTCGTCGGCGGCGCCACCGGCATGATCGGCGATCCGTCCGGCAAGAGCGAGGAGCGCAACCTCCTCGACGCCGACACGCTCGCCGCGAACCTCGCCGGCCAGCGCGCGCAGCTCGAGCGCCTCCTCGACTTCTCGGAGGGGCCGACCGGCGCGCTCGTGGTGAACAACCACACCTGGCTCGGCCAGATGGGCTTCCTCGAGTTCCTGCGCGACGTCGGCAAGCACCTCACCGTCAACTACATGATGGCGAAGGACTCGGTGAAGAGCCGGCTCGAAGATCGCGACCAGGGCATCAGCTACACCGAGTTCACCTACCAGCTGCTCCAGGCCTACGACTTCGTGCACCTCAGCCGCGAGCTCGGCTGCCGCCTGCAGGTCGGCGGCTCCGATCAGTGGGGCAACATCACGGCCGGCACCGAGCTCGCGCGCAAGATGGGCGCGCCGCAGCTCTTCGGGCTCGTGGCGCCGCTGCTGCTCGACGCGAGCGGCCAGAAGATGGGCAAGACGTCCACCGGCCTGCGCGTCTGGCTCGACCCCGAGCGCACCAGCCCGTACGCCTTCTACCAGTACCTCCTGAACCTCGACGACGCCGACGCGCCGAAGCTCCTGCGCATGTTCTCCTGGCGTCCGCTCGCCGAGATCGAGGAGATCCTGGCGGGCCACGCCGAGGCGCCGGGCAAGCGCGCGGCCCAGAAGACGCTCGCCGAGGACATGACCCGGTGGATCCACGGCGACGAGGCCCTCGCCCGCGCCGTCGCCGCGAGCCAGGTCATGTTCGGCGGCAGCCTCGAGACCCTGCGCGACGCCGACCTCGCGCCGCTCCTCGCCGACGTGCCGTCGAGCGAGCTGCCGAAGGCGGAGCTCGAGGCGGGCGTGCCGCTGCTCGATCTCCTCGTGAAGACGGGCCTGCAGCCCTCGAAGGGCGCGGCCCGCCGCCTCGCCAAGCAGGGCGGCGTCTACGTCAACAACCAGCGCGTCGACGACGCGGAGCGCGCGCTGACCGCGAGCGACCTCGGCACGGAGACCATGCTCGTCCTGCGCACGGGCAAGAAGAGCTACCATCTCGTGCGCGTGGTCTGACGGCTGCTCAGCGACGGCGGCGCAGCGCGAGCGCGCCGAGCGCGAGCAGCAGCCAGGCCGGGGAAGGCGCGCGTGAGTCCGCCGCGCGGCAGCCGCAGCCGCCCTCGTCGACCGAGCCCGGCCCGCCGTCGGCCCCGGGCGTGACCCCGCCGTCACCCGTCGGGACGCCGCCGTCACCCGTCGGCGTCGGCGCCTCGCCCTCCGGCTTGTGCTCCTCGGCCAGCGCCCAGCCCGGGTTCGATCCGGCGCCGAACGCGTACGCGCCGATGTCGGCGACGCCGCCGCGCGCCGCGCCGTTGAAGTCGTCCGTCACCACGTGGTCGGTCACGCCGCCCATCACCAGCGCGCCGCCCGCGGCGGGGAAGACGTCGTTGGGCACCCCGCCCGAGTACATCGCGCCCGCGAAGTCCGCCGCGAGGTCTCCCATCGTGAAGCCGGGCGTGCTGACTCCGTCGAGCGCGCCGACGCCGACGTTGCCCGCGAAGGTGATCATGGACGCGTCGCCGCGCACGAGGATGGCCGCGCCGCTCATCGCGTAGAGCGCGTTGTTGGCCACGAGCACGCTGCCGGACGGGTTCCGCACGCTCAGCGCGGGCCCGCTCGGCAGGACGATCGTGTTGTGCACGATCTCGAGATCGCTCGGCGACGCGCTCTGGTGCGGCTGCGACCCTATCCCGCTGTTGCCCGCGCTGAGGATGATGTTGTTGCGGATGCGCGCGTCGGCCGCCCACTGGATGGCGTGATCGCCGCAGCCCCACATCACGTTCCGCTCCACCACGTTGGGCGGGCCGTTGCCGACCGTGCCGTAGCCGAGGATGCACGGGTAGTTGGTGTCGTGGATGACGTTGTCCGCGATCACGCAGCCGTAGGATCCCTCCTTGAGCTCGATGCCGTCCCCCTGCGAGATGCCGGGGCCGTTCGTGTGGTGCACGTAGTTCCCCGCGATGACCCCGTTGGCGAGCCGGCAGCCGTCCATGTTGCAGCCGAGGTACATGCCCTCCCCGGTCCCGCTCGTGTCATGGATGTGGTTGCGCAGGATCTGCACCCGCTCGTACGTCTGCCCGTTGTCGTTCATGCGCAGCGCGACGTCGGCGGTGTCGAAGATCTCGTTGCCCTCGAAGACGAAGTCGCTCGCCTCTTCGACCCGGATCCCCGCCGAGCCGCCGCTGAAGACGAGCCCGCGGATCACGACGTGCTCGACGCGGATGTCCCAGATGTTCTGCGACGCGTTCGGGCGGTGGAAGTGCGGGCGCGCTCCGTCGGCCGCGCGGATGATGATGGGCTCGCTCTCGGTCCCACGCGCCGTGACCCCGAAGCGACCGCTCACCTCGTACATTCCGTCCGCGAGCACCACCTCGTCGCCGGGCGAGAGCCCGTTGAGGATGGACTCCACGTCGTCGGCGGGGCCGACCATCATCTGCGCCGACGCTGGCCCGACGAAGAGGAGCAGCGAGACGGCGACGAGCGAAGCAATGAGAATCGAGCCAGAGCGCATTCCAACCTCCACGAACCACCCGGAACAGCAGGGGCGAGTCTACTGCAGCAGCTCGTTCTGGGGCGTCGGGATCTTCGGGAGGTCTTCGTCGCCGATGCGCTGACGCACGTTGACCTCGATCATCGTGCTGATGGTCGTCAGCGGGAGATCGTTGGCGTCGGTGCCGAACGGGTCCTCGATCTCGTCGCCGACCGCGTCGAGCCCGAAGAACGCGTAGGCGATCAGCATCACCACGATGGGCGTGTACTCCTGCGTCGCATTGAGGATGCCGAAGGGCAGCGCGTAGCAGTAGATCGCCACGATCCGGTGGATGAGCGCGGTGTAGCTGAAGGGGATCGGCGTGCTCTTGATGCGCTCGCAGCCGCCCTGGATGTCGGTCATCTCGGTCAGGCTGCCCTCGAGCGCGGGCAGGTGCTGGGCGTGCACCCAGCCGCGCAGCCACGCGGCACGAAAGTTGTCACCCAGGGTCTGGAGGAGCGCGACGGGTCGGTTGCTCTCGGCGTCCAGCGCCGCGACCTCGTCGGCCCCGATGAGCCGCTCCAGCTCGCTCAGGTCCTTCTCGTCCCGCAGGTGGTGGCGGAAGCAGTGCACGTAGGCGGCGACCCGGCGCACGTTCTCGCGGTGGTAGGCGGCGAGCGCCTCGCCGTCCGCGTCCGAGACCGACTCGCCGGGCATGGGGCCGACCAGCGTGAGGATCTGGCGGGTCAGGCTGCGGCTCGTGTTGACCATGCGGCCCCAGAGCTTGCGGCCCTCCCAGAAGCGGTCGTAGCTGGTGTTGTTCCGGAAGCCGAGGAAGATGCCGAGCGCGACGCCGATGAGCGAGAACGGCAGCGGCGTCAGGTCGTCGTGGAACTGGTAGTGCAGCACCCAGTCGGTGCCCGGGATCGGGACGGGCGGACCGAGGTCGATGAAGGTGATCACCGCGGAGACCGCGACCGTGAAGAGCAAGCGCTTCCAGATCCGGCGGAGCGCGGTGCCCTTGTAGCGGAAGAGGTTCCGGACCCAACCGGCGGCGGAGCGATCGACGACTACCATCGGCGCCGGAGGCTACCAAACTCAGAGGGACATCTGTTTGGCGATGATGACCTTCATGATCTCGTTGGTGCCGGCGTAGATGCGCTGCACCCGCGCGTCCATGAAGGCGCGGCTCACGGGGTACTCGAGCATGTAGCCGTAGCCGCCGAAGAGCTGGAGGCATTTGTCGATGACGCGCTGGCTCATCTCCGTCTGCCAGAGCTTCGCCATCGAGCACTCCTTGACGAGGTACTTGCCCGCCGCGTGGTCGGCGACGAGCCGGTCGAGGAAGGCGCGCCCCACCTCCACCTCGGTCGCGCAGTCGACGAGCTGGAACTGCGTGTTCTGGAACTTGCTGATCGGCTTGCCGAAGGCCTTGCGCTCCTGGGTGTAGGCGATGGTGTCCTCGAGGACCTTCTCGGCCGCCGCTTGCGCGCCGATGGCCACGACCAGCCGCTCCTGCTGGAGCTTCCGCATGAGCATGAAGAAGCCCATGCCGACCTCGCCGAGGAGGTTCTCCTTCGGGATGCGGCAGTCCTCGAAGGCGAGCTCCGCCGTGTCCTGCGACGCCATGCCCATCTTCTCGAGCTTCTTGCCCTTGAGGAAGCCCTCGCGGCCGGCCTCCACGACGAAGAGCGACATGCTCCGGTGGGCGTCCTCGGGAGCGTTGTCCGTCTTGGCCACCACGATGCAGAGATCGCAGAGGATCCCGTTCGAGATGAAGGTCTTCGCCCCGTTCAGCACGTACTCGTCGCCGTCGAGCTTGGCCGTCGTCGCCACCGCGGCGAGGTCCGAGCCGGTGCCGGGCTCGGTCATGGCGATCGCGGTCACCAGCTCGCCGGACGCGCACCCGGGCAGCCACCGCTTCTTTTGCTCGGGCGTCCCGAACTCGTGCAGGTAGGGCACGATGATGTCGCTGTGCAGGGCGAGCGCGAAGCCCGACTCGTAATACCGCGCGGCCTCCTCCATCACGATCACGGAGTGCAGGAACTCGCCGCCCGGGCCTCCGTGCTCCTCCTCGAGCCAGGGGCACAGGAGGCCGGCTTCGCCCGCCTTTCGCCACGCCTCCCGGTCGACGATGCCCTCCTTTCGCCAGCGCGCCTGGTGCGGCACGACCTCGCGCTCGAAGAACTCACGGACGTTTCGGCGAAAGAGCTCGTGCTCCTCCGAGAACAGATTGCGCTCCACGCGGCCTCCCGGGGATGAATGGCCGTTCAGGATACGCGGGTCCGGGACCGCGTCAACGGCCGAGGGCGGCGCGCACGCGTCGGAGCGTGGTCGCGAGCTCCTCCCCGTCCGCGAAGCGCGCGGCCGGATCGCGAGCCAGGCAGCGCATCACGAGCTGGTCGACCGCGCTGGGGATCCCCTCGCGCGCGCTCGATGGGGGCGGGGGCGTCGCCTCGAGCGTCACCCGCAGGATCTCGTTGGGCGTCCCCTCGTCGAACGGCTCCGTGCCCGTCAGCATGACGTAGAGCACCATGCCGAGCGCGAAGACGTCGGCGGCCGGCGTCACCTCTCCGCCCGTGATCACCTCGGGCGCGATGTAGCCGGGCGTGCCCACGATCATGCCCGTCGCGGTGAGCGTGAGATCGGCGTCCGCCTCGGCCGCGATGCCGAAGTCGATGAGCTTGACGAACTCGCGGCTCGCGCGCGCGTTGACCAGCAGGAGGTTCGCGGGCTTGACGTCCCGGTGCACGATGCCGCGCGCGTGCGCCTCCCCGAGGGCCTCCGCCGCCTGGGTGCAGAGCCGCAGCGCTCGCGCCGGCTCCATCGCGCCGTCCCGCGCGAGGATCGCGGTGAGGTCCTGCGCATCGAGCAGCTCCATCGCGTAGTACCAGACGCCCGTCTCGGTGGCCCCGTAGTCGAAGACCCGCACGATGTTCGGGTGGGTCAGCTCCGCGAGCATGCGGACCTCGCGCTCGAAGCGCCGCACCGCCACGTCGTCCTGCCCGAGCCGGGGCTGCATCAGCTTCACCGCCACGTCGCGCTGCAGCCCGGCGTGGAAGGCCTGCCAGATCTCCCCCATCCCGCCGCGGGCGACCCGCCGACGCAGGCGATAGCGGCCGAGGCTCTTCGCCTCCATGACCTGTGAGCGGAGCTGGTAGACGCTGTGACCGGCCGCGAGGGAGATGGCGCCCGCGCCGAGCACGGGGAGATAGAAGACGAGGAAGGTCGACCACGTCTCGGGGTCGTCGAGCTGCGCCGCCACCTCGGGGAGGAGCAGCGACGCCACGCCGAACGCGGCCGGGACGCTCAGCGTCATCGCCGCCACCGTCATGAGGGAGCGGCGCCAGTGGCTCCCGAGCAACATCCCGTGCGCCATCAAGAGCAGGCTCATCACGGGCGTGAGCGGGCTGACCCAGGCGCCCTGGATCGCGATGCCGGCCAGGATGCACACCGCCGCCACGCCGAAGAGCCCGAGCTCGATGCTGCGGAGCGCCACGATGCCGAGATCGCGCTTCCGCTTGAGCGCGCCGACGGCGTAGAGCCCCACGAAGATGGGCAGCGCGCGCGCGACGGCGAGGACCCACCAGGGCCCGGCGCCGCGCATCACCGCGACGACGTCGAGCAGGGCGAAGCCGGTCCAGATGGGCACGCCGACCCTCGCGGTGGCGAGCAGGCGGCGGCGGAACTTCTCCCGCTCCTCGCGCGCGACGAGCGCCTCGATGCGCTCGGTGGCCACGCGGCGCGCGCCGGTCGTGTCTGGGCCGCTCGTCGGCGGCTGCGCCGCGAGCGCGGGGGACGAGGGCACGTCGACCGCGGTCATCGGCAGCGTGTCCGCCGCCTCCGCGATGGTCCTCCGGTCCTCCGTCACGCGCGGGAGGATAGCGCCTTTTCACGCCACCGCTGCGAGCGCGTCCTCGGGTCCCGCCTCGCGGACGATCGCGTCGACCGCCTCGAGGTCCAGCCCGAGCCGCTCCCGGAGCGCGACCAGCGGCGTCTCCCAGTGCTCGGCCCAGCGGAAGCCGAAGAGCGCGTCGGAGCGCTTGCCGAGGAGCCAACCTCGCACGATCGCCGCCATGCGACGGTCCGCGTCGTCCATGCCCCGGAAGTAGGTGTTGATCATGCCGACCGCGAGCAGGATCACCGGGAGCGGGCCCTTGAACTGGGCGAGGTAGAAAGACTGCAGGCCCAGCTCGCCCGCCACGTCGGTGTGGAAGCCCGTCGCGACGTGCCAGAGATCGTGCGTCTCGCGCATGTGGTTGCGCAGGAAGCTGAGATCGCTCTCGCCCTCGACGAGCTGCAGGTTCTCGTGGCGCAGCCCGCGCGCGCGCATGAACGCGGCGTAGCGCTCGCCCAGCGTGCCCTCCGGGAGCTGCCCCAGCTCGTCCTGGTCGACCCTCCCGAGCCGCGGTCGCTCGCGCATGATCACCCCGAAGCGCGGGTCCGCCTTCACCTCCTCGAGGATCTTCAGCAGCTGCGGCGACTCCTCGGAGAGGTCCGCGAGCACGAACACCTCGTCCAGGTTCGTCGGATCGAGCGTGATCCGCACCATCGCGCGCAGCGCCTCGAATGCTTTCCACGGAGTCATCATCGCGGCTCTCCTCCCCGGCGCTTGCCCTCGGGCAGCCCCTTCACCAAGATGTGAGCCCAAGCTCACATTCGCTACTCGCGTTCGAGCAGGGAGGTGCGGCATGCCCCGCAGAGTGCGTACGACCCCACGAAAACGGCCGCGTCAGGCCCGGAGCCGGGCCACGGTGGACGCCATCCTGGAGGCCACCGCTCAGGTTCTGGTGGCCGAGGGCTACGACAAGACCAGCACCAACCGCGTCGCGGAGCGGGCCGGGGTCAGCGTGGGCAGCGTCTACCAGTACTTCCCGAACAAGGAGGCGCTCGTCGGCGAGCTGGTCGACCGCTACTCGCGGGAGATCATGGACATGGTCTTCGGCCGCCTGACCGCGCTGGCCGATCAGCCGCCCGAGATCGTGGCGCCCGCGGTGGTGGAGGCCATGGTCGAGTTCAAGACGCAGGACCCGCGGCTCGCCCGCGTGCTGCGCGATCAGATCCCGCGGGTCGGCCGCATGCAGCGCTACGAGCAGCAGCTCGCGCAGACCATCGAGGCGACCCGCGCGTACCTCGAGGGGTGGCGCGCGCGGCTCGTGCACGACGACCTCGACACGGTGGCCTTCGTGGCCGTGCACACCGTCGACGCGGCCACCCACGCCGGCATCGTCGCGCGCCCTCCCCTGCCCCGGGAGGCGCTGGTGGCGCACGTCACCGATCTGGTCCTTTCGTATCTCGTGGGCCGGCCCCAGAGTGCAAGCGATGACACGTGACGGCCGCTCCGAGGTGTTCTTCAGCCCCTTCGCCACCGGCCGCTGGGTCGGCCCCGCGGGCGAGCACTTCGACGGAACGCGCTTCCGCAACCAGGTCGACGCCGCGCACGAGTCGCTGGGCGGCGTGATGAAGTGGATGCTGAACCGCGAGCCGGGCCGATGGCAGCAGATCCACGCCACGCCCGGCCCCAAGCCGCCCCTGCGAGTGCGCGACGGCCTGCGTGTCACCTTCGTCAACCACGCCACGTTCTTGCTCCAGCTCGGGGGCCTGAACGTGCTGACCGACCCGGTCTGGGGGGAGCGCACGAGCCCGGTCGGCTTCGCGGGACCGAAGCGCTTCCGGCCTCCGGGCATCCGCTTCGAGGACCTGCCGCCGATCGATCTCGTGCTGCTGAGCCATGATCACTTCGACCACCTCTGCGAAGAGACGACGCGTCGGCTCGCAGAGGCGCACGCGCCCGCCTACGCGACCGGGCTGGGCAACGCGGCGCTCCTCCGGCGCTTCGGCGTCGACGAGGTGCACGAGCTGGACTGGTGGGACGCGGCCGAGATCGGCGGCGCGAAGGTCACCTTCACGCCGGCGCAGCACTTCAGCGGCCGCGGGCTGGGCGACCGCGATCGGACCCTCTGGGGCGCGTTCGCGCTCGAGCACGCCGACACGCAGATCTACTTCGCGGGGGACACCGGCATGGGGCCGCACTTCGCGCAGACCCGCGAGCGGCTCGGCGCCCCCGACCTCGCGCTCCTGCCCATCGGCGCCTACCGGCCGCAGTGGTTCATGAGCCGCGTGCACGTGAGCCCGGCCGAGGCGGTGGAGGCCGCGCGCATCCTGGAGGCGCGCGTCAGCGTCGCGACCCACTTCGGCACCTTCAAGCTCGCCGACGACGGCATGCGCGAGCCGGTCGAGGATCTGAAGAAGGCGCTCTGTGCGCTCGGCGACGACGCGCCCGCGTTCTGGGTGCTCGAGGAGGGCAGCGCCCGCGTCGTGCCCGGCCGCGAGGCCGCCGCACGCGTCGATGTTCGCACTCGAGACTGACGCCACATCCGCGTCGGGCTCGCCAGATCAGGCGCTGGCGCACGAGCCGCGCTTCACGAAGGTCCACGAGACCTTCGACGCCGCGATCGTGATCCCTCCAGGAGGCCCGGCGGGCTTCCGCGGCGGCCACCTCTCGAGTGCCCACCAACACCGGCGTTGAACGCGGTTCGACGCCTCAGGCCCCCGGTTGAACGATGTTCGCTCGCCGCCCGCTTCCCCCGTCACCCGCGAGCCGGTAGTCGAGCTGCATGAAGAACACGACGCAATGGGTCGTCGCCTTCCTTCTGCTCACTGGGAGCGCGGGATGTGCGATGGAGATGGCCGATGACAGCGACCTCGGCTTCGAGAGTGAAGCCCTCGAGATCGAGTCTCTGGACGGCGCCGAAGAGCTCGACCCCGGGACGGGCGAGGAGAGCGCCGCGGGGCACTGCCAGGTCCGCACCGCCGAGAGCCGAGAGTGGGGGCGAGCGGTTCGAAGCACCTGCCCAAGCGATGGCGGATGGGGCTGCAGAGTGGACGGTGTCGTGCACTGCCGCTCCGGTTTGAAGGAGGTGTATTTCTAGGCAACTCGCGGGGCTGAACGGGGCCCCGAGTCACCGCTCCCTGCGCCAGGACAGCTCACTTCGGCGCAGGGAGCCGGTGTGCGACCAGGTAGAGCAGGGCACCGCTCGCCGCGAGCAGGCCCGCGCGCAGGTATGCGCCGGCGGAGAACTGCGCGACGAGGTAGGCCGTGATCGCGGCGCCGGCGAGCGGCACCAGCGTCGGGACGTCGAAGACGGGCACGTCGGCCTCGTCGGGGGGCACGCGCCTCCACCGGATCGCGACGAGCGAGACGTTCACCGCGAAGAAGACGGTCAGGAGGATCACGTTCGTCGCCTCCGCGAGCACGCGGAGAAACCCGGTCAAAGCGGCGAGCGTCGCGAGCCCGAAGACCAGCCACGAGGCGCGGACCGGGGTGCGCCGCCGCGGGCTCACCGCCGCCAGCCCGCGCGGGAGCCAGCCCTGGCGCGCCATGCCGTAGACGATTCGCGAGCCCATGATCAGGTTCACGAGCGCGGTGTTCGTGACGGCGAGGAGCGCCACGGCCGAGAGCCACCAGGTGGACGAGCCGGGCCAGAGCCCCTCGGCGACGCGCACCAGCGGGGCCTCGCTCGCGGCGAGGGCCGCGGGCTCGACGACCGCCACCACCGAGACGCCGACCGTGAAGTACAGCGCGCTGACGACGACCAGCGTGAGCAAGATGGCGCGCGGGATCGTCCGCTGCGGTCGCTCCACCTCCTCGGCCACGTTGCAGACGTCCTCGAAGCCGATGAACGCGTAGAACGCCAGCGCCACCGCGGACAGCAGCGCGGCCCCCGCAGCGCCCCCCTCGGGCGGCGTCGCGTCGAGAATGGCGACGCTCTCCCACCGCGGCAGGGAGGCGACGACGATCACGGCGAGCGCCACCAAAGACGCGATCGTACACACAACGTTGACGACCATCGACTCGCCCATGCCGCGCGCGGCGATGGCGCTCAGCCCCGCGACGAAGAGCACGATGACCACGGGGACCGACCACGAGGGGAGCGCGACCAGCGTGCCGAGGTAGCGCACGAAGCCGTGACTGACCGCCGCCGTCGACGAGACTCCGCTCGCGAGCACGAGGTAGCCGACGACGAACGCCAGCCAGGGCCGCCCGAACGCGCGCTCCAGGAAGACCGCCTCGCCGGCCGAGCGCGGGTGACGGCTCGCGAGCGACGCGTACGAGAGCCCGGTGGGCAGCGCCGCGAGGGCCGCGAGCAGGAACGCCAGCCCGACCCCGTCCCCCGCCTCTCGCGCGACCTCTCCCACGAGCACGAAGATCCCCGCGCCGACGATCACCCCGACGCCGTAGAGGGTGAGCGTGGGCGTGCGCAGCCGCCGGACGAGCGTGGGCTCCTCGGTGCTCATCCGAGGCTACGTAGGCACCGTCGCCCTCCTCGCCTCACGGCGAGATGGGCGCGGAGAGTCCGCACGCGGGCCGCGCGTCTGACCGCGGACCCGCCGCCGCCGAGCGCCGTGCGATACGCTCTCTCCATGGCCACATTCGAACGCGCGAGGGGCATGGCGTTCGCCCCCGAACATTCGTGGTTCGCGCTGGAAGCGCCGGCTGTCGTCTCGCTCACGTTCCCTCCCGACACCTCGGACCGGAATGTCGCGGAGGCGTTCGCCTCGTTGACCGCGTGGATGGAGCGGGTCGATCGGCCGTACATGTTCCTGATCCGGGCCGACCGCGTGCTCAGCTTGACGGCGACGCAGCGACGGCTGATGGCCGAAGCGGAGCAGGGATATGCGCACATCCAGAGGCGGTTCAACGCTGGCCAGGCCGTCGTGATCCAGTCGGTCGTGCAGCGAGGCATCTTCACTGCGTTCACCTGGATCAGCCCGCCCGTGTGGCCGTACGAGATCACCGCGAGCGCGGCGGACGCCTTCGCGTGGCTGGACCGCCAGTGGGAGGAGGTCACCGTCGACTATCCCGACGGCCCGGTGTGGACTGGGCGGCTGCGCCGCTGAGACACGCGACGGGGCGCGACCTCAGCGGCGCGTCAGGGTGTAGACGTGGTCGACGATGCCCTGGCGGTCGAAGCCGATGATCATCGTCGGGCCCCAGGCGACGCCCTCGCGCTGGCCGATCTCGTAGACCCAGTCGTCGGGGCGGAAGCCGTTGCGGCCGCAGAGATCGCGGGCGCCGCACTCCTGGCCGCGGCCGATCTTCTCCTGCACCTCGCTCCGGCGCATGCCGTCGAAGACGTTGCCGTCGCGCACCGTCTCGACGAGCCGGTTGTGGTCCTCGAGGGTCTCGGCGTCGCCGGCCGGCAGCTCCCGCTGCATGGCCTCGCGCAGCTCGGCGAAGGTGCTCTCACGGTCCACCGCGGGGCCGCCGCAGCCGGGGCCGAGCAGGCAGAGGAGCAGCGACGCGAGGAGTAGGCGGGTCGTCGTCATGGTCGAGGAGAATATCACCGGCCCGCTCCGGGTTGCGCGCCGCATGGACCGGGACGAGCTGATCGTCGGCATCAACGTGACGCCGCTGGTGGACATCGTGCTCGTGCTGCTCGTGGTGATGATGGTCGCCGCCGCCTACGTGACCGCAGAGTCGATCCCGATGGAGATGCCCGCGCCGTCCGAGGCGACGCCCGAGGTGGCGTCACTGCGCGTCGCGGTGGACCCGCAGGGCTTCCGCGTCGACGGCGCGCGGGTCTCGCTCCGCATGCTGAAGGCGCGGATCCGAGTGTTCGCGGCGGCGGGGGGTGCGCAGGGCGTGGTCGCGGGGACGGCCGACGCGAGCCACGGCGACGTGGTCACGGTGATCGACGTGCTCCGCCGCGAGGGCGTCGACCGGATCGGGTTCGAGGCGCCGCACTGACGAGACCTCGCGCGTCCCCTCGAGGCGGCTCAGGGCTGAATACGGACGAGGTGGTTCTCGAGCCGGCCGAGGTCGAGGAACCCCGCCGCGTCCCGCGCCACGGCGAGCGCGTCGCGGAGCGGGCGTCCGCGGCCGCCGAAGAAGCGCCAAGGACGGATGACGTCAGCGGCCGAGCGGAAGTGCTCGACGACGATGCCGTCGAGGGGCGGGGCGCCGTCGAGGGGCTCGAGCACGGCGTGGCGCTCGTAGCGGACCATGGGGTGCACGGCCATGGCGAGTGGGCTGTGCCCGCGAAACCATCGACGCTGGAAGGTCGCGTCGTCGAGCCCGGGGCGGCGGCGGAGGAGCGTCAGCAGCCCCACCGCGCCCGGCTCGCCGTCGCGGGGGATCGCGGTCGTGACCCGGTAGCGGTGCGCGATCAGCCCGTCGACCGACACGTCGCCATGAGCCATCGCCACCGGGTGGCGGCCGAGCGGCAGGAAGCGGAGCGCGGGCCTCGCGAGGGGGACGTGGGCGCCGGGCGCGGCCCGCGCGAGCGCGGCCAGCATCGCCGGGCGCGACATCCCGCGCGGCGGCCGGAGGAGGGTGACGATCGACACGTTCACCCAGGGTAATTGCGGGGAGCGTGACGCGGCACTAAACCGCCGAGGCTTTGAGCGACGGTCCCACCGCCAGCGCCCTCGAAGGCGCGCTCGAACGTGCGACCGCGCGGGTCGAGGACGCGCTCGGCGCGCTGTCCAACCAGCGCCGGGTCGATCTGACCGGCCTGCCCCCGAGCGCCGCGGCGCTGCTCCTGGCCAAGCACACCGCGCGCTCGAAGGACCGTGTGCTCGTGCTGACCCCGGACACCGACGCGGCGCGGCGCGCGGTGACCGATCTCGAGCTGTTCGCGGGCATGGCCGACTCGGACGGAGACTCGTCGGACGACGTGCTCTGCTATCCGGCGCACGAGGCGAGCCCGTTCCTGGAGGTGGCGCCCGATCGCCGCGCGGCGATGGAGCGGCTCTCCACCCTCTTCCACCTCGCCCAGGGGCTCCCGTGGCGGTTCCTGGTCGCGCCGATGAGCGCGCTGCCGCGCCGGGTGCCGCCCCGGGACGCGATCCTGAAGCGCTCGATGGTGGTGCGCGCCGAGGAGGAGCTCGACCGGGACGAGCTGGTCGACGTGCTCGTCGAGGGCGGCTACATGCGTGTCCCCGTGGTCGAGGACCCGGGCACGTTCGCGGTGCGCGGCGCGCTCATCGACGTCTACCCGCCCCACGCGACGCAGCCCGCGCGCATCGAGCTCGACGACTGGCTCGTGCTCTCGGTCAAGCGCTTCGACCCCGACGATCAGCGCACGCTCGAGAGCGTGGGCGAGCTGCGCGTGCACCCCGTCAAGGACGCGCTCTACGGCCCCGACGAGGTCGCGCTCGCGCCGCTCGAGTCCGCGCCTCCCGACGACGTGCTCC
>SHBB01000021.1 GCA_004213565.1 Sandaracinaceae bacterium
CCGGTTCTCGGTTCGGGGCGACGAGGAAATGCTTCAGCGTCTTCGAGGAGTCACGGGCCGAGAGACCCGTCGTTCCGCCCGAGAAACGAGGGGCGAGGCTCTTCAACGGACTGCTACCCTCTCCCGATGACCCCGAGCCAGCGCGACGCGGTCCTGGCGGCGCTGCCCGACGCGGCGCGCGCGAGCCGCTACACGAGCAGCGTGGCGAGCCTGATCGTCGAGCACGATGGCGTCCTGATCGACGCGGCGGTCTCCCTCGGGGAGCCGCCGGAGGTGTGGCAGCGACCGCTCCCGCACGACGACCCGGATCAGCTCCAGCGATGGCTCGAGATGGTGGAGCGCCGCCGCGGTCAGCTCGCGCACGACCTGAGCGGCCCCGCCACCGGGGTGATGGCCGCGCTCGAGACGGTGCTCGAGTTCGAGCCCATCCCCGAGTCGAGCCGACGGCTCCTGACCGAGGCCCGCTCGGGCATGCTGCGGCTGACGCGGCTCCTCGACGACCGGAGCGGGCTCGTCAACATGCGCAGCAACGCCGTGGCCGCCCCGCTCGTCTCGCTGGTGGAGCACTGGTGCCGGAACCTGGTGGAGGCGTACGACCCGGACCGAGAGCGGTTCCGCGCCCGAGTGGTCGCCTCGATGGACGAGGCCCGCGTCGACGCCGCGCTCGCGCAGGGCGCCCTGTCGGTGATGTTCGCCAACGCGTGGAAGTTCCGGCACGGGCAGACCGCGGAACTCGAGGTCCGGGCCGACGTGGTGGACGGGCGGCTGAGCCTCGAGGTCACCAACGACGGCCGAAGTATCGATGAAGACACGTGCCGGCGCGCGGGAGAGCTCGGCTTCTCGCAGAGGGCCAACGGCGTGGGCTGCGGGCTCTTTCTGCTGCGGTGGGCGTCGCGAGGCCCGCGGCCGGGTGTCGTGATCATCGGGCCGTCCCGAGACGGTACGCGCGCTGCGATGTTTCTCCCGCCGAACACTGGCACTCCACCTGGCCCCCCATTGCGGTGACAGGTGTTCACATTGCGAAACACTGTTCGCCCGGGTGAACACTCGATGTTCGGACCGAGAAACGAGCGTCGTAAAAAGCCCAGTGATTTCGTCGCGCCCGCGTCGGCCCAGGGATTGCTCTATCACTGGGCGAATGGCTTCACGTGCGCTCGCTTCTGGCTCTTCGGCTCCGTCCGCCGCGTTGATCGTGGAGGAGGTGCTGGCCACGGTGCTCTCGCCCGAGCGACGGGGTGAGCTCCTCGGCGAGGCGCTGGGCATGGCGGCGCTGCCCGCCATTCCGGACGGCGCGGGATCGCTGCGGGTGTTCGTGGAGGGCGCGCTCTTCTCGACCCTCGCCCGACACCTCGAGGTATCAGACGCGCTCGAGCTCGTGGGGCAGATCCGGTCCGCGCTCGAGCTCGCCCTGGACTGCATGGAGGAGGAGCGTCCGATCTCGGACATCCACACGCGCATGTCGTTGCCGGCCGGCCCGCAGCGGGTGCTCGTGGTCAGCCAGGCGTCGCTCGTGGTGTTCCTGCTCCAAGACGTGGTGGGAGACGCGGTCGACGTGCTGCCCGTGTCCAACACGCCCGCGCTCCGGGACCGGCTGCGGCGCCTGGCTGGTCAGAGCCTGCTCGTGGTGGTCGACCGGAAGCACCCCTGCGTGGGCCCGGGCGTCTGCAACCTGCTCCGCACCGAGCTCGGTCCCGACAGCACGGTGATCTGGTGGGGAGCGCACGGCGCCGAGCGGGAGGACATCACGCGCCGGCTGCGCGGCGGGCCCCAGGCGATCACCTGCGAATTCGATCTGCGCCTGGCCGACCTCGGCGAGCTCTGTCAGCGGCTCCTCCAGCCCGCGGACTGATCTCGGGCGCCGCGGGGATACCCGACGACCGCCGCCCCGTGCTAGCACGGAGGCGTGGATCCGATCGCGCTCGTGGTGCTCGTCAGCGGGCGCGGCTCGAACCTGCACGCCATCGCGGAGGCGATCGACGCGGGCGCCTGTCAGGCGCGGATCGCGGCGGTGATCTCCGACCGCGGGCCCGACCGATGCGAGGCGCTCGGCTGGGCGACGGGGCGCGGGATCACGACCGCGACCGTGCCCCCCAAGGCCCACGCGGACCGGACGGCGTGGGACGCGGCGCTGGCCGAGGAGGTGGCCGCGCACGCGCCAGACCTGGTCGTGCTCGCGGGCTTCATGAAGATCGTCGGGCCCGCGTTCCTCCAGCGCTTCGGCGGGCGGACGCTGAACGTGCACCCCTCGCTCTTGCCCGCGTTCCCGGGCCTGCGCGCGCCCGAGCAGGCGATCGCGGCCGGCGTGCGGATCAGCGGCTGCACGGTGCACCTGGTCGACGCGGGGGTCGACACGGGGCCCATCCTCGCCCAGGCCGCGGTGCCCGTCCGTCCCGACGACGACGCGGCCCGGCTCCACGCGCGCATCCAGCGACACGAGCACCGCCTGCTCCCGCGGGTAGTGCACTGGCTCGGCACGGGCGAGCTCTCGCTCGAGCGCGGGATCGGCCCCGAGGCCGACGGCGTCCTCTACTCCCCGTCGGTCTGACGAGCCGCGTCGCGCCGACTGGGCACACGCTCGTTTGCCCGATCGAGCAAGTGTTGCGTGACCCCGGTCGCGTCGCCGAGGCTCGCGCACGTCGGCCATATACATCAACGATTTCAACAACTCATGGCGCCGGAGCGGGCGTGACGGCGGGGTGGCGCGGCCCTTGCGCAATGGCGGGGTGTGTCGCGTCGAAGGGACGCGGCCCGCGCAACCTCAGGAGAACCGTCATGAACTTCAACCTCGATCAGCTCGCCGCCGCCGCCACCGCCCCCGACACCGAGGAGGGCACCCTCGACATGCCCAAGGCGATCATGGGCGCCCTCGCCGGGGCGCTCGTGGTGGGCCTCATCTACGGCGTCGTCGGGCGCTTCGTCGCCGAGTTCAGCTACCTCGCCATCCTCATCGGCACCGCGAGCGGCCTCGCGGCGGTCCGCCTCGGCGGCAAGGCCAACCGCACGGCGGGCGTGGTCGCCGCCGTCGCCTCGCTCGTGATGGTCCTCGCGGCCAAGATCCTCGTCGGCGCCCCCGAGGGCGTCAGCTGGGTCGGCTACCACACCACGCTCTTCGACATCATCTTCTGCTACATCGCCAACCCCGTTGCGGCCTTCGTCGCCGGCGGAACCGGCGCGGGGCGGGGCCTGCTGCAGCGCCTGCCCTTCTGAACCGAACTCCTTCTTTGCGCGGCCGGTCGGGGTCTCGCGTTCACAATGGTGTGGATCGGGGCCTCGACCGGACACTTCTCTCGGGCTCGCGCAAGGAAGCCGCGGGGACCTCGCCATCGGCCATCGCGCCGACCGCCGGGTCCCCGCTTCTTTTCATTCGTAGCTCTTCTTGATGCCGTACGACTTGATCTTGTGCACCATCGTCCGGAGCGGCATGCGGAGCAGCTTCGCCGCCTGCGTCTGGTTGCCTCCGGTGCGGGCCAGGGCGTCGAGGATCAGCTTCGTCTCGTAGGCGCGCACGCGCTCCTTGAAGTCGGCGTCGCTCTCACCCGGGGTGGGGTGCGCGCCCGGGGCGATGGCGCTGGGCCCCGAACGGATGGCGGTCAGCCGCTCGGGCAGATCGTCCGGCGTGATCACGTCGCCCTGGCTCACCACGACGGCCCGCTCGATCACGTTCCGGAGCTCCCGCACGTTGCCCGGCCAGCTGTGCGTCGTCAGCAGCGACCACGCCGCCGGATCGAGGCGCCGCGCCCGTCCGTCGGCGGCCCGGCTCGCCTCCTCGAGGAAGCGCGTCGTCAGCGCCTGCAGGTCTTCGGGCCGCTCCCGCAGCGGGGGCACCGAGAGGCGCATCGTCTCGAGTCGGAAGAGGAGGTCCTGACGGAAGGCGCCCTCGCGCACCATCTGCTCGAGGTCCCGGTGGGTCGCGGCCAGGATGCGCACGTCGACCACGATCTCCTCGGTGCCGCCCACCCGCACCACGCGCTGCGTCTCGAGCGCGCGCAGCAGCGCCGCCTGCGCGGGGGCCCCCAGCTCGCCCACCTCGTCGAGGAAGAGGGTCCCCCCGCTCGCCTGCTCGAAAAGGCCGGGGACCGCGCGATCGGCCCCGGTGAACGCGCCCTTCTCGTGCCCGAAGAGGGTGGCCTGCAGCAGGGTCAGCGGCATCGCGCCGCAGTTGACGCTGCGCAGCGGCCCCTTCGCGCGCGGGCTCGAGCCGTGAATGGCCCGGGCCACGACCTCCTTGCCGCTCCCGGTCTCGCCCTGGATCAGCACGGGGATCTGCGAGGCGGCGACCCGCTCGATGAGAGCGTGCAGCGCGTGCATCTTGGGGCTCGCCCAGACGGGCGCGCCGGTCACCGAGCCGGCCTCTGCGTCCCCGTCGATCACCACGCGGCGCTCGACGCGCGCCTGCCGCGCGAGGCCCCGGGCGCGGTCGATCAGCGTCTCGGTCGCGCCCGCGTGCAACGCCACGCCGGCCACCAGCGTCGGCTCGCCCAGCCGTCGGCCCTCCACGAGCGCCGAGGCGACGGTGCGCGCGCGCGACACGTCGGTCTCCGGCAAGAGCACCAGCGCGGCCGTCTCGCCCCAGAGGGTGACGCGGTCGACCGGCCGGAGCGTGCCGCGGCAGCGCGGGACCCAGTGGCTCACGTGGGCGTGCTCGCCGCCGAGGGCGCGCACGAAGACCAGCGCGAGCGAGCGGCCGAAGGTCCGGGCCCGGACGCGCTCGTCTTCGACGTGATGCACGAAGCGCTCGTAGCTCTCCGTGCCCGAGACGAGCGGCGCGCTGGCCGACGCGAGGCTGAACGAGACCGTGACGCTCCCGAGGGACACCGCCTCGCCCGGAGCCAGCGTCGCGACATCGATGCGCGCGCCGCCGAGGTGGGTGCCGTTCGTGGAGCCGAGGTCCTCGACCTTCAGCCCGGCCGGGATCCGCGTGAAGCGGGCGTGTCGCCGCGAGAGGCTGGGGTCCTCGACGACCACGTCGGCCGGCGCCGCGCGCCCGACCACGAGCGAGCCGCCGTCCGCGATGGGCACGCTCTTGACCGCCTCGCCGTGATGCACGACGAGCGCCGCCCGCGGGCCGGTCGCCTGGCGCGCGCGCTCCACCGTGTCCTGCGACAGGGTCGTGTTGTCGTCCTCGCGGGTCAGACGGTGATCCTGGTCGGGCGAGGGCGTCCGCGTCAACGCGTGCCATGATCGACGGCGGTGCTCGACCTCGTCGGAACGCGCGTCGATCGGTACGACGTGATCTCGCAGCTCGGACAGGGAGGCTTCGGCGCCGTATACCGCGCGCGGCACGCGGTGGTGGGGAACGAGGTCGCCCTCAAGGTGCTCTGGCCCGACCACGCCGACGACCCCCGCAAGGTCGAGCGCTTCGTGCGGGAGGCCCGCGCCGCCGCCTCCCTCGGACACCCGAACATCGTCCGGGTCCTGGACGCGGGGACGACGGACGGCGTGACGTTCCTCGCGATGGAGCTTCTCCCGGGCCGGGATCTGGAGAGCGCGATCGAGGCCCGCGGCCCTCTCCCCGTGCGCGAGTCGGTCGCGATCCTCCGGCAGGTCCTCGACGCGCTGCAGGCCGCGCACGGGCGCGGGATCGTGCACCGGGACCTCAAGCCGGCGAACGTGTTCCTGGTCGGCGACCGCGACGCGACGCAGGTGAGGCTCCTGGACTTCGGCATCAGCAAGATGCAGCACGAGTCGAAGCTCACCGACTCGGGCATGATCCTGGGCACGCCGGCCTTCATGGCGCCCGAGCAGGTGGAGGGGCGGGCGGACGCGCGGGCGGACGTCTTCGCGGCGGGAGCGATGCTCTACGCCATGCTGGCCGGGCGGCCGCCGTTCTCGGGCACCGGCTTCGAGGTGCTGACCCGACGCATGGCGGGCGAGCGCGAGCCGCCGCTGGGCGAGCTGGTGCCGGGGCTGCCGCCGTGGATCCTGGCCGCCGTGCGGCGCGCGATGGCGCCCGATCCCGACGCCCGCTTCTCGAGCGCGACGGCGATGAGTGAGGCCCTCGAGGGGCGCCTCGACGCGGCCGCCGGGGTGGCGACCCTTCCCGCCCACGCCTCGATGCCCCCGCGCGTCCGACCTCGCCGAGGCGCGTGGATCGGGGTCGGCCTGCTCGCGGTGCTCTTCTCGCTCGGCCTGGGCGTGCTCGGCGTCCTGGGCGTCGCCCTGTGGAGGCGGGCGCCCGAGCCCGAGCCCGCGGCGGAGGCACTCTCGCCGGTCGCCGCCGAGCCCGTGCCGGATGTGATACCGGTGGTGCCGGTGTCGGTCCCCGCGCCGACGCTGTCCGGGGACACCGCGACGCTCGCGGAGGACGAGGTCGCTCCACCCGAGACGCGCTCCGAGCGGCTTCGGCCCGGCAACCCGCGCGGCGTCGCCTACACCTTCGTCCGCTTCGTCAGCCGCGCGCCGCGCTCCACCCTGCTCGCGGCGCTCAACCGCGCGAGGCCCGCCGTGTCGGCCTGTCACCGCGGGCGACGCGACGCGGTCAGCGTCTCCCTCGTGGCCACGCTCGGCGGGGAGATCTCCATCGCGCAGCCCCACGCGACCCGCCACTCCTCGGACCTGGGGGTCGCCCGTTGCGTCGCAGAGGCGATACGCGGCGCGGGCCCTCTCCGGCTGGGACCGCAGCAGACGGTGATCGCGGATCTCGACGTGGTCGTCCCCGCGCCCTGACCTTTGCGCGCCACTTGCGGGCCGCCGCTCGGGACCTCGTGTACGATCCGAGGCCGGTGAGCCAACTGCCAAAGAAGGGCGGCGACACGGAGACCGACCTCCCGGTCGGGAGCCGGGTCGGACCGCGCAGCGACCCCGGAGAGCTGGGGAGCGGCGGGCTGGTGTCCAGGCTCACGGAGGGGCTCGCGGACCGCTACGGGCCGCCGCTCGCGGTGGCCCATGGCGGCATGGGCGTCGTGGAGACCGTCCAGGACAAGCCGCTAGCCCGCGTGCTCGCTCGGAAGGTCATACACGAGGAGCTCCGGGACCAGCGGGACGTGGTGGAGATGTTCCTCCGCGAGGCGCGCATCACCGGGCAGCTCGATCACCCGAACGTGGTGCCCGTGCACGACCTGGGCGTGAGCGACGACGGGGGGCTCTTCTTCACGATGAAGCTCGTCACCGGCCGCACGCTCCGTGAGTGGATCACCGAGCTGCCGGCCGACGGCCCGGTCGAGCGGTCCGAGCTGCTCGACCTGCTCGACGTGGTGCTCCGGGTCTGCGACGCGCTCGCCTTCGCGCACAGCCGCGGCGTGCTCCACTGCGACATCAAGCCCGCCAACGTCATGGTCGGGGAGTTCGGCCAGGTCTACCTGATGGACTGGGGCGTGGCGCGCTGGATCGAAGAGGAGGCCCTCCGTGTCGCCTCCAACGAGGACGACGACGAGCGCGTCATCGGCACGACCGGGCTCATGCCCCCCGAGCAGGCGCGCGGGGCGCCGCTCGACGAGCGCGCCGACGTCTTCGCGGTCGGCGCCCTGCTCTACAACATCCTGACGCGCCGCCCTCCTTTCAGGGGGGAGACGGGCGTGCAGGCGCTCACGGCCGCGCTGCTCTGCCGCTTCCCGACGCCCGACGACCTGATGGGGCCAGGGGTGGTCCCTCCCGCGCTCTCCCGCGTGATCCTGCGCGCGATGTCGAAGGACCCCGAAGACCGCTACCCCTCCGTCATCGAGCTCAAGGCCGACCTGCAGCGCTTCGTCCGGGGTGGCGAGTCCTTCGAGGCGAAGGTCTTCGAGCCCGGCGAGATCGTGGTCAACGAAGGCGATCCCGGGGACGAGGCCTACATCATCGAGAGCGGCCGCTGCGAGGTGCTCCGCGGCGCCGAGTCCATCCGCGTGATGGGGGCCGGCGAGGTGTTCGGCGAGATGGCCATCCTCTCCAGCGGGGTCCGCACCGCCACCGTCCGCGCCATCGAGCGATCGGTGCTGCGGCGCGTCTCGGGCAAGGCCCTGCTCGACGAGCTCGACGAGATGAAGCCGTGGATGGGCGCGCTCGTGCGCCGGCTCGCCGAGCGCTTCCGCGAGCGCGAGGTCGAGCAGGACTGACTTCGGAGCGGTCGCGCGCAGCGTCCCCGAAAGTTCGCGCACGACGGTGCCGGTCCGGGCTACAGTCCCGCCCCGTGAAGCCGACCATGCCGATGAACTCATACCCGGGGGGCCCGGGTACGCCTCCTCCCGGCGGCACGCCTCCTCCCGGCGGCGGCTGGGGCACTCCACCTCCCGGAGGTCCGCCTGGCGGCTTCCCCGTGGGCCAGCCCGAGCCGAAGAAGAGCAAGGTCGGCCTGTACGTCGGCGTGGGCTGCGGGTGCCTGCTCCTGCTCGCCTGCATCGGAGGCGGCCTCGCCTACTGGGCGATCAGCGGCATCGGACCGGGCGAAGAGGTCGTCAGCCAGCAGCTCGTCCCCGGCCAGCCCTTCACGCTCAGCTACGTGCAAGACGGCTCGCAGAAGTACGAGGCGTGGCTCGAGGTCGACGTGAACCACTCGACCGGGTACAACCTCTCCGGTCAAGTTCTCTTGAACGAGAACGGGACTCCTTTCGGTCAGTACACCCTGTCGGAGAGCGGCAGCGGCTCGCCGATCACCGAGCGCAGCTCGTCGACGCGCATCAACTGGTCGAGCACCAACGTCAACGGGAGCGGGAGCACGTCGGGCACGGTCTCCCTCTTCCCGATCCCCGCGCGCACGGCAGGCGGGAACGTGAGCTTGACCGGCACGCTCGCGGCCTCTCCCGGGATCACGGGCAGCATCCGCCTGATCGTCTCCAAGCGGGACTGAGAGACTGTTGCGCGCGCGCGTCGCGATCGAGCGCTGGCCGCTCCGCGAGGCGTTCACCATCTCTCGCGGCGACAAGCGCGAGGCGGTCGTGGTCGTCGTGACGTGCGAAGAGGGCCCTCACCTTGGCCGGGGCGAGTGCGTGCCCTACGCGCGCTACGGCGAGACGCCCGAGGGGGTGGTCGACGCCGTGCGCGCCGCGCTCGACGCTGGCCACGCGAAGGACCGTGAGACCCTGCGCGCCTCGATGGCGGCGGGGGCGGCGCGCAACGCGCTCGACCTCGCGCTCTTCGATCTCGAGTGCAAGCGCAGCGGCCTTCGCGCGCACGAGCGGCTCGGCGTGGAGGCGCGCGCGGTGACGACGGTGTTCACCCTCCCCATCCGCAGCCCCGAGGAGACCGAGCGGCGCGCGCGCGAGGAGTCGAGCCGCCCCATCCTGAAGCTCAAGATGGGCGCCGAGGGAGACCTCGCCCGGGTGGAGGCCGCGCGCCGCGGCGCGCCGGACGCGGAGCTGATCGTCGACGCGAACGAGGGCTGGACCCTGGGGCAGCTCGAGGCGCTGGCGCCACAGCTCTCCGGCCTCGGCGTCGTGCTCATCGAGCAGCCGCTGCCGGCCGCGGACGACGCCGCGCTCGAAGGCTGGAACGGCCCGGTGCCGCTCTGCGCCGACGAGAGCTTCCTCGGCGACGTCGACCCCGCCACGCTCGCGGGCCGCTACGGCGCGATCAACGTCAAGCTCGACAAGCAAGGCGGGCTGACCGCGTGCCTGGACGCCGTGGCGCGCGCCCGGAGCGCGGGGCTCGAGGTGATGGTGGGCTCGATGGTCGCCACCTCGCTCGCCGTCGCGCCCGCGCTGCTGCTCGCAGAGGACGCGCGCTGGCTCGACGTCGACGGCCCGCTCTTCATGGCGCGCGACCGGGAGCCGGGCCTGCGATTCGAGGGCTCGCGTGTCTCTCCTGCCCCGGCCGCGCTCTGGGGTTGAGTCAGAGGGGCAGCCCCGCCGACCAGCCGCGCGCCATCCCCTCGACCACCGCCCCGTGGCCGGTCGCCGCGCTCTCCGCGTCGCGGATCGCGCTCTCGGCGGCGTTCAGCGAGAAGAGCCGCCTCGCGAACCCGCGCCCCATCGCCGTGATCGCCGCCGTCTTCGCGGACCGCCGCGCCGTGAACGCCTCGAAGCAAGAGCCCGGATCGGACGCCTCGCCGAGGAGCCCCGCCAGATGCCACGCGTCCTCGAGCGCCTGACAAGCTCCCTGCCCCGATGTAGGGAGCGGCGCGTGCGCCGCGTCACCGACCAGGAGGACCTGATCTCGATGCCAGCGCGCGATCGGGTCGTGGTCGTGAACCCGGATCAGGTGGGGCGGGGCGCTCTGTGCGATCGTGCGTCGGACGAGCTCGGGCCAGCCTCGGAAGCGCTCCCCGAGGCCATCGGGCGAGAGCGCCTCGTCGGGCAGGTCGAGCGGCGCGGAGGCCGCGGCCGCCCAGTAGGCCGCGCGGGGGCTCAGCGGCACGATCCCGAACCGCTCGCCGACGCCCCAGTAGTCGCGCACGGCCATGTCGGTGAAGAGCGGCTCGGTCAGCTCGCACACGCCGACCCAGTTGACGAAGCCCTGGTAGACGGGGCGGGCGTCACCGTGCACGAACCGCCGCGCGGCCGAGCGCATCCGCCCGTCCGCGCCGATGACGAGCCAGGGCGTGCGGGCCACGCCTCCCTCGAAGACCACGCGCGCGCGGCCCGGGACGTCCGGCTCGATCCGCACGACGCGACGGCCGTACTGCACCCGGACCCCCAGCGTCTCGAGCGCCTCCAGCATGACGGCCTGCAGATCGCGCCGGAGCACCGACAGGCTCGGGTGCCCCATCAGGTCGCCGAGCCGGGCCACGTCGATCGCCCCGAGCTCACCTCCGCGGCGCGAGATGCGGCGCATCCAGCTCGGGCGCCCGGCCCGCGCCTCCACGGCCGCGAGCAGCCCCAGCTCCTTCAATACGAAGGTGGCGTTCGGCCAGCAGACCATGCCGCCGCCGAGCGCGGCCGGGCCCGGGCGTCGCTCGAACACCTCGACGGAGAAGCCCGCGCGCCGCAGGGCGATGGCCGTGGAGAGCCCGGCCACCCCCGCTCCGAGGATGGCCACCGGAGACCGCTCGTTCGACATCGACACCGACCCTGGGGCGCCGCGCCTCGTCCGTCGAGGGGGTGACAGGTGGGAGTAATTGCACCGCCGTTCATTTCTCCGGCATGCTGCCGGCGCCCACAGCCCCGGAGGTCCTCCCCATGCGTACGTCTCGTCTCCTCAGCGTCCTCGGTTGCACGCTGCTCTTCTCGCTCGGCTGCAGCGAATCGGTGACCCTCGATGATGGCGGGGTGCCCGACGACACCGGAGTCATCGTCGAGATGGACTCCGACACCCCGCCCCCGCCGGACAGCGGCCCGGTCGATCCCGACTCGGGCGTGGACGAGGACGGCGGGGTGATTGAAGTCGACGCGGGTCCTCCGTGCGGCATGGTCGGTCAGGACTGCTGCGCGGACGAGGAGTGCGACGAGGGCTTCTGCGACTCCACCACCAACCAGTGCGCGGCCTGCGGCGGCGCGGGGGAGCCTTGCTGCCCCGGCGACGTGTGCGACGGCGGGTTCTGTGACGCCACGACCAGCACGTGCACCGCGTGCGGCATGATCGGTGACGCCTGCTGCCCCGGCGACGTGTGCCTCGACGGCTTCTGCGACGGCAGCACCGACACGTGCAGCTCCTGCGGCGGCGCGGGCGAGAGCTGCTGCCCCGGCGACATGTGCGACGCGGGCAACACCTGCAACGCGGCCGACCTCTGCGTGGGCTGCGGCGATCCCGGCGAGGCGTGCTGCGCCGACACGACCTGCAATGGTGGCGGCTGCTGCGTCTCGAACACGTGCGTCGGCGCGGGCTCGACCTGCGGCGGCGGCGTCGGCGGCACCTGCATGGGCGGCAGCTGCGGCACCTGCGGCGGCGTCGGGCAGCCCTGCTGCGCGGGCGGCACGTGCACCGCCTCCACGACCACCTGCAGCGGCGGCACCTGCGCCACGTGCGGCGGCGCCGGTCAGCCCTGCTGCCCGGGCGACTCCTGCGGCGGCGGCCTCGTCTGCGGCTCGAGCGACATCTGTCAGCCCTGCGGCGGCCCGGGCCAGCCCTGCTGCCCTGGCGACTCGTGCACGAGCGGCTGCTGCGACCCGAGCAGCGACGTCTGCGTCGCGGACGGCTCGGCCTGCGGCGTGGGCACCTGCACCGGCTCCACCTGCGTGGCCTGCGGCTACCCCGGCGAGACGTGCTGCCCGGGCGACACCTGCCGCGGCGGCGGCTGCTGCAGCGCGGGCGCGTGTCTCGCTTCGGGCGAGGCGCCCACCGGGGTGAGCGGCATGGTCTGCGACCTCGGCGGCGTGGTCGCGTGCGGCGGCATGGGCGAGCCCTGCTGCGACGGCCGTGACTGCGCCGGCGGCTGCTGCCTCGAGGGCATCTGCGCGGCCGATGGCGCCGCCTGCGGAAGCCGCACGATGTGCTCGATGGGGTCGTGCACGGACGGCGGCAGCTTCAGCTGTGGCGGTATGGGCGAAGTCTGTTGCCCGTTCAGCGGGTTTGGCACCAGGCGGTCGTGCACGTCACCCGGCCTCGCTTGCCCGTCGGTGCCAGGCACCGACCGTTGTCAGCCCTGCGGCGGCCCTGGGCAGCCGTGCTGCGACGGCCAGGCGTGTGATGCCGGCGGCTGCTGCGTGGGAGGCTCCTGCGTGGGCGCCGGCGACAGCTGCGGCCCGGGCATCGGCAGCTGTAGCTCCGGATCCTGCCAGGGCGGCGCCTGTGGGCGGCCGGGACAGCCGTGTTGCCCGGGCGGGATCGGGTGCAGCGCCCCTTACGCCGTGTGCTCGGGAGCGGTGTGCGAGACCTGCGGCGGCGAAGGCGAGCCGTGCTGCTCTCCCAACGCCGCCTGCAACGGCTCGCTCATCTGTGAGTCGCGACCTGGACCCGACATGTGCGTCCGACGCACGCCCTGACACACGACCGAGCCGAGCCCGGCCAGGGAACCGCGCCAGACGGTCGCGGGGCGTGATGCAGCGGTCGCGCCCCTGTGACACACCTCAGTACGGGGAATCACAGCCCGAGGTGGACGGTGATCGAGGTACACGTGTTGCAGTGCGCCTTGACCTCTCAAGGAGGTCAGAGTGACAAGTTCACAATTTTACCTGCTGGCAGGCGGGATACTCGCATCGGTCGGGTGCGGTAACACCATTGGAGATTCAGTAGGCTCGACGAGAGCGGAACTGAGCGCAGTGCCATCTCACTCGTCGCCCTACTACTTCGAGTATCCCACTGCGCCAGAGATCTGGTGGGAAGTGGGAGTCAGCACCATTGGCGAGTTGGACTCAGCACTAGACACTGCGAGAAGCGAGGGTCACACGCGCATCTACTTCACCTCTACGGTGGTTGCGCCAACATATGACGTGAACCTAGAGGCGATGAACGACATCCGGCTCGAAGTCAACGGCTCCGAACTAGGATCGGTCATTCTTGGTGATGGAACGCAGAGGATCGAGATCGTTGGAGGCATCTTCAACTCGGTTCAATTTCTCGAACCATCATTCACGATCTCAGGCAGCCCGTGTGACGAACCCGTCCTCGACGTGGGAATTGTAGGCTCAAAGATTACCAACTGGCGCGGCGACGATGCGGCTATCGACATTAGGTATGCGCACCGCGTTCTCATCTGGGCGAATGACATTGAGAGCCCACGATACAGTATCTATGCGGGAAACGGATTCGGCTGTGAATCGGAATACGTTGGAGTGTTCGAGAACGACCTTATCTCCTACCAGACGGTGGGACTTCAGAGAGAGTCCACGGTCCGACTGATCGATGTATTGGGCTCGGTGCTCGAACGAAACACTCTCACTAACGAGGGTTTCACCACGGAGGAGATCAAACACAACTACCGAGTCCACGGTTCAAGCCGATTCAACCATGCCTTCGATAACTATTTGAACAATGGAGGTGTCGCGATCGGAACGTGCACCGCCTCCACGTGCGGCGTGGATGCAGTGAGCGACCAGCATTTCCACACGAATGTAACGTGCAATACTGCTCCTGAGCTGTTCAAAGTCCATCGAACCCAGACATCCTACGCTACTGTGACCAACAACCTCGCCTACTCGGACACGTGGTCGTCGTATGTCGAGATTGGCGGTCCCGGGAGCGGCGTACCAACCAGCTGGACGATATCCGACAACAGCGTTGTGGCGTTTGATGCGGTCGCCTGTCCGCTTCCCTTCCGAGGATCCTCTTATGCCCCCTGAGTCACGTAGTCATCGGAGCGACTCCAGCTCGATGACCCCGCAGGCGAGGCGGGCGCCCGCGTTGCCCGTGGGCTGCCCGCCGTTGTCGGGCTCGGCGTGCACGATGACGCCGCGGCCCATCACGGGCGGCGGCGCGTCGCCGTCTGCGCGGCCGTCCACGCGACCGTCTACTCGGAAGCTGTCGAACGTCAGCTCCGCGTGCACTTCGCCGGTCGCGTCCGACTCCACGTTGCCCATGTCACCGGCGTGACGCGGCGTCCCCTCGGGAAGCGCGTGGTCGTGGCCGCCCGGGTTGTAGTGCCCGCCCGCGCTCGTGCCGTCCGGCGCAGAGCAGTCCCCGTGCTCGTGCACGTGGAAGCCGTGGCGGGTGCCCGGAGGCAGCCCCGTCAGGTCGACGGTGACCCGGACCAGCTCCCCCTGCTGCACGAAGCGCACGGTCCCGCTCACGCTGTTGCCCTCGGTCGGGCTCAGCTCCGCGAGCGCCGCGGTGGGCGCCTCCGGCTGCTCGGGCGCGACCACCTCGACCTCGGTGTCGCTCTCTCCGCCGCCCGTGGTCGGCTCGGCGGGCTCGGCGGCGCCGCCCCCGCAGGCGGAGACGAAGAGAAGGGCGAGCAGAGTTGATGCGCAGCTCGAGACCGACGACCTCGACATGTGCTCTGGCGTCTTTCGCATGAGTGCTCCTTTCGAGGTATCGAAGCGTAGGCACCGCGGTCTTCGGCCCAAGCTCGGGTAAGCTGGAGGCCTCATGCTTCGCATCCACTCCCTCGGCGCCCTCTGTCTCGTCCTCGTGCTCGCTGGCGGCTGCCGGCGCGAGGGGACCCCACGCGGGGACGCGTCGCTCTCCCGCGACGCCGCGCAGATGGACGCCGACGCGGGGAGGAGTGGCGATGGCGGCGGCGACATCGACGCGGGCGACGACGGTGGCGTGGTCGACGGAGACGGCGGCGCGATGGACGGCGGCGCGATGGACGGCAGCATGGCGGACGGCGGCGTGACGGACGGCGGCGTGGACGGCGGCCCGGTCTCGATGCCGTGCACCCCCACCGGGAGCTGCGACCCGTTCGACCCGTCGAGCTGCCCGTCGGGTCAGAAGTGCGCGGTGAGCGACATGGGCACCGTGTGCGAGGACCTGACCGCGGACCCGGCGCTCGTGGCCGGCGAGGCGTGCACGCGGGACTCGCAGTGCGGGCCCGGGACGTGGTGCGTCAACTTCGGCGGCGGATTCGAGTGCGCGCCGATGTGCGCCGCCGGATCGATCGGCGACTGCGGCGCGGACGGCGCCTGCATCGGTCGGGTCGGGATGGAGACGTGCGTGCAGGTGTGTCGACCCATCGCCGCCCGCTGCGACATCTACGCGCAAGACTGCGCGGACGCGGCGGAGGCGTGCACGCTCGCCTCGCACCCGGAGACCGGAGAGCGCTACACGGGCTGTCGACCCGAGGGCAGCCAGACCGTCGGTCAGCCCTGCGGCGGCAGCATGGGCACCTGCGCGGGCGGGCTGATCTGCATCCGTGAGGCGGGCGCCTCGACCTGCCGCGAGGTCTGCCGCGACCCGGGCCCGCCGAGCTGCACCCAGGCGGGCGAGACGTGCTCGGGCACGGCGCGGAGCTGGGGCGTCACCTACTGCCGCTGATCGGTCAGCCGTCTTTCTTCCACGGCCCGGGCCCCTCGACCGTCTGGCGACGGGGCGGCAGCGCGGCCGGCGGCGGAACGCTCGGTGCGGATCTCGACGCGCTCGGGGCCGCGTCCGCGAACCCGAGCATGGCGAGCAGCAGCGGCTCGATCCCCCGCTTGCGGAGCTCGCCGCTCGGCGTCGCCTCGCGCCGCACCAGGTCGAAGACCGTCGCGTCGTCGAGGCTCATGGCGACGAGGGGCGAGTGCGTCGTCACGATCCATTGCACGCGTGGATAGAGCTCGGCCAGCGCGGGCAGCAGCTCGCGCTGGAGTCGTGGGTCGAGGTTGGCCTCGGGGTGATCGATCAGCACCACCCCGTCCGGCTCGAGCGCGCCGTCCCCGTTGCGCAGGCGCGCCGCCTCCACCCGGATCATCACCTCGGCCCAGAGGGTGACCGCGGTCGCGTGCCCGAGCGAGAGCTCCCCGAAGCCCACGCGCCGTCCGTCCGGGAGATCGAGCTGCACGCCGCCCGCGTCGAAGGCGAGGCCGATCCCGGGCTGGTGCAGCAGCTTGCGCAGCGCCGAGCGCACGCGGAGGAACCACGAGGCGTGCAGCTGCTCCCGGAGCGGATCCGCGCTCTCGCGCGCCAGCGTCTGCTCCGTCTTGCGGTTGACCAACAGCTGTACCAGGCGCGGGGCGACCTGCGCGTCGGGCGGCTTCGGATCGGTGTCGGTGGGCGTGGGGCGAGGCGCGGCGAGGAAGCTCGGCGCGCGCGGCAGGCGCAGGTGGGCGAGCACGAGCCGCCCCTCGGCGTGCGCGGAGGCCACGGCCGGATCGCTCCAGATGACGCGCACCGGGCGACCGAGGTGGGCGAGCTTCAGCGCGCGATCCCGCGCCTCCCCGATCGGCGCGCGCACGTCGTCGGCCGGGTGAGCGCGCCCCTCGAGCGCCGCGTCCAGCTCCCCCGCGATGCCCGCGAGCAGGCTGCTCTTGCCCGATCCACTCGCGCCCAGGATCACCAGCGACCGCGGCGCGTCCTCGTCGAGCGCGATGATCAGCGGCGAGAGGTGCCTGAGCGCGCGCGCTTCGATCCGTCTCAACCAGGTCATCGCTCGCATCGTTCGCCCCTCCATCGCGCAGGTCAATGGTCGCTGCTACGGTGGCCACGATGAGCGAAGAGCAGCGGGGCCCCGATCCTCTCAGCCCGGCCGAGCGCGCGCTCCGTATGGACGCGCCGCGACCGAAGCGAGATCTGCCGATCGCGCCCGAGGCGCCGCCCGGCAAGCGGCACCTGCCGCTGCTCGCCTCCCGCCCCTCCGACGCGCGCTATCGACCGATCTACGCGGTCTGGGAGATCACCCTCGCGTGCGATCTGGCCTGCCGGCACTGCGGGTCGCGAGCCGGGAAGGACCGCCCGGGCCAGCTCGACACCGCCGAGTGCCTCGATCTGGTCGACCAGATGGCGGACCTCGGCGTGCGCGAGGTCAGCCTCATCGGCGGCGAGGCGTACCTCCACGACGGCTGGCTCGACATCATCCGGCGCATCCGGGAGCGCGGCATGATCGCGCTGATGACCACGGGCGGGCGCGGCGTGACGCGGGAGCGCGCGCAGGCGGCCGCGGAGGCCGGCCTGCAGAGCGTGAGCGTCTCGGTCGACGGCGTCGAAGACACGCACGACAGATTGCGGGGCGTCAAGGGCAGCCACCGCGCCGCGTTCGACGCCCTGAACAACCTGCGGGACGCGGGGATCAAGGTCAGCGCCAACACGCAGATCAACCGCCTGAGCATGCCCGAGATGCCGCGGGTGCTCGACGACATCATCGCCGCGGGCATCCACTCCTGGCAGATCCAGCTCACGGTCGCGATGGGACGCGCGGCCGACGAGCCGGAGATCCTCTTGCAGCCCTACGATCTCCTGGACCTCTTCCCGATGCTCGCCGAGCTGAAGGGGCGCTGCGACGCGGCGAAGGTGCGGCTCTGGCCGGGCAACAACATCGGCTACTTCGGGCCCTACGAGTCGACGCTGCGGGGGACGATGCCCCGCGGTCACATGGCCTCGTGCGGGGCGGGACGCGTGACGCTCGGGATCGAGGCCGACGGCGCGATCAAGGGCTGCCCTTCGCTCCCCACCGAGGCCTGGACCGGGGGGAACATTCGCGACGCGTCCCTGGAGGACATCTGGGAGCGCTCGGCCCCGCTGCGCTACACGCGCGACCGCACGGTCGAGGATCTCTGGGGCTACTGCCGGACCTGCTACTACGCGGACACCTGCCGCGCCGGGTGCACGTGGACGAGCTTCGTCCTGTTCGGCAAGGCCGGGAACAACCCCTACTGTCATCACCGCGCGCTCGAGCGGCAGCGGGAGGGCAAGCGCGAGCGCGTGGTGCGCAAGACGGAGGCCCCGGGCCTGCCCTTCGATCACGGCGAGTTCGCGATCGTGCTCGAGGACGTGCCCCCGGAGGGCGCGCCCCTCGAACCGGCACCGACCCTCAGCTAGAGTGCCGCGGGGAGGATGCGCGCGTGAGTCACCTGCTTCCTTGCGACGGCTGCGACCGTCACGTCCGGGCCGACGAGCCCGAGTGTCCTTTCTGCGGCGCCGCGATCGTGTCGCGCCCCGCGCCCGTCCTGCCCGCGGGCCGGCTGGGGCGAGCCGCGACCTTCGCGTTCGGGGCCGCGCTCGCCGCGGCGACCGCGGGCGGGTGCGGCGACAGCCACGACCGGCGGGACGACGGGGGTGAGCCGCCCGCCGACTCGGGCGTGGAGTCCGACGCGAGCGTCGATCCCGTGGACTCCGGCGTCGAGCCGGTCGACTCCGGCCCCATCGCGCCGCCTTACGGCGCGCCTCCGAGCGACGGCGGCCCGGCCCCGCTCTACGGCGGCGCGCCCGAAGAATAGAAGAGAGTCGAGTAGAGTAGCTTCCGCTTCTTCCTGGAGGGTTCGATGAACAGCTTGCTTCCCTGCCCTGGCTGCCAGCGCCACGTGCGCGCGGCGGAGAGCCTCTGCCCCTTCTGCGGCGAGACCCTGCCCATGTCGCTCCGCTCACGCGTCGCCTCGCGGGCCGCGGTGCCCGTGCGACGGCTGGGCCGCGCGGCGACGTTCGCGTTCGGCGCGGCGCTCGCGGCGTCCACGGCCAGCGCGTGCGGCGGCGAGGTCGGCGACGAGGACTCGGGCGTCGCGAGCGACTCGGGCACATCGCCGAGCGACGGCGGCGCCTCCTCCGACGCGGGATCCGAGCAGGACTCCGGCACGTCGAGCGACTCGGGCACCGAAGCGGACTCGGGGATCGAGGCGGACTCCGGCGTGACCCCCGAAGACGGCGGCGGCATCGCGCCGGCCTACGGAGGCCCGACGCCGGTGGACGCCGGCCCGAGCCGACCCGACGCGGGTCGGCGCGACGCAGGGGGCGGCGTGATGCCGCTCTACGGCGGCCCGCCGCCCAGCGAGTGAGCCTCAGCCCGCCCGCCACCGGGCCAGGAACGCGCGCACGAGCGCGGGGTCGTGACGGTCGCCGGACTCGAGTGAGCCGGTCTCCTGCACGTGCGCGACCTCGCCTTCGGCGTCGAGCACGACGATGCACGGCAGCCCGTTCGAGAGCGGGTCGCCGTAGCGCGCGGCGACCTGCCGGTTGACGTCCGAGCCGCGCGCGCCGACGTCGACGTGCACGACCCGGAAGCCGTCCCGCAGATCGTTCGCGACCCCCTCGTCGTTCCGGAGCGTGTGCTCGAGGCGCCTGCACCAGGGACACCAGTTGGCGCCGAAGACGAGCAACACGCGCTTGCCATCGTCGCGTGCGCGCGCGACGGCCGCGTCGATCTGCGCCTGCGCGTCGACGCCCTCTTCGTAGGGGCGCGCGATCTCGGGCGGCGCGCTCTCGGCGGGCTCATTGCTGGGCGACGGCTCGGCGCGCTCCGAGCAGCCCGGTAGGCTGCCGAGCGCGCAGCCGAAGGCCAACAGGACCCCGATCGGCGACCATCGCATGACCCGGATCTATCACGCGTCGGCGCATGGCTGGAGGGCGCTGACGTGAGCGAGGCGCGGCGGCCGCGTATGATGCGCCGATGGAAGTCGAGAAGGGAGGCGACCCCGGCGCGGGCCTGCGCGCGCGTACGAGCGCCGAGGGGCGCGCATGGCGCCTGGCGCTCCCGCTCCTGATCGCCGCGGGGTGCGCCCTCGCCGGCTGCATCGGGGGCAACACCGTGTTCGTCGACGTGCGCACGGACTACGTGCCCGGCTTCGAGTTCGTCAGCGCGCGCGCGGAGGTCGGCTCGGGCGGCGTGCTCAGGCGCGTCGATCGCGCCGCGGCGCGCGGAGAGGGCTGGGTGGAGGGCGTCCGCGTGGGCGAGATCTCCGGGCTCGCCGCCGGCACGCACGAGATCTACGTGGAGCTGCGCGACGCGGACGGCGGGCTCGTCGCCACCCAGCGCGTGATCCGGACCCTCTCCGGCGACGCGGCGGTGACGGTGGTGATCTCGCGCGACTGCGAGGCGGTGACCTGCCCGGCCGCGGACGGCGACCCCGAGGCCACGAGCTGCCGCGGCGGCCGGTGCGCGCGCCCCGATTGCACTCCCGAGACGCCGGAGCTCTGCCCCGATCCCGAATGCGGGGACGACTCCGACTGCAGCGCGGCCGTCGACTGCGTCGCGGGCGTGTGCGCGGAGGGCATCTGCTTCAGCTCCGCGCAGGACTTCCGCTGCGCCGGCGACGAGTGGTGCGACCCCGACGTCGGCTGCGTGCCGACCGCCGGCTCGCGCCCGGATGGAGGCACGCCCGACGCGGGCTGCGCGAACGACACCGAGGCGCGCTGCGACGACGGCCGGGACGACGACTGCGACGGGCAGATCGACTGCGCGGACGACGACTGCGCAGGCCGGAGCTGCTCGGCGGATGCCGTGTGCGAGGCGGGCACCTGCGGGGGCTGCCTCCCGAGCGGCGGGATCGACGGCTGCGGGCGCGGGGACGAGAACTGCAACGGCGTGGTCGACGAGGACTGCGGGTGCACGCCGGGCGCGTGGATCGGCGGGACGATCGACACGGTCGGCGACATGGGCCGCTACGCCGACGTCGCGCTCGACGCCGTGGGGGGCGTGCACGTCAGCTATCGGGACAGCTCCGCGAACGACCTCCGCTACGCCTACCACCCGCCGAGTGGGTGGTGGACCTTCGGCCCACTCGCGAGCACGGGGAACGTCGGCGATCACACGGACGTCGCGGTGGACGGGAACGAAGAGCCGCACGTCGTGTTCCACGATCTGTCCAACCGGGACCTCCTCTATCGACACCGGCGCGCGGACGGGACCTGGGAGGAGGCGGTCATCGACGCGACCGGCTCGGTGGGACGCTACGGGAGCGTGGCGGTGGGCGGCGACGGGAGCGTGCACGTCGCCTATCAGGACTACGGCGCGAACGACCTGAAGTACGCGTACCGCCCCCCGGGCGGGCTCTGGACCGCGGAGACGGTCGCGAGCGCGGGCACGGTCGGGCGCTACGCGTCGATCGGCGTCGAGGCCGACGGGACGGTGCACATCGCCTACCTCGACGACTCCGCGGGCGACCTCATGCACGCCGAAGGCAGCCTCGGCAGCTTCACCACGGAGGCCGTCGACACCGCGGGCACGGTGGGCCGCGACGCCGCCCTCGCCGTCGACCCGAGCGGCGGGCTCCACGTCGTGTACCGCGACGCGACCAACAACCGCCTGAAGTACGCCCAGCGCCCTCCCGCCGGGGCCTGGAGCCTCGAGGTCGTCGACGAGACGGCCAACGTCGGCGAGTACGCCTCGATCGCGCTGGGCAGCGACGGGGTCGTGCACGCCAGCTACTACGACACCACCAGCGACGACCTGCGATACGCACGTCGGACGGGCGGCGTCTGGGCCACCGAGACGGTCGATCCCACGGGCAACGTGGGTCAGTACACGTCCATCGGCGTCGACGCCGCGGGCGGGGTGCACATCTCTTACCGGGACGCCTCGCGAGAGGATCTCCGCTACGCGCGCCGCGGCGCGGACGGACGCTGGCGCACCGAGCCCGTCGACACGGTGGGTCGGAAGGGCGAGTGGACGGGGCTGGCGCTCGGCGCGGACGGTCAGGTGCACGTCGTCTATCGGGACGGAACCGACGCCGACCTGCGCTACGCGTCGCGCGGGCGCGGAGGGATCTGGGAGCACGAGACGGTCGACGCGACGGGCAACCTCGCGGCGGGCACGGCGATCGCGATCGGTCCGGACGGCGCGGTCCACATCGCCTACCGCGACAGCAGCAACGCGGACCTCGAGTACGCCACCCGTCCGAGCCCCGGGGCGCCGTTCGAGCTGACGACGGTGGACGAGGTGGGCAACGTCGGCGACGAGGCCGATCTCGTCGTGGAGGCGGACGGCACGGTGCACATCGCGCACGTCGACCGCAGCGCGGAGGATCTGCGCCTCTCGACGCTCGCGCCGGGGAGCGGGTGGAGCAACGTGACCCTCGACGCGATGGGGAGCGTCGGCTTCGCGCCGCGGCTCGCCACCGACCCGAGCGGGGGCCTCCACCTCGTCTACTACGACAACGGGCCCGACGACCTGCGCTACCTGTTCCGGCCGGCGGGCGCCGCGTTCGCGAGCCCCGCGACCGTGCTCACGACCGGCAGCGTGGGGCGGCGGAGCGGCCTCGCGGTCGACGCGGCCGGCGGCGTGCACGTGGTCGCGTGGCGGCAGAGCGTCGACGACCTGGAGTACGCCTTCCGGCCTGCGGGCGGGCTCTGGTCCCCCGAGACGGTCATCGAGGCCGACCGGGTGCAGGAGTACGCGGACGTCGCGGTCGACGCGGCGGGCGACGTCTGGGCGGTGACCTTCGACGCGACGCCCGAGGTCGTCGGGACCAGCGCCGTGCCGCGGCTCGACCTCCGCCTCGCCCACCGGCCGGCGGGGGGCAGCTGGACGGTGAGCACCCTCGACGCGGTGGGAGACGTCGGCCGCTGGCCCGCCATCGCGACCACGCCGGACGGCTGGGTCCACGTGGTCTACTTCGAGAACGGCGCCGACGACCTGCGTCACCTCCGCTGGTGCCCGGAGGCAGGTCGCTGAACGACCTACCTCCCCCTTGCCTTTGCCCGTGCCCCTGCCCCTGCCCGCGTGGTGGAGGTGCTCCTCGAGACCAAGACCGACGATCCAAGGGGCGCCCCTGCGAGACCTACCGCCTGAGGAGCCGACGCAGGGACGACGGCAGCGGCGGCGCGTTGCGCACGCGAGAGTCGATCGGGGCGCTGCTCAGCGTGTGCCAGTAGAGGAGCCGCCGCTTGGCGTGCGCGCCCGAGGCGTGGCGGAGGACCGACGCGAAGGTCTTCGCGGTGTAGGTGTCGTCCAGCTCGATCCCGACGTGATCGCGCACCAGCCGGAGCGCGCTGCGGCCGGCGCTGCTCGGCACGCCGTAGCCCTGCCCGGCCTCACCGTGGTCGATCTCCACCTGGGCCCGCGCGAGCTTCGTCACGTCCGGGAAGCGCGCGTCGAGGCGTCGGAGGTGTTTGACGGTGCGCTTGATCAGCGACGCGATGAGCGCCGGGTGCGCGAGCGAGCGCGGCACGACCCGCACCCCGTAGATGGGCGTGGTCACGCCGCCCGCCGCGAGCCCGATCGCGAGGCCGCTGAGCGTGCCGCCCGTGCCGAGGGGCACGAAGATCGCGTCGGGCTCGAGCATCTGCCCCGCCTCGAGCTGCCGCGCGAGCTCGAGCCCCGCCTCCACGTAGCCGATCACGCCCGCCACGTTCGAGCCGCCGGGAGGGATCAGATAGGGGTGGCGACCCCGCACGCGCAGGCTCGCCGCCAGCGCGGTCATGCGGGGCACGATCCCGGCGCCGCCGCCGACCGGGTGCGCGTGCGCCCCCGCGATCTGCAGCGCGCGGAGGTTCTCTTCGGCGTGCACCCCGTAGCGCTGCGGCATGAGCACGGCGTGGGTCTGGAAGCCGAGGTCGGCCCCGTAGAGCGTGGTGGCGAGCGCGTGGTGCGAGCCGGCCGCGCCCGCCGTGACGAGCGTGTCCGCCTTGCGGGAGAGCGCGTCGCCCAGGAGGTACTCGAGCTTCCGGACCTTGTTGCCGCCGTAGTGCTCGGCGCTCTGGTCGTCCCGCTTGATCCACAGCTCCGCGCCCGCGTGCGCGGAGAGCTGCGGGAGCGGCTCCACCGGCGTCGGGAGCCGGCAGAGACGCACGTGCGGCACGTTCCGCAGGCCGTGCCATCGATCGCTCAGGATCGTCACCGTCGGGGAGGGTCGCCGGCCGATCGCGTTCCGGCAAGCCCGATCTGGACTGGCACACGTTGGCGCGGCACGATCGTTGCTCAACCTGAGCTCGTGGGTGGAGAGCACAGATGACGGATCCCGACTCGGCGCGCCGCGCGCTGCGGCACCCGGCCTTCGTGGCCGCGCTCCTGCTGCTGGTCGTCAACGACCACGTGCTCAAGGGCGCGGAGCTGTTGCCGGGGTGGCTGACGGGCAAGCTGAGCGACTTCGCGGGGCTGATCGTGGCGCCGCTGATCCTCACGGCGCTCCTGGGCGCGCGACGCCGCGGCGTGGCCTTCGCGCTGGTCGGCGTGTGGTTCGCGGCCGCCAACCTCGTGCCCGCGGTGGCCGAGGCGACCCGCGCGGTCGGCGCCTCGGTCGGGCTCGACTGGCACTTCGTCGTCGACCCCACCGACCTGGTCGCGCTCGCGGTCTTGCCGTTCGCGTGGCGCCTGGGCCGTCGCGAGGGCGCCGCTCACTCGATGGGCCACTCGACGCGCAAGGCGGCGGAGCGGCTCGCGGTGGGCTTCGGCGTCGCCGCGTCGATCGCCTCGCCCACGCCCGAGCCCTTCTACAACACCGCCGCCTACGTCGTGAACGACACCGACACGCGGCTCGAGCTGCGGGTGCGCTACGTCGAGTCGACCGTGGTCTGCGCCGAGGTGCGCGACCGCTTCGACGAGGTCCTCCCGCGCGACGCCTACCGGCCGGCCACCCGCTTCATCGTGGAGGCGGGCGAGGTCCTGCCGCTCGACCGCGCGCTCTCCGGGGTCCCCCGGACCGACGATGGTCCGCCCCCCGATCCCTTCGCGCCCGAGCCGACGCCGACCGTCGCGACCGGACACGATGGAGGGTGCGACCTGATCATCCTGAGCGCCGAGGGGCTGCCGGAGACGGTGATCTTCTGGGACGGCCTGTCGCAACGGACCATCCCGATCGACACCGAGGGCGGACGCCGGGAGCAGCTCGAGGGGGGCCTCTTCATCACGGCCGAGGCGGACGGGGCGCTGCGCCTCGACGTGCCCGAGTCGGGCTACGACGCGCGGCCTCCCGTCGACGTGTACGACGGCGGCGCGCGCTGCCGGGACTACGGCACGATCACGGGCTTCGACTGGTCGAGCTTCCCCACGTGGACCAACGCGCCGGTGCGCCTGGTGCGCGCGGAGCCGACCCTCGACGACTGCGTGTCGGTCGAGCTGGAGGACCTGACCAGCGGCACCACGCACGAGGGCTTCATCTGCGTGCCGCCGGACGACTTCCCCTTCGCGCGCAACGCCGAGCTCCGCGTCACACACGGCGAAGGTCGCTTGCACGTGGTGCGCGATCTGCCGCTCGAGGACGGCACCGTCTGGCGCACGGGCGAGCTGACGATCTACCGAGGCGTCGACGCGCTGATCGACGGGCCGTTCCGGGTGAGCCTGGACACCGTGGACGCGGAGTGCGCGGGCGTACGCATGGAGTGTGGCGGCTTCCGGGTCCCGGCGGCCGCGGTGATTGGGCCCCCGGACGACCGCACCTTCGTGCACCCGGGGGACGTGATCGAGAGAGACGCGGCCGACGGCCGACGCGCGCGGCTCAGGGTGGGCCGCGCGGAGACGATGTGGGCGACGCACCCCGCGTGTGGGGCGGGGCGCAACCAGCTCGGCTCGCGCCTCGAGGCGCTGGTCGTGTACGGAGAGGAGAGGCGATGAAGAAGTTTCTTGGATTGGCCGCGCTGGTCGCGCTGGCCGGGTGTAGCAGCGACACGGCGGGGCGGGCCGCCATCGACCCGGAGACGATGGGGCCGGCCGGCTCGCGCACCGTCACGCAGGGCGGGGCGCAGGACATCGGCTACTTCCGGTCGATCGTGGCCGCGGGCGACGTGCCCCGGCCCAACACGATCGAGCCGGTCGGCTTCTTCGCCGAGCACGCGGTGGACCTGCCGCCCGCCGACTGCGGCGACACGGTGTGCCTGCACGCCAACCTCGCCGTCGCGCCCGGCATCGACCGGGAGAGCAACTGGACGATGGCCTTCGTCGCGATGAACACGCCGGTCGACCCGCGTGAGCTCGAGCGGCCGGAGACGCACGTGGTGCTGGCCATCGAGGACACCACCCGCACCGCGCTCGTGAGCGAGAACGTGACGCGCCTCTTCCGCGCCCTGACCGCGGAGCTGCTCGCGGGAGACCGCGTCAGCGTGGTCCGGATCGGTCAGAACGCGCAGGTCCTGGCCGAGGGCCTGGCGCCGAGCGATCCCGCGCTCGCCACGGCGATCGGCGGCCTGAACGGGCTGGACGCGCAGGCGGCGCTCTACGACGGGCTCGCGCGCGCGGCGCAGCTGACCCAGGGCCTCGAGGGCTTCGGCGGCGCGCACCGCGTCGTGCTCCTGACGAGCGGGCTCGCGGACGCGGGCATCACCGACGACATGCGGATCGTCGGGCTCGGCGAGGCGCTCGCGCGCGAAGGCACGGGCGTCAGCGTGGTCGGCGTGGGCGAGGGCTACCGGCCGGAGCTCGCGGCGCAGATCAGCGAAGGCGGCGGCGGCTCGTACTACTACGCGCAGGACGGCGACGACCTCGAGGAGATCTTCCGGCTCGAGGGCCGCACCTCGCTCTTCCCGCTCGCGACCGGCTTCGAGCTCGTCGTCACCCCGTCCCCCGGCTACCGCGTGGGCCGCATCTACGGCGCGCGCCGGGCGTGGGCCGAGGAGGCGGGCGCGCACCTGTCGAGCCCGGTGCTCATGGTCGGCAACCGGACCGGAGCCGACGACGTCGAGGAGGGCCGTCGCGGCGGCGGTGGCGGGCTCTTCGTGGAGCTCATCGCGGACGCGGACTCGGGCATGGGCTCGGGCGCGCCGGCCTTCATCGTCTCGGGCACCTGGACCGACGCCCAGACGGGCGAGGCGGTCGAGCAGAGCATCACCGTGGCCAACGGGCTCGCGCCGGGTGAGAACCCGGGCGGCATGTTCCCGCACTTCGCCGATCCGCTCCGCGGCAAGGCGTTCATGATGCTGAACATGTACCTCGCTCTCCGCGCGACCTCCGAGCTCTACCACGGCGGCAGCTGTCCTCAGGCGCTCGGCATCGAGCCGGCGCTCCTCGGCACCTACGAGGGCTGGCAGGCCGAGTACGACGACCCGGACATCGACGCCGACTGGTTCTTGCTCACGGCGCTGAACGACAACGTCCAGTCGCGCTGCGGGGCCGTCGAGCCGGCGCCCCCGAACGTCCCCATGTCTTGTTTCCACGACTGAGCCCCGACCCTCGCCCTTCTCCCCGCAAGCGGCCCCCTCTCGAGTCGAGAGGGGGCCGTCTCGCGTTCCTGCGAAGAGATGGCCGGGGCGTATTTGACGCTCGACGGGCGCGAGCCCAGAGTCCGAGGGGCGCAGAGAGGACGGGCGGGCGGACGACATGTTGGCGAAGCGGGAGGGGAGCTGGCTGTGGGAGGTTCGCTCCCTCGTGGACGAGCGCCTCGGCCGCTTCTTCGAGCACAAGCGCGCCAGCGCGGCCTCGCTGGCCCCCGAAGCGGTGGAGCTGGTCGAGGCGGTCGCCCGGCTTACGCTCCGCGGAGGCAAGCGGCTGCGGCCGGCGCTGCTCGTGGCCGCCTACCGCGCCGTGCGTCCGGAGGGGCGGGCCGACGAGGTCACCGACGCGTGCGCCGCGCTCGAGCTGTTGCAGTCCTACCTGCTGATCCACGACGACTGGATGGATCACGACGAGGAGCGGCGCGGCGGTCCGTCCGTGCACGTCGCCCTGCGCGAGGCGCACGGCGGCGATCCCCACCTCGGCGCCAGCCTCGCCATCCTCGCGGGCAACCTCGCGTCGGCGCAGGCGTGGGATCTCCTCGCGAGAGGCGAGTGGGACCCGGCGACGAAGGCGCGCGCGATCTCGGTGTTCCTGGAGATGCACCAGGAGGTCGTGTTCGGTCAGCAGCTCGACCTGCTCGCGAGCGAGAACGTCTCGCTGATGCAGCAGCTCAAGACGGGCAGCTACACGGTCCGCGGGCCGCTGCTCCTGGGCGCGGCGCTCGGGGGCGCGAGTGAAGCGGAGCGCGCGGCGCTCGAGGCCTACGGGCTCCCGCTGGGCGAGGCGTTCCAGATGCGGGACGACCTCCTCGGCACCTTCGGCGACCCCCGCGCCACGGGGAAACCCGCCGGCGGGGACATCCGCGAGGGCAAGCGCACCGCGCTCGTCCGCGCGGCCGAGGAGCAGGCCTCTCTCGAGGAGCTCCACGCGATCCGCGCCGTGCTCGGGCGGAGCGACGCCTCCGACGCCGAGGTCGGGCGGGCGACCGCGATCCTGGAGTCGTGCGGCGCCAGGGAGCGGGTGGAGGCGCGTCTGGGCACGCTCCTCGACGAGGCCCGCGACGCGCTCTCGACCCGCGCGCTGCGGGCGCCGGGCACCGAGATGCTGTCTGAGCTGGCGAACCGGCTCGCAGTCCGCGATCGTTGAGCCCATGGAAGACAGTCGAGCTCTGGAACGCGCCGCCTTCGGCCGCGGGAAGGTGATCCTCGTCGGCGAGCACGCCGTCGTGTACGGGACGCCCGCGCTCGCCGCGGGCATCGAGCGCGGGGCGACGGGGCGCGCCGAGCCCGCGGACGAATTCAGCCTGCACATCCCGACCTGGGATCTCGAGCTGGCCGTGGACGCGGACGAGGACCTGGCGCGCGCCTTCGCGGCGCTGGTCGAGGCTCACCCGGATCGCGAGGCGCTGAAGCCGGTGCGGGTGAGCGTGGACGTGGCGCTCCCCGCGGGCGCGGGCCTGGGCTGCTCGGCCGCCGTGGGCGTCGCCGTCTGCCGCGCGCTCGACGCGACGGTGGGACGGGCCGATCCGGACGCGGCGATCGGCGAGCGCACCCTGGCCTGGGAGCGGGTGTTCCACGGCAACCCCTCGGGGATCGACAACGCGGTCTCGGCGCACGGGGGCGTGGTGCAGTTCCGCAAGGGGCAGCCGCTCGAGCCGATCGCGCCTCGGAGCGAGATGCACCTGGTCATCGGAGACAGCGGCGAGAGCGCCTCGACGAAGGCGATGGTGGCCGGCGTCGCGCGGCAGAAGGAGCGCGATCCGAAGCGCTTCCAGAAGACGCTCGACGCGGTGGAGTCGCTCGTGAAGAACGCGCGGCTGGCGATCGAGTCCGGAGATTGGTACGGGCTCGGCCAGCTGATGAATCTGAACCACGCATTGCTCAACACCCTGATGCTCTCCACCGCCCGCCTCGAGGAGATGTGCGCCGCGGCCCGCCACGCGGGCGCCCACGGGGCCAAGCTCACCGGCTCCGGCGGCGGCGGCTGCATGATCGCGCTCGCGGACGACGCGGACGCGGCGGCCGAGGTCGCGGAGGCCATCCGGGAGACCGGCCACGACGCCTTCACCACCCGGGTCGGAGGTGCCCAATGAGCGGGCAAGCGAGCGCGGCGAAGGCGACCGCGTGCGCGAACATCGCGCTCGCCAAGTACTGGGGCAAGGCCGACGACACGCTCAACCTACCGGCCGTCCCGAGCGTCTCCATCACCCTCGATCCCCTCGTCACCGAGACGACCGTGGTCTTCGACGCGGCGCTCGACGCCGACCGGTTCGAGCTGGACGGAGAGCCGGCCCGGGCGGGCGAGCTGAAGCGGGTCACCGCGCTGCTCGACGAGGTCCGGCGCGAGGCCGGGCTCGACCTCAAGGCGCGGGTCAAGAGCGACAACCGCTTCCCGACCGCGGCCGGCCTCGCCTCGAGCGCGTCCGGCTTCGCCGCCCTGGCCGGCGCCGCGAGCGCAGCCGCGGGGCTCTCGCCGTCGCTCGAGGAGCTCTCCGCCCGCGCGCGCCGGGCCAGCGCTTCGGCCGCGCGCTCCATCTTCGGCGGCTTCGTGGAGCTGCCCGCCGGGCGCGAGGGACGCGACGATCTCGCGGCGCGGCAGCTCGCCAAGCCCGATCACTGGGATCTGCGCGTCGTCGTGGCGGTGACCGCCGAGGGCCGCAAGCCCGTGGGCTCGCGCTCCGCGATGGGCGAGAGCCGGCACTCCTCGATGTTCTACGACGCCTGGGTCGAGGGCACGCGGCGCCTGACCACCGAGATCGAGGACGCGCTGATGGAGCGGGACTTCGCGCGGCTCGCGCCCCTCGTCGAGCAGAGCTTCTTCGCGATGCATGGCGTCGCGATGGCGTCGATCCCGCCCGTCCTCTACTGGCAGTCGGGGAGCGTGGCCGCGCTGCACGCGGTGCGGCGCCTGCGCGAGGACGAGGGCCTCTCGGTCTGCGCGACCATGGACGCGGGCCCGCACGTCAAAGCCATCTGCACGGCGGCGGACGCGGACGCGGTGGTGGCGGGGCTCGAGGCGACCGACGGCGTGCTCCGCACGATCGTCACGAAGCCCGGGCCCGGCATCTCGATCGAGCGTATCTCAGTCGAAATCAACGGGGCGCCGTGATCCGGCTCAGCGCCCCCGGAAAGCTCATGATCTCCGGGGAGTACGTGGTGCTCGACGGGGCGGAGGCGCTCGTCGCGGCCGTGGACCGGCGGCTCATCGCCCTCGGGTCGCGACCCCCGATCGACGGCTCACCCGAACGAGGCGCCAGCTCACCGGAGGGCGCGGGACTGCCGCCCGAGGCCTTGCTAGCCAGACAGCATGCCGAGGACGTGCTCGGCGCCACCGACATGGACCTCCACATCGACGCCAGCGCGCTCCGCAGCTCCGACCGCAAGCTCGGGCTCGGCTCGTCTTCGGCGGCCTCGGCGGCGGCCGCGGGCGCGGTCGTCGCGTATCACGGAGGCGACGTCGCAGCGGAGCGGCGGCGCGTGCTCGAGTGGGCGCTCCGCGGTCACCGGGCCATCGCCCCTCAGGGCAGCGGCGCCGACGTGGCCGCGGCCACGCTGGGCGGGCTCGTGCGGTTCGAGCGCGAGCGCGCCGAGGACGCGCGCGTGGTCGAGTGGCCGGCCGAGCTCCGCGTGGAGGTCGTCTGGACGGGCAAGCCCGCGCGGACGAGCGAGCTCGTGGCGAAGGTGCGGGCGCTCCGGGAGCGTGACCCCGCCGCCTACCGAGGCGCGACCGGCCCGCTCCACGCGGCGGCCGAGGCGCTGCTCGGCGCGGTGCTCGAGGGCGACGCCGAAGAGACCACGCGCGCGGCCGACGCGCACGGAGCGGCGATGCGAGGCCTGGGCGAGGCGGCCGACGCGCCGATCGTCACGCCGCTGCTCGCGGAGGCGGCGCGGCTG